>NZ_JBIQNW010000011.1:0-100296 GCF_047228265.1 Nostoc sp. UIC 10607 | reverse complement strand
AAAGCTTAGGGAAAATCGACCCAGGCAATGAAATTGCGATCGCCGCCTTGGTGCAACTGCTGCAATCAACTACTGTGAATGACTACACCCGTAGGCAGGCAGCAGAAAGCTTAGGGCAAATCGGCACTGGCAATGAATTTGCGATCGCTGCCTTGGTGCAACTGCTGCAATCAACTACTGTGGATGACGATATCCGTAGGCGGGCAGCATCTAGCTTAGGGGAAATCGGCACTGGCAATCAAATTGCGATCGCCGCCTTGGTGCAACTGCTGCAATCAACTACTGTGGATGACGACATCCGTAGGGAAGCAGCATCTAGGTTAGGGGAAATCGGCACTGGCAATGAAATTGCGATCGCCGCCTTGGTGCAACAGCTGCAATCAACTACTGTGGATGACTTCACCCGTTGGCGGGCAGCAGAAAGCTTAGGGAAAATCGACCCAGGCAATGAAATTGCGATCGCCGCCTTGGTGCAACTGCTGCAATCAACTACTGTGGATGACTACACCCGTTGGCAGGCAGCATCAAGTTTAAGCAAAATTCTACAGGATAATAAGCATCGCTTTGAGGTAGTCAAAGCTTTAAGCGGTTATTGGCAATTAAATAATAGTTACTGCCATTTAGTCGTCTGGGAATGCGCCCAAAATATGCCTTACCCCGATTTCTATCAAGCTTGGCATCAGCATAATTTTGCTACTGGTGCGATGCGAAGCTTAAAGAAAATCCTCCTCACAAGAATAATTTAAGTACTTTTGCGGCAGCGACGTTACAAATAAAGTTGCCGCGATAACAACAGCTTGTCAATTTGTTACCAAAACAGAAGCGGACGTTAAGAATAAAGTTGTTTTCGTTACCATAACTTGTGCGTTCGTCCACAACACAAGTTGTTTGGTTCAGAATGCTTATCCGTTGTTACAGAAAACTTGTCCGTTCGTTCACAACACAAGTTGTTTCGTCCAGAATGCTTATCCGTTGTTACAGAAAACTTGTCCGTTCGTCCAGAACACAAGTTGTTTCGTCCAGAATGCTTGTGTTTTTGTGATAAAACTTATGTCTTCGTTAACAATGCTTAAGCAAAACTTATCAATTAAGTTGTTTCGTTACCAGAGCTTATCTATTTGTGACAACGCTTATGCGATCGTTACCATAGCTTAAGCAAAACTTATATATACAAGTCCTATACTATTAACAGCACAACTCTGATTCACGACAATGAAAGCAATTGAAGTCAACGGAACCGTGAACGAATAGGGTCAAATTTCTTTAGACAAGCCGTTGACTATAGCAAAACACAGCCGCGTCCGAGCCATTGTCTTAATCACGGAAGAGAATGAAGAGGATAATGAACTTTTTGAGTCCGCCTGTGAAAGTTTTCGTCAAGGTTGGTACGATGCGATGACCGGAAATAGTGTACCTGTATCTAAACTGTGGAAAGGTATTGATGCAAAGTGAACCGCTTTTTTTAAGCAGCAACATCAAGGAGAATAGACTCGCTTCCTAAAATCCAAGGACAGAAAATGCTAAGATTCCAATCAAATATGGCATTTGCACAGCTATGACAAGTACGCTGCACAAATCTATCTCCTTAGCAGAGTTCCTCAAACTGCCAGAAACAGAGCCTGCTAGTGAATTTATAGATGGTCGTATCTACCAGAAACCAATGCCACAAGGCAAACATTCCCGGCTACAACTAAAACTTTGTAACGCAATTAGCCAAATTGCTGAAGAACAAGAAATTGCTTTGGCTTTTCCAAAATTACGCTGTACTTTTGGCGGACGTTCGATTGTACCAGATGTGAGTGTATTTGCTTGGGAGCGGATTCCCTTTGATGCTAATGGGGAAATTGAAAATACCTTTGGAATTTATCCTGATTGGACAATTGAAATTCTTTCACCAGAACAGAATACAACTAAGGTAATTATAAATATTCTTCACTGTCTAAAACACGGTACTCGATTAGGGTGGTTAATCGATCCAGATGAACGCTTAATATTAGTATTTTTGCCAGGACAGCAACCTATAGAGATGACTGGAGATGAAGTATTGCCTGTACCTGAATTTTTGCAACTGATTTTAACAGTTACACAGGTTTTTGCATGGCTAAAACCAACAAAAGTTAATTTATAAAATGATTAATATTCAGTTAAAAGATATAAGACTAATATCCCAGAGTTTTTGAATTTTTAAAATAAATTCGCAAATAGTTTAAATACGAAGCCCGCTCAGACTTCTCTCTGCGCGGGCTAATTATCTTATGTATGGGCAATTAGCTGGACATAATATCAATGTCCCTGAAACTAAAATACTTTCAGGAACCCTTATTAAGCCTCAACTTTTACACCCTTCCAGAAGGCGACATAACCCTCAATATTCTTAGCTTTCTCCTTAGCACTGGGATAGTACCAAGCAGCATCTTTGTTGATTTGTCCATCAACGTCGATACTGTAGTAGCTAGCGACACCTTTCCAGGGACAAGTGGTGTGAGTATTGCTTTCTGTGAAATACTGCTTGTTAATGGTGTCAACAGGGAAATAATGGTTGCCTTCCACAACTACGGTATTATCGCTCTCGGCTAAAACTGCGCCATTCCAAATTGCTTTTGGCATAAGTGAGTTTGCAAATAAACTATACACTTAACATTTTGACACGTTCAGCTTATTTTATCCTCCTTAACGGCTAACTTACACCAGAGTTTATCCAAGCTCAAATGAATGGTAAGTAAAGTTGAGAGAAAACTTGGCAATGTCAGTATTAATTACAATCAATTTTATTTATCCAATTAAGAATTAAAAGTATTTGCTTTTGTCAAAAAGATTTTCTAGCATATTGGTATGCAAAGTTAATTAGCCAAAACGCAGTTGGATTTTAGTTTATAGCCTAAAGTAAAAAATATCTAGAAGAGAATATCATCATTACATATATGTGAGCGATCGCACCTTCGATAAACGCTGGTAAACAATTCATTTTATGCGGTTGAAATTGCCAAAAAATAGGATTTTATTACTGGATCAAACTAATTAACCTAGTTCAAATGAGGAAAAAATTATGAAACTTATAAACTTGATCAATTCTGCGCTTATCGTTGCTTGTATTGCTTTTATACCTGAAATTGTTGGCGCTCAAACAGTTAATACTAACAATAGTAGCGGACAACTCAACACAGATGTTAACTCTAATACTTTACATGCTAATTCCCCAAAGGCCAGCTATCTCCAACCTTTCAATACTGCCTTTCTAGCTTATCAAGGTTATTTTAAAGAGCAGGGTATTCCCAGTGGGAGCGCTTTAGTATTTAAATACCAAACAGGAAACCTGACTGCAAAAGATGTAGTTCAGGCTGCTATTAAAGCTCACAAATTACCAGCACAAGTTTTGAATGATCCAGGTTATCTTAATGCGGTCGAGTCGCAATTGACATCACTCAGCAATCCTAGCGATTCAGATTACTAAGTACAGGTTTGACAAAGTTTGTAACTGACTTATAGCCTTTCTTGACCTAGTGAGGTATGTTGTCGGTTTTTACACCAAAAAATTATTTTCATCCTTAGTGGGTGGATAGTGTTTGGATTCATGCCTTTTTCTTAGCCTGTTTGGCTTTGAAAGAGGTTTTTAGTTTTTCTGAAAATTAGTCATCATCTTTAGCCTACCTAATACCTATCTCAATCAAAAAAGCTAAATAAGCTGATGCGCGTCTAAAGTATATAAACACTCTTGATGGTTGTTAACTGTTGACTGTTGACGGTTAACAGTCATCAGTCATCAGTCATTAGGTAAATGTACAAATTAAATGCGTAACAGCTTAATTAGATTAACAAGCATGACAGCAGAGTTATATTCTGTGTATAAAGATACTTATTGTTAAACTTTTGGTATCATTTCTAGAGTACTTAAACTTTGTTTTCATGCCTTGTATTCAAGTCGATGTTAAAATTCCACCTCATCTTCATAAAAAGCTAGCTGTTTACGCTGCTAAGGCTGAGGCATTTAAATCTGAGGTAATTATGAACGCTCTTAATCATTGCCGTGATTATACTGAGGATGTGCCAAATCCTTGTTATTAGAGGCAGAAATAGCCATCATCTCTGACATCAAACAAGTCAAACTATTTATATTTCTACGCCACAACAATCACTACCTGTTTGATGAGGAGTTTAAATCAGGATTGGTCACATTTGTCAATAGTTTTTTCTTTTATCTATGAATGCAGGTAAAAGAACTAGGCTGTGATTGGTTTATTATTCTCAGATTAATTTAGTTCTAACCATGATCAAAAACACTATTCTAGAGCCTCTAGTTACCAATGTTCGGTGTGAAGAAATTTGTCAGATTTTAGGAGAGACTTACAATCAAGAACGCTGGAACGATTGGCGCTGGCAAATGCGGCATCGGTTGACTAAGCTGGAACATTTTCAGAAGTTATTAAGACTTAGTGCTACTGAAGAACAGGGACTTTTAATCGCACCAGAGAAGTTTGCTGTAGCCGTAACCCCATACTTTGCATCACTACTTGATCCAGAAGATCCGCTTTGTCCGCTACGGTTACAAGTCATTCCACGGCAAGAAGAACTAATAGTTAGTACAGCAGACATGGTAGATCCATGCGGTGAAGATAACGATACTCCAGTGCCAGGACTGGTACACCGCTACCCTGACCGGGTGTTGCTGCTTGCTCTAGACACATGCGCTGCTTATTGTCGTTACTGCACCCGCTCTCGTTTGGTGAGCCAAGGTGAGATGTACCCAGTAACCCGGCGCTTGGATGCGATCGTCGCTTACCTAGAAGAACACACCGAGATCCGTGATGTGCTAATTTCTGGTGGTGATCCTTTGTTGATGTCTGATGAACCTTTAGATAATTTGCTTGGGCGGTTACGTGCCATTGAGCATATTGAATTTATTCGGATTGGTTCTCGCGTGCCGAGTTTCTTACCACAGCGAATTACACCGCAACTGGTTGCTTTGCTCCGCAAGCATCGTGTGTGGCTGTCTTTGCATTTTTGTCATGTCCGAGAACTTACCCCAGAAGTGGCACAAGCTTGCGATCGCCTAGCTGATGGTGGTATTCCTCTAGGTAGTCAAACTGTGCTGTTAAAAGGTGTGAATGACTCTGAAAAAGCTCTCAAGAATCTCTTTCACGGTCTTCTGAAGCTGCGTGTACGTCCCTATTATCTTTACCAATGCGACCCAGTTGTTGGCACCGCACATCTGCGAACGAGTGTTCAAACAGGGCTTGATTTAATTTCTAAATTGCGTGGTCATACTACTGGCTACGCTGTACCAACTTATGTAATTGATGCCCCTGGCGGCGGTGGTAAAGTTCCAATTCAAGCCGAGACTCTAGTTGCTTATGAGAAGGGCACAGCTACAGTGCGAAATTGGGCAGGTGAGACATACACCTATGTAGATCCTGTAGAGCAGGGCTAACACTATATAGTTGATCGCCACGACAAATCTCCTGTATGGTTTGATATTCTTGATCAGATATCTTCGCTTCATTGAGGATTTAGTAATCGTCATTCCTCAATGAAGATACCTGATTTGTACATTCAAGCTAACAGCGAAAGCTTTTTCACTGGGAATTATAAGGCTATGGAGTTATTAATTGGTCTGTGTTATGACTTGAAGGCAGACTACCTTCAGGCTGGTTTCAGTGCCTCTGAAGTCATGGAGTTCGACGATGAAGAAACTATCATCGGGTTGGAAGATGCACTATTTCAGTTAGGTCATCAATTTGAACGTGTCGGCAATGGTAGAGAACTTGCTCTGCGTTTGGCAAAAGGCGATCGCTGGGATCTGGTTTTCAATATTGCTGAGGGTTTGCAGGGTCGCTCTCGTGAAGCCCAAGTCCCGGCAGTCTGCGAATTATTTTCTCAACCTTACACCTTTTCCGATCCGCTCACCTGCGCCTTAACACTAGATAAGGCACTTGCTAAAAGGGTGGTGCGCGATCGCGGTTTGCCTACAGCTCCCTTTGAAGTTGTGAGTACTACCGCAGAAGCAGCAGCCGTGTCGCTGCCAATGCCAGTTTTCCTCAAGCCTGTGGCGGAGGGCAGTTCTAAAGGGGTAACTGGGCGTTCTCTTGTTAAAGAACGCGAGGAGCTAGTCAATACTTACCAAATGTTACGCGAACTTTTTCAGCAGTCCGTACTCGTAGAAACCTTTCTTCCCGGTCGAGAAGTAACAGTGGGCATTATTGGCAATGGCAGCAACTCACGGGTAGTAGGTGTGATGGAAGTAATTTTTACAGGACAAACTGAAGCTTTTGCTTATACCACCCTTAATAAGGATGAGTATCTGGAACGGGTATCTTATCGTTTACTCATAGATCCCGAACCACTGGCAGCACAGGCAAGGCAACTAGCATTGGATGTTTACCATACTCTTGGTTGCCGTGACGCTGCCCGCGTGGATCTGCGCTGCGATGCTAGTGGTGTGTTGCAGTTTATGGAGGTTAACCCACTGCCAGGACTACACCATATCCGCTCAGACCTGGTAATTATGGGACGTTTGGGTGGTGTGACATACACAGAAATCATTGCTGAAATTGTCGAGTCTGCATGGCAAAGGTACAAATGCTGAAATTTTTAGGGCTGTTCAAGCAGACTCAATCTCAGAAGTCAAAAGATAAAAACGCCAAGTTAAAAGCACTGCACCCATAAGTAGCCCTAGTACTAAACCCAACCATAAACCTATAGCACCCCAGCCTAAAGTGAATGTCATCAGATAGCCACCACCTAGACCTACACCCCAGTAAGCGAACATAGTTATTAACACTGGCACTTTGGTGTCTTTCAACCCGATTAATGCACCAGCAGCAATAGTCTGAATACTATAAAATATTTGGACTAATGCCCCCACAGCTAGGAAAGAAGTTGCCGTTTTAACGATCTCGATATTATCCAGGTTATTGGTGTCCAAATACATTGCCACAATATAGTTGGGAAACAGCCAAAAAATTAGTGCCACAATGCTCACAATGGGAGTAACAAGCGCAATGCAGATAAATCCTGCTCTGCTTGCACCCCTAAGATCATTTTGTCCTCTCAACTGTCCTACTCTCATCGTGATGGCATAGGAAATACCTATAGAAACCGTTTCGACAAAACTTTCTGTCTCAACGGTAATTTCATGGGCTGCTAACGTCTCTGTTCCAAACCACCCCATCATTAAAGCAGTGGCAGTGAATACTCCAATTTCTGCTCCATACTGCAACCCCAAGAACCATCCAGTTTGAAAGATATCTATAAACATATCTTTATCGAACTGGTGCAGAGCGCGATCAAGCTGGTAGTCTTTAAAGTAGTTATCGAAGCAAATCCAACTGGCAGCGGCGATAAAATTCAGCCAAAAAATGAGTGTACTTGCCCAACCTATACCGGCTAAACCAAGGGCTGGTAAACCAAATTTGCCGAACATTAGCACGTAATTAGCAGCCGCATTCAATAATAGTCCAGCTACCGTAATTACTGTTAGAAATTGGGGACGATTGAGCGCAGAGCTAACTTCTTTTAAGATACAGAAACCGAGTGCAGCAGGAAAACCCCAAACAATAGACCGCAAATATGTTTGAGCTAATAAAACATTGCTTTCTTCTTGACCAGTCAGCAGCAGCATATAGTCAAAGTGCCAAATGATAAACATCACAGGCAAGCACATCGTTACAGCTAACCAAATTCCTTGGCCGGTAGCTCGGCGAACTTGGTCTATCTTTCCTGCACCAAAGGCATTTGCGACACTCACACCTGCTGCTGAAAGAATAGAACGACAAATGGAAGCTAAGGTAGAAAAGGTAACAGCACCTAAAGCACCTGCTGCTAGGGCTTGGCTGTTAAGTAAGCCCATCATCACCCCATCCAATAAAGGAATGCCCGCTTCTAATATTTGAGTAATTACCAGAGGAACTGCCAATTGCAGGCAGGCTTGGATTTCTAATATCAGTTCTGACTTAAATTCTTTTGAAGTTAACTCCATTGGGGCACAGAAATTAAGGATGGCGCGAAAAAAGTAACATTTAATATATTAAGATATATTAATACCTAAGCCGCGCTCAACTTAAGCTGTGAACAGTGAAATAAGCGATCACCTGACCCTCTCAACAGAAAAAACAGCGTAGGCACAGACTAACCTAGGCATCGCCCCACTTAACTATGTGTAAAATTTTGCATTTGAGCTAGAGATGAGGAGAAGTAAAATTGTATATGTGCTTTCCCTGCTCCTCTGCTCTGTACTTGCTCATTCGATTGAGTAAAATTACTGTGTCGGCAATTTTGGGTGTGTAGTTGAGTACTTTGCCACGATGCCAGAAATCTCAGGGTTGTAAAGCCTTAAATAATTCCAGTAGTTGCCAAATACTTGCCGTACATAATTTTTAGTTTCATCAAAGGGAATTTGTTCAACAAACTCATCTGGATCTTGTGTAGTTAGAGTTTGCAGCCATTTGGAGACATTACCGGGGCCAGCATTGTAACTGGCGATCGCGAGCAAGGAGTTATTGTTGTATTGCTCATGGGTATGATCCAAATACCATGTACCCAGCATGATGTTATCGTTGGGATTTTCTAGGCTTATTGTTTTGAAATCCACTTTGATTTGTGGGGCAATCCATTTAGCTGTACTCGGCAACACCTGCATCAAGCCAGTGGCATCAGCGACGGATTTGATTTTTGGTTCAAACCGTGACTCTTGACGCATCAAAGCAGTGACTAGCAAGGGATTGAGTTGACGCTCAGTAGACCACTTCTCAATTTCCCGAAGATAGGGAAATGGATAACGGGCTTGCCAGTAGGTGATTTGTTGGCTCAGAGTCTCATATTGGGCAAGTTCAGCTGGGATTTCCCGGTCTTCCAATTTAGAAATTTTGTCAATTCCGATGAGATTTTCTCCCTTAGCCAGCCGCATTAACCCTTCAGTAAATTGCTCTGCTACCGTTGGCTGAATTTTGTTCGAAAATTCTGTTTGCCATTGTAACCAGGCATCGCGATCTTGACCCAGCAGATACAATTCTTTGAAAGTTTCAGAGCCAGCCGGTGGTAACGGACGCTGGGGTGTGATTACTTCCGGGTTCATGACGCGCACGTTGTCAAAGTTGCCAACATTTAGCCCCAACATTGTCGCGGCTCGCCATGCATAGTAAGAGTAGGGAAACTGGCTAATCACATACTCATAAGCAGTTTGAGATTCCTGCTGTTTCCCTAGTGAAGCTGCCCATTTCCCTACCCAAAAGCCTGCTCTCGGAGCCAAAATACTATTGGGGTTGTTGGTGACAATTGGTTCTGCCCACTGCCAAGCACCAACGTAATCTTTGGCTTTGGCTTTGTCTTGGGCTATTTTCCAGCGATACTCTGCGGCTTCATCAGAATTGCCATACTTGGCTATGAGTAATTGCCACGCCTCGTTAGCTGACTTTTGATTATTGAGGGCTTGGAGAGTTTTGGCTTTTTGTACCAGTGCAGTACCAGCTTGTTTCGGAAATTTACTAATTACCTGCTCAAGATAGGGTAAGCCGTCTTTACCTGTTTTTGCGGTTTCTGCTAACCGTAGTAGTGCAGTCCCAGTTTCCTCGCTATTTGGAAATTGCTGCACCAATTGTTTATAAGTAGCGATCGCTTTTTCTTTATCTTTGCCCCCTACCTGTAAGCCCCGTGCAGTCCGGTAGAGGTTACGCGGTGTTTTGGGTGCTTTGGCATAAGCATTCGCCGCTTTCAGAAATTGATTATTTTCCCAATAGCTTGTACCAATGAGTTCCCAGTCTTCGGGTTTGAGGGTAGGCTGTTTTACTAGCTGATCTAAAACGCCCACTATACCAGGTTGGTCATAGGCATATTTAGCCAAAATCAATTGTAATTTTGGCTGATTGGGATTTTCTTGTAAGCGTTTACGAATAATTTCCCAAGTTAGAGGATTGGAAGGAAATTGAGCGATCGCTATTTCCTGTTGCTTCGGTAGGGCAATCAGATATAGTGCTTTCACTGTGGCCGCTTCTTTAGGATACAGTTTCAGCACGCTTTGCCTGAGATCCGAAGCTTTGCCGTCCTCGCCCAGCATATCCTCTGCCTGCGCCTGTTTCAGCAAAATATAGGGCGCGAGGATCGGATAGTCTTTCTCTAGTCCTTGGAGTAAAGCCAGAGCTTTTTGGGCTTGGGTTCTTTCAATGTAATCACTCGCTAAAAGATAACGAGCGCGATTTCGGTCTGGCGATCGCGATTCTTGAGCGATCGCAGCTAGTTTTGCCGCCCGTTCTGGCAGAGATTGTGATATCAGTGGAAAGACGGCTGATTGAGCAATGCTAGCATCAGATGTTTGCTCTGCCTGATTCTTACCCAGTTTGAGCCATTGTCCAACGGATTTACCAATCTCAGGTGCTGATACCATTGCCCCAGCTAAAAAGGCAAAGAGTGCCGCACCCGCAATTATGGAAATTTGTTTTTTCTGTAGTTTCTTCAGCATGAATACCCGCTGAAAAGTTCCAATGAATTTCCTGAAACTTTAACACTCCTAACCATCAGTGTTACCAATTTTTAATTTTAGATTTTTAATTTTATGTAGAAAAATACTAATTTTCAATCCTACGGTTGATAGTACTGAGTAACTAGCACATGTTAAATACTATTACATCTATCTTGGGTACTAGCTCTCAGGAGTAATACCTTAACTCCAGAATCCATTTCCACCATTAACAATAGCGCACTCACTCTCTCGAACACAAAATTAGGGTGGGCATTTGCTGGACACAAGAATGTGAAAACTACGATGATTTATACCCTGGTTCTTAACCGTGGTGGAAAAGCTGTCCGAAGCCCCTTAGATTAGAGATAATATTTGCAAAGCAATAACTCTCAAAAGTCATGACTCAAGCCATACCCAAGCTAGTAACCTTTGAGGAATTTGTCGATTGGCTACCCGAAAATCGACGAGTCCGCTACGAACTACATAAGGGAGAAATTGTTGAAATGGCGCAACCCGTAGGGGAACACGAAGAAGTTAAAGGATTTCTAGGTATCGAAATTCCTTTTGAAATTAAGCGTCTAGGATTGCCCTACTTCATACCTAACCAAGTTATAGTTAGACCTCCTGAAAAAGATTCTGGTTACTTACCAGATGTGTTGGTGCTAAACCGTGCAAATCTGGTAAACGAAAAATTATGGAAAAAAGAATCTACTGTTAGTTTGGGTGCATCAATACCTTTGGCAATTGAGGTTGTATCAACTAACTGGCGAGACTATTATTACTTGAAGTATGCTGACTATGAAGAGATGGGTATCCCAGAATACTGGATTGTCGATTATGCTGCCTTGGGTGGACGTAATTTTATCGGCAATCCCAAACAACCGACAATCACCGTGTGTAACTTGGTTGATGAAGAATATCAAATAAGTAAGTTTCGAGATAATGATCGCATTGTCTCCTAAACTTTCCCTGAATTTAATCTCACCCCAAACCAGATTTTTCAAGCTGCTGTGGTATAGCGTTTAAGCCTGATAGTTTTGCTAATTCTGGAGTTCGTCCCTTCAAGCCAATCATCAACTTCAGCATAAAGACCTTTAAAACGGGTACTCGCTGCAAAAACCATAAACCCAGGCGACGCACCAATACCACAGGTAAGAAATTATTAGAAAACATCCGATCTAACAAATCGGTGAAACCTAAAATCGTCAGGTTTTCCAGCTTGCGCCAGCGTTCATAACCTTTAAGAATCTGAATGTCGCCAATATCTTTACCAGCTTGGTGCGCTGTTTGCAGGACTTGCGCCAAAGCAGCTGCATCTCGAATGCCCAGATTTAAACCTTGTCCGCCGACAGGATGGCAATTGTGCGCCGCATCACCAATTAATGCCAGTCGAGGGAGAACATAGCGATCGCTTTGCATGAGTTGTACCTGGAATACAAAGCGATCGCCTAGTAATTCCAATTTCCCCATTTGATCGCCGTAACGACGGGTGAGTTCTGTTAAAAATTGCTCATCATCTAAGGCACATAAAGCTTTTGCTTCTTCGTGGGGGGCTGTCCACACAATGCGGCAACGGTTCCCCGGTAAAGGTAAAATCGCAAAGGGCCCGCTAGACCAAAATCTTTCGTAAGCGGTGTTGTTGTGCGGTTTTTCTGGTTTGACAAATGCCACGATGCAAGACTGCCAATATTTCCAGCCAGAGGTTTTGATACCAGCAGCTTGACGAATTGGCGATCGCGCCCCATCTGCTGCTATCAGTAATTTGCTCTTGACTGTCTGTAACTGATCGGCAACTTTAATATCTATCGCGACTATATCTTGCTGGTACTGCGTATTTACCACTTCAGCCGGACACAGATAAGTCACATTTGCACAATCTTGGACAAACTCCTGCAAAGGCTGCAACAGCGCTTGGTGTTCCGCCACATAACCCAACTCTGCTGTATCTATATCATCTGTGGTAAATTCCACTACATTGGGATAATCGGCATCAGAAAGACGAACTCGGCAATATTTGGCGATTTGAGGCAATATTTTGTCCCAAACTCCAATTCCTTGGTAAATTAGCGCCGAAAGCTGATGAACTGCATAGGCTTGTCCCTTAGCTACCGCCGCTGAAGCTACTTTCGCCTCAATCAGCAAGATACTCAAGCCAGAATCTTTTAAAGCAGAGGCTAGAGTTAACCCAATAATCCCACCGCCGACAATTACCAAATCATATTCGTATCCCCGCTCATTTGGCGGTGTTGGTTGAGGGGGAAGAGTTTGCTCAAGCTGCGTTAAGGCCATTGTTAAGTTAGGTAACAGCGTCTTTACTCTTATTTTGACGCGATCGCGCCCTCTTGAGCAAGTTAGAGGCACAAACATTGAAAAACCTCGCTGATAACTTCGAGCAAAGGTGATGAAGTTTACTTTGCAGAAAAACCGCCAGAAGGTTTCCAAACAGTTCCTGAACCTGCTTCTGTACTTGGTCTTTTAACAATGGGTGCATTCGGTATTGTTTCCACCCGGAAGCGTAAACAGTTAAATATTGGGAATTAACGACGGTTTGTAACAGGGTTTTTAGGTTCTACTGACTTTCTTTATGCTCATTAATCCAAGTGAAAGGTTTACGAAAATTCCTTTTATAACACTTGAACACAATTTGGCATAAGAGGTATGTAGAACCATTTTTTATTTTTATTTAACATCAAATATTAACTTTTCTTTTGACACATTGCGCCCCTTTCATATCTATTTTTATAACCGTAAAATATCGCAATTACGGGGAATACTTGGCTAAAAAATACTCACGGCTATAAGAGTTACTGGCATTTCAAAGTTAGATGTAACTTGGACATCATCCAAACAAGTGGTATTTAGCTATGATGCCTGCGTGAATTTTGATTAAGAAATGCTGAGAGCCATCAATTCTTCTGCTACATCAAAGTTAGCTGTGACATTTTGCACATCATCCAAGCCTTCTAGAGTATCAATTAACTTGAAAAGCGATCGCGCCTGATCTGGATCGGTAACTTCTACACTATTACTAGGAATCCAGCGAAATTCGGCATCAGTTACCTTAAAGCCTTGATTTTTGAGCGTCTGACTAAGGGTTTCTAAATTGCCAATATCAGTAAAAACTTCAGCCATCTCATCTTCAGCCATCTCATAAGACTCAGCACCACCTTCAAGGGATGCTTCTAAAAGCTGTTCTTCGTCAACCACACCCTGCACTACACAAACGCCTTTTTGGTCAAACATCCAGCTAACACAACCTATTTCACCAAGATTGCCACCATTTTTACTGAAAGCTACACGTAAGTCAGCAGCAGTGCGATTGCGATTATCTGTAAGGGCTTCGATTAAAATCGCTACGCCACCAGGGCCGTAACCTTCGTAGCGAATTGCTTCAAAGATAGTATTATCTCCGCCAAAAGTGCCTGCACCTTTAGCGATCGCTCGTTCAATATTATCATTGGGGATACTCGCTGCCTTTGCCTTATCAATTGCTGTGCGAAGTTGAAAATTCAGCGCCGGATCTGGTACACCGCTTCTAGCTGCAACGATAATCGCCCTAGATAACTGAGTGAAGGTTTTTCCCTTTTTTGCATCTACTACGGCTTTTTGGCGCTTAATATTTGCCCATTTACTATGTCCTGCCATAATCTGAAATTATCAAAACTCTATTCAAGATTAAGATATAAACGCTTGCAATAACCATAACTTTAGATAATTGTGCAAGGCTAGATCAGAATGGCAAAGTTGTTGTAGCTCAGGATTGTGTGAATAAAATGCCACAGGTGAAAGTATTTTTAGATCAAGCTAAATATGAGCGATCGCGTCCAATATTTCCTGGTTACAATCGGATTTCTCACAGTGTAGGTCTAGCAATTGAGCAAGCTACGGTGTTGTACACACAAGTCGGAAATAGTAGTCAAGGAATAATTGACAAGTACATTCTTTGTAGAGACGGCGATTTATCGCGTCTCTCTAACGTGTCAGTCTTTTAGACGCGATAAATCGCGTCTCTACATGAGATAAATCGCGTCTCTACATGAGATAAATCGCATCTCTACATGAGGGCTTTCTGGCTTATCCCAAGTGTATTGGGATAAAACTGGTGACTTGTGTGTACACCGTAGCCTTACTAAGGAGATGGAACAGGTTTTGCGTAGCATAACCAGGGTGAGGTTTTTTATTTAAATCACAAAAGGTTCAAGCTCACGGTTATGCCACTCTTGTTCAACCCGTTCAGTAATCAGCGGTCTGATGATAAACTTGGGCGGACAACCATCCAGAACATCAATCCGCACACATGAGTAAGGCAGGCGCTTTTGGAAATTGTAATCATGACGACCCACAAAAAGCTTTGAATCGGCAACTTTCCGAGTGGGTTTACCTGCAATTTCTGTAAAAGTCTCCATCAATTCATTCCCCTCTCGCCTTTGATAACGGGGACGATGACCACTACCACCAGAGATAATGCAGTTAATGTGGGAGTCAGCAAATCCGGTATCAGTTGTGTACAGATGCTCCAAACAGTGAGCGTGACCGTTTAAAATCAAATCCACTATGGGACGTTCTTTAATTAAAGAACCAAGAGTTTCTGCCACTTGTTCAAATACCCAGCGCAAGCGGTGGCGAACTGCTAAGGTTTGCGCCTGATCCCACTTGGTAGCTTCTGTGACGTATGGTGGATGGTGGAAAAAGATAATCCGTCCTCGCACTTCAGAGGTGTTCCAAGATTCGATTAGTCTGCTTCGCAACCATTCAAGTTGTTCAAAGTCGATCGCAGGCATTGTCTGAGATGCCAATTGTTTTTCAATATCGATTTTGATCTCGTTTATTTGCTCTAATTTGGCACTAAGTTCATCAAGTTGTTCCGCTTCGATGGGTTTATCGGGGTTGAGGCGATCAGATATTTTCAAAATCTGCAATTCTTCTTGATCTATTTCCTGGCGACGCTTTTGCAATTCCCGGCGGTAAATTTCTCCCTCTTGAGTTGCAGGTAAAGGTGATGGTGTATTAAAGGTGTTGGAATCCAAAGCGAAAAAATCAATCCCGCCGTAACGAAAGGTGTAATAGCGATTGGGTAAGCGGGTAAACTGTCCAGGTTCGTAACGCAAACAGCGCCCTGTGTCGGTCTTAGCAGTATAGTGTTGATCTAAATGACGTTCTAATTCTGAAGAGGACATCGCCCCTGTATAGTCCATAAATGCCCGTGCATAGGCATTACCTTGATATGATCCATGCCAGCCAATCTCGATATCTTTGTAGCGCAACAGGCGACGTAATGAAGATGTTGTTCCAGTAAACAAACGGTACATCAACGGCACATCGTAGTAATCATGATTACCAAGTACTGGCAAGAATGGCAGATTAAACACCATGCGATCGTAGGGAATATCTTTCGAGTTGTCGCCACCTACAAGAAATTCCCGGTAAGGTTCAATAAAGTTTGTTGAATAATACTCTTGGGAACCCACCACATAAATTACATCGCCTGTGTGCAACACAAAACTGCAATCATCGCGGTGAGGAAGCATTAGTTCAGCAACTTTCCGTTGGGGGTGGTGCCGATAATGGGATTGGGTGCCAGAATCACCGATAACCATAAAGGAAAATTCTGGACTATTCTGCCTGCCATCATCTATAACCATGCTGGTTTGATCAATTCCCCGTTGCACAAAACTTGGATGCATCCACCGCACCCGTTCCTTCATCTTTTGAATTTTTACAGGAATCGGTGGATCGGAAATCAATTTCATGGCTGATAACTCTTGAATGCCTAATGCACACACCGATTGTAACGAAATATTTAATTGTCATTAGTCATTTGTGAATAACCAATCCTCAATCCCTAATTCCCAATCTTTAAGGCAAATTTTCTCGTAGTAATGCTCGAAAGCCTGCTTGTTGAAAATGCTCATCAGCAGTCAAAGCTTCAGTGATTCCACTATATTGCATAACTATAAAAGATACGCAATCCACAAATCCCCATTCTTTCTCAGTTCGTTCCCGATATAGCTCGAAAGCACGTTCGTAGAGTTCCTGGGAAAGGGGGACAATTTCTACTTTGGAGTCTGCTACTAGAGAATTTAATAATATGATTGCCGCTTGACGATAAGGTTGTTGGGATAAGGCATTGCCAATTTCCAACATCACCGCCTGTGTTGTCACCAAACGAGTTTCTGCCGCTTGTAACATTTTAGCCAGATGTAAGGCTCGGTCATGCAAGCGATCGCTCGGTGCAGATAAGGCAATGGCAAATGATGTATCAAGAAAGACTTCAGAATGCATGGAAAATTTACTTACTGTACAAATATTTATCTATATTGGTAGACCAGTCAGTTGGCCCATCTAAGTTGAGCGATCGCGCTGTTTGCAGAAATGATACCGTTTCATGTTCACTTGGCGGTAAAATTTCAATACTGATTCGCACACGGGTATTGATTGGCAGTGCGATCGGTTCAGCCGGATAGAACACTTTGCCATTAAACACAGCTGTGATTTTTTCTACCATTGTTTGCAAAAAACGCTTTTAGTCTATCCTAAGCTGGTTGTAGCAATACTGGTAGAGTAGACGATGCAATAACTAGTGAAGATACTTATACCTGTCTTACGAATTATATCGATTTTTCACAATTGCCTAAGCTACCAACTGAACTAATGTTAAATGAACCTCTCCCTGTCTTGAACTAAAGTTCAAATTCCCCTCCAATGGGCGAGAGAGAAAGATTTTGCGTAGTAAAACCTCTGAGAATCCTTTTACAAAAGAGGGAAAAGTTTTTGGTTTCTTCCGAATTCTTAGCAACAAAACCTTGTAGCAATTCTATACAGAGATAGCGTATGTAGGCTGTAAATAAATCAGCCTTTTGGAGGCGGGCAAAGCGCAGAGCTTAAACACTATTTTTGCTACTTTGATGAGTAACTGCTGACTTAGTAAAAATAGTTAAAGCTAGATGAGAAATATTGTTTTATATGTCCTATACTTCTCTTAATTACGGTATTCGCCTAGAAATACCGTAGATTTAAGGGTGATTCTGATGAGCAAGTCGCAACAGCTGACACAATTAAGTAAATTGCTAAGTGAAGGTATGCAGGCTTATGTCATGAAAGCTTTGCAAGCTATACAACTCTCCTATCAACACACAATTAAGAGTTTGTTGAATAGACACACTGTGCAAAGCTTCGTGAGTCTGTTTCTCATAGGTGCTTTTTTGAGTATAGCAGTTGCCTCCTGCTCTGGAAGCAGTTCAGCTAGCAAAAATGATGTCAATATCAAACTCGCTTCTTTCTCTGTCACCAAAGCAGCACATGACCAGATAATTCCCAAATTTGTCGAAAGCTGGAAGAAAGAACACAATCAGAACGTCACGATTGAGGCGACTTATGGGGGTTCTGGCGCTCAAACGGCAGAAATTATTGCAGGTTCACAAGAAGCAGATATAGTACATTTGGCAATTCCCCTAGATGTCATCAAAATTCAGCAAGCAGGTTTGATTAAATCAGGTTGGGAAATCAGATATCCAAGAAATGGTATTGTCAGTAAATCTGTAGCTGCGATCGTTACTCGTGAAGGTAATCCCAAAAACATTCAGACTTGGGCAGACTTGGCAAAAGATAATGTGAAAATAATTGCAGCCAACCCCAAAACTTCTGGTATTGCTATCTGGGAATTCTTGGCTTTTTGGAGTTCTGTAAGTTTAACAGGTGGTGACGAAACCGCAGCATTAGATTATGTCACCAAAGTTTATAAGAACATCCCTGTATTGACGAAAGATGCCCGTGAAGCTAGCGATTCATTCTTCCAAAAAGGCGAGGGAGATGTCTTAATTAACTACGAAAATGAGGTAATTTTGGCGCAAATAGGTGGATTGAAACTGCCTTATGTTGTACCTCAAGTTAATATTTCCATTGATAATCCTGTGGCTCTAGTTGATAAAAACGTTAATAAACACGGTACAAGAGAAGTTGCACAAGCATTCGTGAATTTTCTTTACTCCACAGAAGCTCAACGGGAATTTGCCAAATTACAGTATCGTCCTGTTAACCCCACCGTTACCCAAGAAGTAGCCTCAAAACAACCGCAAATTAAAACTTTATTTACCTCTCAAGATTTAGGTGGTTGGGAGCTTATCCAGAAAAAGTTTTTTGAAGATGGGGCAATTTTTGACAAAGTTCAAGCTGCTAGCAAAGCATAAACTTTACTTTTTTAAGCAGCATTCTTTGTATAGTCACTTTATCTCAATTGAGAATTTATGAGCTTTCATCGCCGATTTAAAGATAGCGTTTACTTCACGTCTTTAATGGTTCTTGCCAGCAGCATTACTGCTTGTAATAGTGGACAAGAATTGAAAAGTCAGGTGAGTATTGATGGTGCAGCCGTAGGTTTCCCTATTTCGTTAGCAGTTGCAGAAGAATACCAGAAGGTTAAATCTGACGCGAAAGTTAGTGTTGCTTCCAGTGGTACGGGTGGCGGTTTCAGTAAGTTTTGTAATGGTGATATTGATATTGTTACCGCTTCTCGTACCATCAGAAATGAAGAAATCAAAAAATGTAAAAGCAAGAATATTGAGTTTGTAGAGTTACCTATAGGTTTAGACGGCGTAGCTGTAATTGCAAATCGTAAAAACGACTTTGCTAAATGTCTAACTATTAAGGAAATGAACACAATTTGGAGTGCTAAATCAGACGGTAAAATCTTGACTTGGGATCAAGTTAATCCTAAATTTCCTAAGCTACCACTGAAGCTCTACGCTCCGGCTTCTGATACGGGGACTTTTGATTATTTAACTCAAGCTGTTACCGGCAAAGCCAAGAATGGCCGCACTGACTACACTCCTAGCCATAATCAAAATCTGCTAGTGCAAGGTGTTTCTGGAGATGAATCAGCATTAGCTTATGTAGGGATATCTTACTACATTCAAAACCAAGAAAAGCTCAATTTAGTTGCTATCGAAAATCTCAAAGGAGAATGCAAAAAACCAGTTCCGTTGGATAATGTCCTCAAAAATACCTACACACCTTTGTCTCGTCCCCTGTTCATTTATGCCAGTAAGATATCTTTAGATAACAAACCAGCAGTCAAAGAATTTGTAGATTTTTATCTAGAAAATTCTTGGAAGTGGGTAGATGGTGCTGGATATGTAGCACTACCTGATGAAGCTTACGTCAAGGTAAAACAAAAATTTGCTGCTGGTGAAACTGGGACAAAATTTCAAAAAGCTAAACCAGGTGAACCAATTACAAACTTTCTTTAGACAAATACTCAATGTAACTTGATTTGTAGTCAAGACTTAACTGTTTATGCAAAATTCCACTTCTCAAGACGATCTTTATTTACTATCCAGACAATCACTAGACAAAGATATATCTGAAGATATATCAGAAAGGATTGTGGGAACCATTTTATTTGCTTGTGCTTTAGTTTCTGTTTTGACTACCTTTGGTATTGTCTTAATTATTTTTCAAGAGACATTTGCTTTTTTCCAAGAAGTTTCCTTTGCTCAATTCTTTCTTGATACTAAATGGACACCTCTATTTGCAGAGAGGCATTTTGGCATTTGGCCTTTAATTAATGGCACTTTCTTGACTACAGCTATTGCTATGTTAGTTGCGATTCCTTTGGGTTTATGTTCTGCCATTTATTTGAGTGAATATGCTCAACCAAAAGTAGCAGCAGTTTTACGCCCAGCCGTGGAACTTTTAGCAGGAGTACCAACTGTAGTATATGGTTACTTTGCACTATTGTTTCTGACACCATTGCTGCGGAATTTTATTCCTCTAGAAATATTCAATTCCTTGAGTGCCGGGGTAATGATGGGAATTATGATTACTCCTACGGTTGGTTCTATTAGCTTAGATGCTATTAAATCAGTTCCACGTTCTTTGCGCGAAGGAGCTTATGCTTTAGGTATCACTAAACTAGAAACTATTTTTAAAGTAGTTTTACCAGCCGCACTTTCAGGAATTATCGCCTCGATTATTTTAGGTATTTCTCGCGCTGTAGGTGAAACAATGACTGTCCTCATCGCCGCTGGACTACAGCCGAAGCTGACTATTAGTTTTGCAGAATCAATAGCAACAATGACAGCTTACATGGCACAAATTTCTGGCGGAGATAGTCCGCGTGGAAGTCTTAATTTCAAGACTTTATATGCTGTCGGTGCGGTTTTGTTTGTGATTACCCTATCTTTGAATATTGTTAGTTACTGGATTGCTAATCGTTATAAGGAAAAATACGAGTAATAAGTATGGCTACTAGTTATCAAGAAAATGATTCCTTTGCATCAGCGGCAGAATTTACTGATAATGTTGACAAAAGGGAGAACTTAGGAAAAGTATTTGAAGTAATTTTTTTAATCGGGTTACTGATTGGAATATTTGTCCTAGCTTTGCTCCTGTTTGATATTTTGGGAGACGGATTAGGTAGATTTTTGTCACCAGGATTTATCACAGATACCCCTTCTCGTTTTCCTGACCAAGGTGGTATCCGTCCGGCTATTGTTAGCAGCATTTTGTTGGGACTTGTTGTGATTTTTGTAACTGTTCCAATTGGTGTGGGAGCAGCTTTATATCTAGAAGAGTATGCACCTAAAGCTTGGTGGACAGCGATTATTGAGATTAATATCAGTAATCTGGCAGGTGTGCCTTCTATCGTCTATGGATTGCTGGGTTTAGGAGTTTTCAATTATTTGCTTGGGTTTGGCCCCGCTTTAATTTCTGGTGCATTGACTTTATCTTTGCTGTCTTTACCAGTAATTATTGTCACCTCTAGAGAAGCAATTCGCGCCGTCCCAGATTCTCTAAGAAATGCTTCTTACGGCTTAGGTGTCACCAAATGGAAAACTATTAGCAGTCATGTCATACCCTATGCTATTCCCGGTATTTTGACAGGGGTGATTATCTCTGTATCTCGTGCCATTGGTGATGCAGCATCTTTAATTGTTGTAGGTGCTGTGGGTTTTCTTACCTTTGACCCTGGTTTGTTTCAGAGATTTATGGCATTACCCATTCAAATTTACAGTTATATCACTCGTCCTGAACCGGGTTTTGCTAGCGCAGCAGCAGCGACAATTATTGAATTGTTACTCTTGATTTTAGCTTTAAATGGTGTAGCAATTTATATCCGGCAACGCTTCTCAATCCGTTAGATAATTAAATATCTAATTTCATATATTCACAGATATTTGGAGATACGCAAAATGACTTATAGCAACAGTAGAAGTAAATTAGATAGCGCCACAATCGACCAAGATAATGATGTATTTAATCTCGAAGGTGTTAAGGTATTTTATGGAGGATTTTTAGCACTTTTAGATGTCTACTTAAAAATTCCTGAAAAACAAATTATTGCTTTTATTGGGCCTTCGGGATGCGGTAAAAGTACCTTATTGCGTTGCTTTAATCGGATGAATGATTTAATCCCTGGAGCGAAGGTAGAGGGTAAGTTGAATTACCGCGATCGCAATATTTACGATCCTAAGATAAATTCTGTAAAATTACGACGGCAAGTCGGAATGGTTTTTCAAAGACCGAATCCTTTCCCCAAGTCAATATACGAAAATATTGCCTTTGGGCCGCGTGCTAACGGTTATAAAGGTAACGTTGATGAATTGGTAGAAAATTCCCTCAGACGCGCTGCTATCTGGGATGAAGTCAAAGACAAACTCAAAGAAAAGGGAACTGCATTATCTGGCGGCCAACAGCAACGACTTTGCATTGCCCGTGCGATCGCCATGAAGCCAGATGTATTATTAATGGATGAACCATGTTCTGCTCTCGACCCAATTTCTAGCCGCCAAGTAGAAGAACTCTGCTTGGAACTCAAGCAGCAATACACCATCATCATGGTGACTCACAATATGCAGCAAGCTTCTAGAGTGGCAGATTACACGGCTTTCTTCAATACAGAAATTGACGAGCATGGCAAACGTCGCGGAAAATTAGTTGAGTTTAATCCTACAGCCCAAATGTTCAGTTCTCCTCAAACCAAAGAAGCTGAGGATTATATCAGTGGACGCTTTGGTTAAAAACAGATTACAGTTCTAATTCTGGAAAATATGCTGAGGCTTGATAATACTAAATTGAAGTAACATTTTAACTTAGTACTTATACTGTGTATTATGTTTAAGCCTCTGTCATTTGCTTTAGTTGCAGCTACCATTTTAGTTGCATCAATCAATAATCCCAGCAATACTTTAGCTGGAACTTGTGCTTCTAAGTGTGGTTCTCGCCCAATTCAGTTTACGCCTGGGCAAAACATCCGGGTTGAAGTCGTAAATAGCACACCCAACCTGATCAAAATCCAAAAACCCTCTGGGACTGGTGCAATATCCTTGAGTCCAGGGCAGAAATTAAATTTAGAACAAATAGAGGGTACAGAACCAAATACATCTCTGATATTTTGGAGCGAAACGGGTTTATCACTACAAGCAATTGTCTCGAAACCTAACTTTGGCACATTGCGGCTTGAACTCCGTCCGACTTGGCGCTCTCCAGGCGATCGCTCGTTATATATTATGGATGATGGTAGAATCAACGTGTTTTAGATAGCAAATAGTGTTATTAGTTATGGGTTAAGAAACAACTCTCAATTCAACACTCATAACTAAAAACTCCTAACTTTATACTGTGCTAGACCGACCTGTATCTGAAATATCCAAACCTCGCAGGCGCTTACCCGATCAGCGCTGGCAAATTTATCCACAAAAGCCAGAAATTTCCCAAAATCTGGCTGTTTTGACAAATATTTCACCGATTATCAGCCAGTTGTTGATTAATCGGGGTATGGAAACACCAGAACAGGTACAAGCATTTTTAAATCCAGAGTCCTTAGTTTTGCCTTCGCCGTTGGAAGATTTCCCAGATTTGGCGATTAGTTTGGAGTTGTTGCAAAATGCGATCGCTTCTCAAACAAAAATCGCTATTTGTGGTGACTACGATGCTGATGGAATGACCAGCACTGCTCTACTTTTGCGTAGTCTCCGCACTTTAGGCGCACAGGTAGATTATGCTATTCCCAGCCGGATGCACGAAGGCTACGGTATCAATAAACGCATAGTTGAAGAATTCCACAGTGAAGGTGTGGGGTTAATTCTGACTGTAGATAATGGCATCTCTGCGTTTGAACCAGTTGCTAGAGCTAGAGAACTTGGTCTTGCCGTTATTATCACCGATCATCACGATATCCCCCAAAAATTACCACCAGCTAACGCTATCCTCAACCCTAAACTGATCGCTGAATCCTCACCTTATCGGGGTGTTGCTGGTGTTGGTGTCGCCTATATTTTGGCAGTCTCTCTAGCACAACAGCTAGGCGAAACTAAGGGCTTGATTCAGCCGATGCTAGCACTATTTACACTGGGAACGATCGCAGATTTAGCCCCCTTAACAGGCGTGAATCGCCGTTGGGTGAAACGCGGTTTACAGCATTTACCCAAATCCAACTTAGCTGGAGTGCAGGCGTTAATTCAGGTGGGTGGTGTGCAGGCGAGGGGAGATGAGAAAACAGGGGGAGATAGGGAAAATTTTCCATCCCCAGTCCCCAGTCCCAAATCCCTGAAGCCTGAAGATATCGGTTTTCGCCTCGGGCCACGAATTAATGCTATTGGCCGAATTGGTGATCCCCAAACTGTGATTGAATTGCTGACTACAGATGATATGGGGGTGGCGCTGGAAAGAGCAATGCAGTGCGAACAAATAAATGCTTCTCGCCAGGAAATGTGTCAGCAAATTGAACAAGAAGCGATCGCTTATGTAGAAGCAGAATTTGTTGCATCTCTACAGCAAGACCGTGTATTAGTTGTTGTTCAACCCAATTGGCATCACGGCGTTATTGGGATTGTCGCCTCCCGCTTGGTAGAACGCTATGGTGTCCCCGTGTTTATCGGTACTTTTGAGGATGAGGGACATATACGCGGTTCTGCACGCTCAATTCCAGAGTTTAATGTGTTTGAAGCTTTGGAATATTCTCACGATTTACTCGGCAAATATGGCGGACACAAAGCAGCCGGGGGATTCTCTCTACCAGCAGAGAATTTAAAGATGGTGCGATCGCGTTTGATTGAGTTTGCTAACCACTGTCTTGAACCCCACCATCTCAAGCCTCTGCTCAAAATTGATGCCGAAGTTAACCTCAATCACATCAATCAGCAGCTTTATCAACAGCTTAATGCTCTACATCCCTGCGGTATGGATAACCCCGATCCAGTTTTCTGGACACCTAATGTTCAAGTAGTTGAGCAAAAAATCGTTGGGAAGGGTCACATTAAACTGACAATTGCCCAAACTATTGATAATCAAGAATACAAAATTAAAGCGATCGCCTGGCGTTGGGGAGACTATTTCCGCTTACCATCGCGAGTGGATGTCGCTTACAAACTACGAGAAAATTACTTTAACGGTAACACTACCATCGAGCTAGAGTTAATAGGAGTCAGACTGCCAATTCAGCTTCAACAATTTTTTGCTTCGCCACCTACCCCGTCAACCACCACTTTTGAATACAACCAGCGACAATATACTTGTGGTTTCTATAAAAACGGTATTGAAGCAGAATTAAGAATTAAAAATTCTGAAGGCAAAGTTTTAGCCATGCAACCAGGACATATAACCGGTTTACTAGGCACTAATCGTCAAAACGCCAAAGAAGTTGATATCTCTCGCCCACAGTATGACAGCATTATTCAAGCTGCCCTTCAGGCATTATCAGTACTGAGTGCTGAGTTATGAGTTATGAGTTATGAATTCTTAATTAACTTCTCACTCCTAACTCTTAACTGTTAACTCCTTAGTCAGCACTCAGCACTCTTATAGGTTGCCGTTGCGAAATGCCAGCAAAAAGATTACCACTGGTCCAGCAATCACAATTAGCGCCACGGACAGCAATTGGAAAATAACTTCCCAATTGATACTGGTAAAAGCGTTAAACAAAGCGTCCATTTTTCCTTTTCTCCTCCCAATTGTCTTAAAAAATTCAATAACTTAATTAGGAAACCCGAAATCGATCATATCTGGCTATGGTCTGTTAGATTTAATTTACTTAACAAAATTATAAGAAAAGACATAAAAACGTAAAATAAGGGCATTGGGTATTGATTATTAATTATTCTGCCCTTGCTCCATTGTCCCTAATCCCTAATTTAAAATGGCAACTTGGCAATGTGTAAAGCAATGTGGAGCCTGCTGTAATCTTGATCCAGCAGAGCGTCCAGATTTAGATGAGTATCTCTCTCCACCAGAACTAGAACTCTATCTCAGCATGGTAGGCGAAGCGGGATGGTGCGTTAACTTCGACCATACCACGCGAGAATGCCGCATCTACTCAGATCGTCCTCGCTTCTGCCGTGTGGAATCAGAAGTGTTTCAAGATATGTATGGGGTTGAACCAGAAGAAGTTAACGATTTTGCCATTGACTGCTGTCGCCAGCAAATAGAAGGAGTATACGGCGATCGCAGTCTGGAAATACTACGCTTCAATAAAGCTGTTGGGCTGTGAGGAGTATGCAAGAACGCAAAGACACTCCATAATTTTTTTATCACTATTTATTTATGTAGTTGCAATTTATTACAACAATCTGAGAATATGATAGAAATATGAAAGCAACTTACTAACAAAACTACTGCCTGTGAAACTTGACTCTGCACCTTTGGAGATTTCTGGCATATCTCAAACTGAGATCGAGCTAGAACTGAAAGATAGCAATGATTTGAACTTAACTCGTGCGATCGCCCAGCCAGTTCAGCCTGTAGTTGCCGATAGTCCTCAAAAGCAGCAATCAGCGTTAGTAGTTTTTGGTACAACTTTTGTAACTATTTTTCTAGCAGAAATTGGAGATAAAACTCAGCTATCCACCCTATTAATGAGTGCAGAATCTCATTCGCCGTGGGTGGTATTTATCGGATCTGCGGCTGCGCTAATAACCACCAGCTTATTAGGCGTGCTTTTAGGTAGTTGGATAGCCACGCGACTCAGCCCAAAAACTGTAGAAAAATCAGCAGGTGTGATGTTGTTAATGATTTCCCTAATGCTGTTTTGGGATGTATTTATTGGTCATTAGTCATTAGAAAAACTCCCCATTTCCCGCTCCCCTTAAACATATGGATTGGCATCTCTTAGGACTGAGCTTTATTACAGTTTTTTTATCAGAATTGGGTGACAAAAGTCAGCTAGCAGCGATCGCACTTTCAGGGCGTTGTAATTCTCCGCGCGCAGTATTTTTTGGTGCAGCAGGCGCATTGCTGTTGACAAGCCTATTGGGATCATTAGCAGGGGGAGCAGTAGCCGAATTATTACCTACACGCTTATTAAAAGCGATCGCTGCTGTGGGATTTGCTATCCTTGCTGCACGCCTGCTGTTATTTAACAATGAACCATCGACGGATTCTGAACAAACACCTTAAAAAAGAATTCACAATTCAGAATCCAGGAATCAGAATTACTCTTCGTGTGGGATTGGAACCTGCCAAGGTTTTAAACCAATATCATAAACATTAGACTCGAATTCATACTGAACTCTGGCTCATGAGTTCGGAATTCTTCTTTACAAGGGTTCCCAACCCGTTCCTTTGTAGCCATACTGAAAAATTTCTGGATGCAAAATTTCTGCCAAAATTTCTAAAGAATCTACCAGTCGAGGCCCTGGACGATTGAAGAAAGAATTGCCATCAGTGATGTAGACCCTACCAGCTTTGGTAGCGTGCAGTTTTTCCCACTCTGAACGTTGAGTTAACAAATTGGCTTCTTGGCGAGTGCGATTTAAATCAAAGCCACAGGGCATAAAAACAATTACATCTGGATCAGTTGTTAATAGTGTTTCCCACGGCAAGATGGGAGAAGGCTGACCTGTAGCGCAAAACAAGGACTGTCCTCCTGCTAAATTGACTAATTCAGGAATCCAATTGGCGGCTACCATCATAGGATCAGTCCACTCAATACAGGCGACAGTAGGCTGTTCATTTAAAGAAAGCCCCTGGATTCTTTGCTGACAAATTTTGACGCGAGCTTCTAAATTTTCTATGATTTTTACCGAGTCTACGCCAAAGGTGTTGCCGACTCGCTCAATGTCAGCCCAAATATCCTGGAGAATATTGGGTTGTAAAGAAATAATCTGCGGTTTACTGTTAATGAGTGTGGCAACTGCCTTTTCAACATCGTGTAAGCTGACAGCACAAACATCACACTGGTCTTGAGTGAGAATGTGGGTAGGCTGCAATTGCTCTAAAACATCTGTTTTGATTTGATAAATACTGAGAGCAGCCTGCAATAAATTGTTCACTTCATCATGAATTTGGCTGCTGGAGGCACTGGAGTTTAAGCGTGCTTCGGTACAAATGGGGCGATCTTGGATTTCTGGAGGGTAATCGCATTCGTGCGATCGCCCTACAATGGCATTAACCAACCCTAGTGTCGCTAAAATCTCTGTTCCACCGGGAATCAGAGAAACAATTCTTACATTACTATCCGTCATTGCTCCACCTCCACAAAAGCTGGCATTACCTTAATTCTCGCAAAATTTTAGTCATTAGGTATCTTTCTCTAGGAGAATCAAGGGTATTTTGGTAGTCATCTTGATTAGCTGTAAGGTTGCTCTAAAACTTGAGACTTAAGCCTCAAGTCTAACCATCCTTGATTTTGTGCAGTTTCACAAAGAATTGTTATCAGCACTAAGCAACAAATTAACTTACAGCGACTTTTAGGTAATTGAACTACATCACTCCCTACTCGCCAGACCCAAATTCAAAATACTATACTACTTGTAGTTCTTGGTGAAATTACTTAATAGTGAAATTGTTCAAAATGCTAATTATACCGTGGCAAAAATCACTGGCATGATGTAACAGAAGTAATAAGCAAAATCTAGTCTAGAACTCGTTATCCAGAATCATAAGATTTGGTGAGAAAAAATATACTTTCCGGTTATGAAAAACCCTATTAAGTAACTGTAGTTATACAAAGACGGTTCTAATTTTTTTGTAGAACTGCAAGACAAAATTATTTCTTCTTGAGGGCAACTAATGCAGGTGGTGTCAGCTAGAGATATTACAGAGCACAAGCAGGCCCAAGAGGCTTTACAAATCAGAGAAAATAGTCGGCGAAAACAAAGCCAGACGCTCGTACAACTGGCAAGGAGTAAAACATTTCAGCTAGGTAATCTTAATGCAGTATTAAGAGAAATTACAGAAACTGCTGCTCGGACACTTTTAGTGAAGCGAGTAGGGGTGTGGCTATATAATGAAGGGCGTTCAAAAATTGAATGCATCGATTTATATGATGTAAACACCAAGGAGCATAGCTTTGGTAACTCGCTTTCACAAAAAAATTATCCAGCTTATTTCCAGGCTTTAGAAGAGGAACGTACCATTGCCGCAGATGATGCCAGAAACGATACAAGAACCCAAGAATTATCCGAGTCTTATCTTTCTGTTTTGGGCATCACATCCCTGCTAGATGCACCGATTTGGTTAGAGGGTCGTTTAGTAGGCGTAGTCTGTCACGAACATATAGGCGAAGGTCGCCAATGGACTTTGGAAGAAGAAACTTTTGCTGGCTCGATTGCAGATTTCGTGACCCTGGCTATAGAAGCGAGCGAGCGAAACGTTGTACAGGAAGCACTGCGACACAGTGAGGCGCAATTCCGAGCGATTTTTGAGCGTTCTTCTATTGGCATTGGACTTATAGATATGAAAGCGCAGATAGTCGATACCAATCCGGCACTGTGTGAGATTTTAGGATATAGCCGAGAATATCTATCCGGCAAGAGCTTTACAGATTATATTTCCACACAAAAGGGGGATTTAAAACTTTACAAACAACTGGTGTCAGGAATTCGCACAAACTCAGGGAAAACTTCAAGCTTTGGCTTCCAACCCTCTGAACTTCAAAAGCAGCTTGGCGATAAACATCGCATTGAGATGGAAAGACGCTGCCTGCATCAAAATGGTAGCTTAGTTTGGACTCATATTTCTGTTTCTGTTATACCAGACACCAATGGTGAACCTGAGTTTTTTCTAGCAATGATTGAGGATATTACTGAACGCAAGGAAACAGAATTGAAACTGCGTGCTTCTCAAGAAGCAGCAGAAGCTGCTAGTCGGGCAAAAAGTGAATTTTTAGCAACCATGAGCCATGAGTTGCGGACACCTCTGAATGCGATTATGGGCTTGTCAGAGTTGTTGCAACAAGAAATAGTCGGCTCTCTGAATGAAAAACAGAACGAATATGTAAGTTGTATATATAGTAGTGGTGAACATCTGCTGGCACTGATTAACGATATCCTTGACTTATCTAAGGTAGAAGCAGGCAAAGAGGAACTGTTACTCTCACCTTTACCAGTGTCAGATTTATGTAATTATGCCATGTGGACAGTGCGCGATCGCGCCTTAGAAAAAGGATTGCAACTCACCTGTAAAATTGATCTAGAAGAGGATATTTGTATTGCTGATGAGCGGCGCATTAAGCAAATGCTACTCAACCTCCTCACTAATGCTATTAAATTCACCCCGGCTGGTCAGGTATCGCTGGTAGTGAAAAAAGTACCGCAAGGAACTACGTTTACAGTTTCAGATACTGGAATTGGTATAGACTCAAGTCAGTTTCAATTTTTATTTGAACCGTTTAAACAGCTTGACAGTCGGTTAAATCGGCAGTATGAAGGCACAGGTCTGGGTTTAGCTTTAACGCGCAAATTAGCGCGTTTGCATGGTGGAGATGTGACCGTTACATCGACTTTGGGAGAAGGGAGTCAGTTCACTCTGTTTCTACCAAATCCAGTGCTTTCGCCAGCAGGAGAGGATGAAGGAGTTGAGGAAGACAAGGGAGAAAATTTTACTTTATCCTCCTTGTCCTCCTCCCCAGCCATCCCCAAAAATAAAACTATTTTGCTTGTGGAGAAAGAAGAAAAAACTGCCACTGTGTTGCAAGATTATCTCCACACAATTGGCTACAAAGTTAAGTGGATAGATAATGAGAAAGAATTTTTGAACCAAGTGCAAAATTTCCAACCAGATTTAGTTTTTTTTGATTTCCAGTTAATCAGTGATGTTAGTATTTTAAATTTGTTAAATATCATTAGACAAGATCCTACTTGGGAAAATACGCCGATTGTAATGATGACCTTTAGCGAACCTTTAGAAGAGGAAATGACTATGCTGCAAGGTAGTGCTAATGACTATTTAGTTAAGCCAATTCGGACAGTCCAGCTAGAATCATTATTGATGCGATACTTGAGCTAATTATAATAGGAAAAGCGAGGTTTTTGGATTGAGCAGTAGTGTAGTTAATTCATTGAAAACCGCTTTAATTATCACTGATTAAAAAAATATTTTATTTATTCGGACTGTGAGTTTTTTTCTCATTGTCACATGGTGAATACTAGCTTCTTCAAATATTTCTCCTTCTTCTACAAAATCCAATTTTTTGTACAAATCTTTTACATATTCTTGGGCGTGAATCACAACTTCTGGAATATTTTTGTTAGCTATTACCTGTAATGCATGTTCCATAATTTTTGTACCAATACCCTGCCCTCTAGCTGTAGATAACACAGCAAGCCTTTCTATCTTGGCAGTTTTATCATCCAAATATCTAATTCTGGCAGTACCAACAGCTTCCTTATCTAAATAAGCAATCAAATGCTCAGATATTTGATCTTTACCATCAAATTCTAAAGCCGGAGCTACCTTTTGTTCTTCCTGAAAAACTGCTCGCCTAATTGCTTGAATTGCGGGAAATTCTTCAGGTAATTCAGCAACTTTTATAACTAAATTACTCATCAAACTCTTTCTGTGGTTCAATCATCAAATAAGTAGGGCATATGCCCTACTTATTCTTGTAGTTTAATCTGCCCCTTCAATTGGTGCAAAACCTTGGCGCTGAATATTTTCTGTAACCGCGCGTGGTTCCAGGAATTGTAGGAGGTAATCAGGGCCACCTGCTTTAGAACCTACTCCAGAAAGTTTGAATCCACCAAAGGGTTGCCGTCCAACGATCGCTCCGGTAATATTACGGTTAATGTACAAATTACCGACTTCAAATTCTACCTGCGCCTGCTGAATATGCGAAGGTGTTCTCGAATAAAGTCCGCCAGTCAAAGCGTAGTTAGTTCCATTGGCAACTGTTAGTGCTTCCTGGAAATCTTTCACCCGAATTACCGCCAGCACAGGGCCAAAAATTTCTTGTTGGGAAATTACCGCATTTGGCGATACTTCACTAAAGATAACTGGGCCGATAAAATATCCTTGTTCGGGTGCTGGTAACTCCAAAGCTAATTGTGCTTCTGCCTTACCCTTCTCAATATACTCGCGGATGCGATCGCGGGCATTAGCATCAATCACTGGCCCAACTTGTGTACTCGGTAACTCTGCTTCCCCAATGTTCAAGGATTTTGTCGCTTCTACCAATCGTTGCACAAAAGCATCATAAATCGGTTGCAGCACAATCACCCTGGAAGCAGCAGAACATTTTTGTCCACTGTAACCAAATGCCGACTGCACTACACCCACAACAGCTTGGTCTAAATCAGCACTTTCATCGACAATAATCGCATTCTTGCCACCCATTTCAGCAATTACACGTTTCATGTGCTTTTGTCCGGGTTTCAAAGTTGCCGCTTCCGCGTAAATTCTACAGCCAACTTCCTGAGAACCAGTAAAAGCAATTACATGAGTATCTGGATGATTTACCAAATAAGCGCCGACTTGCGAACCTTTCCCTGGCACGTATTGAAACACACCTTTGGGAAAACCAGCCTCTATTAAAATTTCGGTGAGTTTTGCGGTAATTACAGAAGATGTTTCCGCAGGTTTAAGAAGAGTACAATTCCCTGAAACTAAGGCTGCAACAGTCATTCCACATGCGATCGCTAGCGGAAAATTCCAGGGAGAAATTACTACAGCAATACCGCGTGGCTGGTAAATATAACGATTAGTTTCACCAGTAATGTCATAATTCACACCTTTGTCTAACCGTTCAATCTCATCAGCGTAGTACCGACAGAAATCTATCGCTTCCGAAACCTCTCCATCGGCTTCCTTAACTGGTTTCCCAACTTCCAAAACTATCCAAGCTGAAAGTTCGGCGCGGCGGAGTTCCATCAAATCACCCGCTTTCCGCAAAATATCAGCGCGTTGTTTAGCCGGTGTTTTCCTCCATCCAGGAAACGCCGCTTTAGCAGCTTGCATCGCCTGTTCAGCTTGTTCAACACTAATCAACCCAACTTTACCGATTACTTCACTGAAATTAGAAGGATTGAGAGAATCAACAAATTCCGGCGTATTAACATATTCGCCATTAATTAGGGGTAAATAAGTTTTCCCCAACTGTTGACGAACGCTTTGGAAAGCTTGCGCCGCCTTTGTTCTCACCTCTTCTTCTGCGTAATCGGTATCAGCCACACCGAGGAAATGAGAGTGAGGAGTTTGGAGTGAGGAGTTAGGAGTTAAAGAGTTTTTTTCTTCTTTGACAATCGGCGGTGCTAATAATTCCTCAATAGGTCGATTTTCGAGATTTTGCCGTAAGAAAGAACTATTAGCTGTATTTTCCAACAACCGCCGAATTAAATACGCCATTCCAGGTAATAATTCACCGTAGGGACAGTAAACTCTGACTCGATAACCCCTGTCAACCAACGCCTTTGCAACTTTATCACCCATACCGTAGAGGACTTGCAATTCAAAGCGACGGCGAGGGACATTTAAACTTTCAGCTATGGCAATGGCGCGAGAGTGCGATCGCACATTATGGCTACCAATGGCAGAATACACATATTGATGATTTTCTAACAACAACTGAGTGATGGTTTCAAAGTTAACATCAGTTGCCGCTTTATCGTTGTAAACTGGCTGTGGCCAATGCTTCTGTGCTGCTTTGATAGTTTCCTGATCCCAATATGCGCCTTTTACCAAACGGATTGTTAGGGGATAACCACGTTCTTTCAACCAAGAAATTAAGTCTTTGGTATCTTGCTCACTATCACGCAGATATGCTTGGATTGTCATCCCAATATCTGTGCGTTGCCGAAACTCTTCTTCTAGTAAAAGTTTTTTCAGGATGCTGAGAGTTATGTCTTTATAGGCATACTGTTCCATATCAAAATGCACAGCTGCGCCCAACTCTTTAGCACGACGTAAGAGAATCCGAATGCGATCGCTAACTCGCTCCTCACTACCTTTAGCATCCAGAGGATCAAATTGGGAATAAAACGCCGTTAACTTAACAGAAACCTGAACTTTTGGTATAGTTTCGCCATCAGCCTCATCAATAGCCGGGATAGCTGACCAGTTCTTCGATGCTTCCACCAATTGTTGCATTAATTCTAGATAGCGTTCTAGATAAGACTGCGCTTCGGCTTCGGTAATTACGGCTTCACCAAGTAAGTCGATGGTGAAAGCCATTTTTTCTTTTCGCAGTCGTTCAACTGTTTTGATGACTTGTTTAATATTTTCCCCAGAAATATATTTATGAGCAAGAGTCTCAACGGCTGTACCAACAGTTGTAGCAGCAACTTGTCCTGGCATCGAATCGGGATTAGCAAAGTTTAGCATTCCCTTCAAAGCTGCCGGTAATTCTACAGATTCATCTCCTAAATATTCTTGTAAATGTGAGGCAATTTCTGATTTACTGTGCAAAGCAGGTAGCGTATCTATAAAGCGAAATAGTTGCACCCGCAATCCAGGATTACTCATCGCCCAAGCTAGTAATTTATCATCCCAGCGCATTTGATCCCGCAGGGAAGAAAAAAACGAACGATTTTCCTGCGTTGCTGCTAGAAGTTGTTTAGCAATTTCTTGGGTTTTAGCTTCGTAGGTGCTTGTTTGTACTTGTAATACCACTGATAGTAAACTCCTTAATTAAGGCAAGGCTTTTTGTACAAAGCCTGTGTCTTCTATTTTGACGCTTTCATTTAGCTGTCACCATATTTAGTGAGGAGTAAAGAAGGGAATAGGTTACAGGGTACAGATTATTCCCTATAACCTCTCACCTGTCTCCTCTCCCCTAATCACAATGCCCAATTGAATAACAAATGTTATCCTTTTGTTGATCTATTTCTAACTTGATTGACAGATGTTGCAACACAAGAGATTAGCTCAGTCATACTAAGAGTGTGAATACTACATTTATGCCTACAGAAAACCTCACGCATATTTTATTTTCTAACTGGCAACACACACTCCAACCCTTTGGCGTTGACCAGATAGCGGCTGATAAAGCCTTTAATCCTTTGGTTGCAGCTTACTCTACCCCTAATCGCTACTACCATACACTGAAACACATTGATCACGTCCTCAGCACAATTCAGATTTTACAAGGCTACACCAACAACCTAGCTGCTGTTCAACTAGCTGCCTGGTTCCACGATGTAGTATATAACACTGAAGCTCAAGATAATGAAGAACGAAGCGCAGACTATGCTTTGGAATTGCTGAGTAATTTGGGTATTCCAGAAAGTACCATAGCTACTGTCACCCGTCTTATTCTGAACACTAAAGACCACCAAGCTGCGGTAGATGATTGTGATAGCCAAGTTTTACTTGATGCAGATTTAGCGATTTTGGCTACTAACCAAGTGCAGTATGGAGAATACACCCATGCCATTCGCCAGGAATATAGCTGGGTGTCAGAGGCAGCGTATATCACAGGTCGTCAGCAGGTTTTAGAACGATTTTTAAAGCGATCGCGTATTTATTTTACGCCTTTAATGTTAGAGTTTGCCGAACCATCTGCCCGTGGCAATATCCAGGGAGAAATTCACTCTTTGTTGTCTCGTTAGCTTTATCACTGTTAGTAGCATAAAATTTTTTCTATATGAATTAGGGGAGAGCGATTTCCCTTCAATTCTGGGAACTCTAAAAATGGCGGTTACTGACAAATATTACTACAATTTTGATGAGAACTCTTCAACAATCACCCTCACTTAGGGCAGTATTCCAACAAAAAATCGACACCAAAAAATCTACCAAACACCAAGAAATTCATGAAAGATTAGGTGATGGCTTTTTAGGTGGGTTGGGTTCATTCATGTTTGAATTTAACCAAGCAACAAATAAATTCAAAGGCAATATGGGGGAATGGGGAGTATCACTACTTTTGCAATCTTTCCCCGATACATGGGTGATATTTAATAATGCTTTAATCCCCACTAGCTCAGGCTCTCTAACGGAAATAGACCATTTAATTATCGGTGAAAGTGGTGTTTTTTTAGTAGAGGTCAAAACCTGGAAAGGTTCATTTAGCGCTTATAAAGATAAATGGAAACGGCGTGAAGGTAACAATTGGGTAGCAGTTGACAATAGTCCGACTTCTCAAAGTATTTACCATCAAAAAATGTTTAGTCAGTGGATTACTTCATTAATGCCTAACCTTCCTAATGGGTTTGTTGCAGCTCCAGTAGTCTTCCCAATTGCTAAATGGATAGGAGCAAATGATTGCTCAGTTCCAGTTTTACAAGGTATCCCTGCACTGCTACAGATGATAAATAGTTCTCCTGATTGTTTAGCGCCAATACAAGTACAGGCAATTACCCAAGCCGTTGAAAACTTGATACTTCCTACAAACACTAAACCGATTCCTAAGCCCAAACCTGTTAAGCGCCAGAATCCTATAATTTGAGTTTATTAAGTGCGTGAGGGTTAGGCAGAAGGCTTGGCCATTGATGTGTACGGCGGCAATATGCCAATAGTCGCTGCCTTCTCCCTGTGGTACCACTTATAAATTTGTTGTAAATCCCTTAGTTAACGTCTGCCACCGCCACGATGAGGCACTTCAGTCTCGTGTAGTTTTCTTTTAGGTGCAAAGACTTCTTGATGTTGCTGCTGAATTTTTTCCTGTGCAAACTTGACACGGGTACGAACTCCGAGATCAACATCTGTATCGAGAATTTGCTGAAGTTGATTTGTAATACGCGACGCTTGATCGGGTAAGGTGACTGCGATCGCAATGGCTAGTGTTTCTAAACTCGTCACTACTGCATAGCGCACTACCCACTCTGGATCTTGAGAAATGAGTAATAGCGCCTCTAATACCTGAGTCTGAATAGATTCTAGTTTCTCAGGCGCTACTTGATGCCAGCGCAAAGTGCCTAATCCCCTGGCAGCGGCCCGCCGCACACTCAGGGAAAAATCGGTTTTTGCTGCCTCTAACAATGTATCCAGCGCTCGGACATCGCCAATTCCTGCTAAGGCACGAATAGCCCAGGCTCTAGCGCCGTAGTTGTAGTCATCAATTAGTTGCAATAGTGGAGGTACTGCAACTTCCCCGATCGCAATCAGTCCATCTACCGCCGCCACCGCCGCCCCTGGATTGTTGTAGCCCAAAGCTGCAATTAAAGTAGGAACAGCTTCCTCTATACCAGCTGCTGCTAACTCCTGAACTGCGTCTAATAAGCGATCCGAGGAATCTGCTTCTTCTACAGCACGGATCAATATTTGGGCAAGTTCACTGTTATTCATAATAATTTTTCATGGGTAATTAATTGTCAGCCAATTGTAGCTTAAGTCATCCGTAGTTGACATCATACATAAACCCCCTAGCCCTGATTTTGCAGTTGGGTTGGGGGTTTATGTGTGGTAAACATTTGGTTTAAACGTATTAATGACAACTCATTATCTAGAATATATGACTACAACAGCGAGTCCATCAAATGCATCACTTTAATCGCACCTTCTGACAAAATGCTTGGTGTTATGTGATTGACTTGATGTTCTAGTAATCCTTTCAGAGAAATTAGCTTTAGGCTATTTTCAGCAAGAGTCTGTGCGATCGCATCTGCTGCGGGTAGATACCCAATCGCTCCCAAATCTGCTAACACTGCCCGACGCAATTGCAATTTCTCACCCGCTAAAGCTTGTACCAACCGTTCTCCATAAACTGGTTCTTGGGTTAATTGATACATCGCTCGTGCAGCAGCATATTGCACCAATTCGATTGGATGCTCTAAAAATGGCTTTACCAAAGGGATGAACTCAGTTGCCCTCAAAGTTCCCAAGGCTTCTAAGAGGGCATCGTAGGGTTGAGATAAATCAGGCTGCTCTGATACAAGCTGCTCTCCCTGCAAACCTAGTGTTAATAGATTGATCAGAGCAGGAATGCAAACCGGATCGCCTAGCATTTCTAAGGATTGCACCGCTGCTTCGCGCACATAAAAATCTGAGCAGTCTAAACACGCAATTAAAGGTAACACTGCTTGGCGATCGTCTAGTTTCCCTAAGGCTCTAGCTGCGTTCCGTCGCAGAGGATATCCGCCTTCTGGTGTTCTGTCGGCTTCATCCTCTAACGCTTTGATCAGTGCTGTAATCGCAGCTGCTTCACCTATGCGAAACCTGCCCAACCACCAAGCAGCATAAAACCGCAGACCTAAATCTGCACTTTCAAGATTAGCGATCGCTTGCTCTACTGTTAAAGATTCACCTTCGGCATTGTCACCTATTGGTGATAAATCTTCAATTTTCTGCGGACTGGGATTCATGAGAAGAATGATCGCTCTGTTCGCTATCTGTTTTAGCCTCAGCATTCAATGGTTGAATGCTGACTATTCTGCCACCCAAGCGAGTAATTCGCTGCATTTCTTGATTCATTCGATTTTCAGGCACCGTGATAAACACGCTACCACTAGAACGAATGGGATAGCCGACTTTTTCCGTTTCTTCGCTTTGGCGCAGACCAACTACTTCATAGCGGAAGGAGCGATTACTATTTCTACCACTAATTTGTCCAAGCATAAACCAACTCCAAATTTATAAATCGAAGTTGTCATTAGTCTTTTGTCTTTTGCCAATTACCAATGACTAATGACCAATGACTAATGACCATTGACACTAAAGCGGCTTCACACTAGCGATTTTACCACCTTGTTTTACCACTCTCTGGAAGTAACTAGATAGTTCTTCATAAGGTATAACTACAGCTTGATTGACACGGCGGGTGCTAGGATAGCCAGCTCCAAAAACGCCTGCTACTTCAACGCGGTAGAGTCTGCCTTCTTTGCCAAAAGTTCCTGCACCACCAAATGTACTGTTGGGGGTAACGCCTTTTCCAGGAGCAACGTAGGAAAAACCTGAAGGGCCACCAGATGGAGGAACAACAACAGATGCACTATTACGACCTAGTTCGGCAGCAAGGCGAGAGGAATTGCCTTTGAGTTGGGAGGTATCGCTACTAGCATAGCCGCGATAAAGTTGGAATATCCGGCTAAATCCAACAGTTTTTTGACCTGTTTGAGTTGCAAAGCCGCGATAGAAAGGCACAATATTTTCACCAAAGCTACTTTGATACTCTGGCGAATCAATATAGGAATCAATGTCGGCTTCATATCCCTTGGTTTGATACAAGTCTAAGTGATAGACTACCTCAGACTCATCATAGGGAGCACGACCCAACAAATGTTTATAGTTCAGTTCAATGACGCGAGTTTGAAAACTGTTGTAGAAAAATTTGGTTTTGTACAGTTCTGATTTAGCTACTTGACGTACAAACTCTTGGACTGTAATTTTTCCATCGCGCAGAATAGATTCAGCACTTGTGAGGCGCTCAGATTTCATTAAGTAATCGTTGCCCAACAATTGACGATAGACGGCAGTAATTACTTTCTCTATGTCTTCTTTAGTTGCATTTGGACGCAATTCTACAGGAGAGTTATCACTAAAAGCTTCTGTTCCCAGACGGGAAGCTGCTGTTGTAATAGCCATTGGTAATTTTCCTTTTGTAATTTAGTAATTGGTAAAAGTGAGGAGTTAGGTGTTAACAGTTGAGAGTTGGGGTATAGTTAGGAATTCAAAACTCATAACTTCTAACTTCTAACTCCTGACTCCTCACCGAACTCCTGACTCCTCACTTAATTCCCGATTCCCTATTTATACGGCTGTAATGCTAATAACCTTACTGCCCTTACGATTAAGCTGCTGCAATTTACTAGAAAGTTGCTCGTAGGGGACGAGTAACTCCGCAGTACCGCGCCGCACCACAGCTGAGTTTGGAGAAGCTGCTTGTAGTACTCTAATCCGGTATGTTTCTCCTCGACCACCTGTTGAGAGACCTGTTAAGGCTCCTGTAGAGACTGGGTAGATAGGTGAAGCCAGATTCTTAGCTACTTCCCAAGTTAGCCGTCCTTGTTTTTGCCCTTGAGCGCGATCGCTATTGGCATAACCCCGATACAGTTGGAATAGTCGGCTATAGCCAACATTTTTCTGCCCTACTTGGCTTTGAAAGCCACGATAGTATGGGACAATATTTTCGCCAAAGCTTTCTTGATATTCTTGCGAGTCTATGTATGAGTTAATCTCAGCTTCGTAACCTTGTGAGTTGTAAAGCTCAACGTGGTACGAAATTTCTGACTCATCTTCGGGGGCACGACCCAATAAATGCTTATAATTCAACTCGATAAATCGAATTTGCGAGTTTGAATGGAAAAACTTCTCCCGATATAGTTCCGACTGAGCAATGGCTAGCACAAACCCCCGAACTGAAATCACACCTTGCTGCAACAGGGATTCTGCACTGACAAGACGCTCTCCTTCCAGCAGGTATGAATTACCCAAAACTTGACGGTAAGCTGCTCGGATGATCACTTGCACATCCGCTTCTGTTCTATCGGGACGTAGTTCTGCCAGTCCTGAGTTTTCAAAGGCTCCAATTCCTAGCCTTGTGGCTTGTCCCAAAGCTGCCATTTTTAAACCTCCTCAGTTTTAACTGCAAAACTGAAAACTTTTTAGAAAAATTTTTTCTAGTCTTTTAACAGTCTTTTGAAAATAAAACTGCCCAGAAAGGTAAACCAACTCCTAGCTATCTGCCAACAGAGCTTGTTTTCCTTTCCGGGCTAAATACACTCTATTAGCTTAGAGCGTTAATTGCGTAGTCGATGTAGGAATTAGCTTCTACAGCAGGGTCGCCACTTAGACCGTGGTTAGCCTTGATGTACTTGAGAGCTTCAACGTACCAGCTGGGAGATAGATCGAAAGTGCGGTTGATTTCAGCCAAGCCAGAAATCAAGAAGTCATCCAAGGGGCCCGTACCACCGACAACTAAGGAATAGGTAACGATCCGCAGGTAGTAGCCGATGTCACGCGCACACTTTGCTTTACCAGTGCTGGTAGAAGCGAAGTTAGGGCCTTGTTGTTGAGTTGTGTAGGGGAACTTGTTGTACACCGCTTGAGCAGCGCCTTCTGTCAAACGTTGAGCATTAGCAGACAAGCTTTTTGCTGCTTCTAAGCTAGCTGGAGCTTGACGGAAACGACCAAAAGCGGTTTGAATTTCTGTGCTGGAGAGAAAGCGACCTTGAGAATCTGCTGCTGCAACTGCTTCGGTAAGAGGTGTCTTCATGGGTTTAGTATCTCCCTATTTACAATTTTGTTGAAATTTGTTTTGTCTAACTGACAGTTGTCAGTCAATAGTCTCGAACGGGTTTAGCCTACTGCTGCGGCTGCACGATCAAAGTAGCTAGCAACTTCAGATGATATAGCGCTGCAATCGCCTCTGGTGATACCATTGGGGTCGTTAACAAGAGCCAAAGCTGCTTCCTTCATCTTTTGCACGCCAACTGCTACAGAAGCACCAGGAGTTCCTAGAGCCAAGTAGGTTTCGCGTAGACCGTTTAGACAACGATCATCTAACACACTTGCATCACCAGCAAAGATTGCATAGGTTACATAGCGTAAGATGATTTCCATGTCACGTAAGCAAGCAGCATTCCGACGGTTGGTGTAAGCGTTACCACCAGGAGCAATCAACTGAGGCTGTTCTGCGAACAGAGCGCGAGCTGCATTGGCAACAATTGCTGAGGAGTTGCTGGTAATCCGGTTTACGGTATCTGCACGCTTGTTGCCATCTTTAACTAGGGCAGCTAGGGCATCCAACTGAGCAGCGCTGAGATATTCACCGCGGGCATCAGCTTGGGTGATTACTTTTGCAAATGCATCTAAAACCATTGCCTTAAATCTCCTAATTTGCTTGCTGTAAGAATAATTGGACTCAAAACTGAATGGTTCAGCTTTTTTGATGTCAGCACTGCCTGACGAGTTACGAAAGGTTTAAAACAGACATCCACGGAATAAGTTTACGATCTCCAGGCTTTCAGATTAAAACTTTTGTTAAAAAACTTCAAACTTCTATGAACGACTGGAAAACCTGATTAAGATGTTGTTTTTTACTTCCAAGTTCTCTTTATACAATGCTGCCGCGTCATTATTTATTACAAATTATTGTTATGTTTGTTAATTTCGTTTACATAAGTTCACATTCTTCTCTCTTTGCTCTTTTGACTTTTCTCCAGCCCAAAAGATGGGAGAATTTATTTCTGGAAATCCCTTTAAGAGTGCGTAGGCGTAGCCCACCTCAGGCATCGCACCCTTAAGTTGTGTAGCATTTGCTACTTTTTAGCTCCTGCCAAGGGCACACCCTATATGTGCGGTTGCATTGCATCCATTGCAGCCGTGGGTTCATAGCGGTAGTGAAGAATATGCTCTATAGCCTCTGACAAAATTTCAAATCGGTCTAACTGCTTTCAAATCATGCTCTTGAGCCAAGACCCAACATCGCTCAATCATATTCAAGTCAGGTGAATAGGCAAGTCCCAAAATCTATTAGCCAATAATGACTTTCATAGATCGCAAGGAACCAGATAATAATATTTAGAGGGTGCGTAGGCGTAGCCCGCCGCAGGCATCGCACCCTCTCAATATGTTGTAGTTTTTGCTACTTTTTAGCTTCTACCAAACACACTGCCAAGGGCACGCGCCATATTTTGCGGTTGCATTGCATCCATTGCGGCAGTGGGTTCGTAACCGCAGTGAACCATACAATCGGCACATTTGGGATTACCACTCTTCTGGCCGTATTGACTCCAGTCAGTTTGTGCCAGTAATTCCTTAAAGGTGGAGTAATAACCTTCGTTTAGTAGATAGCAAGGTTTTTGCCAACCAAGAACACTATAACTAGGGCTACCCCAAGGCGTGCATTCATAGTCCTTTTCACCAGTGAGAAAATCTAAGAACAGAGGATTGTGATTGAAGTTCCAGTTTTTTTCACCAGCTTTGTATGGAGCCAGAATTTCCCGAAAGAGGGCGCGTGTTTGTTCACGGTGGAGAAAATGATCTTGATCTGGTGCCCATTCGTAACTGTAGCCGGGAGAAATCATCATCCCGTCAGTATTTAGTGTTTCTAGAAAGTCGAAGAACTCTTGCATATCTTTGGGTTGGGTACCTTCAAAGATAGTGGTGTTAGTGGTGACACGAAAGCCTTTAGCTTTAGCGGCGCGAATGGCTTTGACAGCAATATCAAAAACACCTTTGCGATCGACACACTGATCATGCAACTCCCGCATCCCATCTAAATGCACACTAAAAGTCAGGTAAGGAGAAGGTTCAAACTTATCCAAATTCTTTTCTAACAACAAACCATTGGTACACAAGTAAATATATTTCTTGCGCTCAATTAAGCCCCGGACAATCTCATCAATTTGGGGGTGTAGCAGAGGTTCTCCCCCAGGAATTGAGACAACCGGTGCGCCGCACTCTTCCACTGCGGTAAAGCACTGTTCTGGGGTGAGATTTTGCTTTAAAATTTCCTTTGGATGTTGGATTTTACCACAACCAGTACAAGCAAGATTACACCGAAAAAGAGGTTCCAACATCAATACTAAAGGGAAGCGTTTACGTCCTTTCAAACGCTGAGTAACAAGATACTTCCCAATATCCATAGCTTGTTGTAGATTAACTGCCATTGTGCGATCGCTCCTCTTTTAAATATAAAAACACCACTTTAGGGGCGCACATCTATGCACCCCTACATATTGCATCCACACGTGAATCGCTATATTTTTCATTGAACGTAACCCTGAGCAACAAACCAATCCACAGCATCTTTGAGTGCCGCTTTCAGCGGAGATTGGGGTAAACCCAACTCTCGTACAGCCTTGGCGGCATCGTAATACATAGGTTGTTTCGCCATCCGCACGCCATCTAATGGCACTGAAGGCAATTTTCCCAAGGGTGCGAGAATCTTTTCATCAACCCAAGCAACACTAAGAGGCAACCAAGCGGGTACTGTTCGTTGAGGGGCGCTTAGACTGGTGATATCGGCAAGTTGTTCGAGTAGTTCCTTGAGACTTAGGTTTTGATGACCTAAGATATAGCGATCGCCTGATTTACCCCGTTGCAAAGCCAGTAAATGTCCCCATGCCACATCCCGTACATCGATAAAATTCAAACCAGTATCTAAGTAAAAGGGCATTTGCCGTCGCAAAAACCGCAGGATTATATCACCTGTCGGGGTAGGCTTGATATCCAACGAGCCAATTGGGCTGCTGGGATTGACAATAACTACTTCCTGACCTGTAGCAACGGCTTGCATGGCTTCTTGTTCAGCGAGAAACTTGGACTTTTTGTAGTCACCCACCAACTTTTCTAAAGGACTCTGATGTGTTTCATCGACGACTTGACCAGATGATCCTACTCCAATTGCCGCTACTGAACTAGTATAAACGGTGCGCTCAATCCCAGCTTTGCGAGCTGCTGCCAACACATTGCGCGTACCCAAGACATTGTTATGGTGGAGTAACTCCCGGTCTGTTTGCCAGAGGGAATAATGGGCTGCCACATGAAATAGGTATTGACAACCTTCCATCTGTTGCCAGAGATTTGAATCATTCAAATCGCCTTTGACAATTTCCACCTCCAAACCGCGTAGATTCTCCAAATTGCTGCTTGAGCGTACCAGTGCTTTGACATCATATCTCTGTTGGAGTAACAACCGTACTAAGTGAGCACCAATAAAGCCCGTACCCCCTGTGACAAAGACTTGCATCAACTTCTCTCCCTCGTCTGAAATCGGGGAAACCAATCATCCAAAATGGCGTAGACTACCGGCACAACAATCAAGCTGAGGATAGTTGAAGTTATGAGTCCACCTGCGATCGCTACAGCCATAGGCGATCGCAATTCGGAACCAGCACCAAAGCCCAATGCGATCGGTAGCATCCCTAAGAGTGTAGAGGCAGTGGTCATCATAATTGGTCTGAGGCGCACTGGGCCAGCTTTGAGAATCGCCTCTGTGCGGTCTAAGCCAGATTTGCGGAGTTGGTTGATGTAATCTACCAGTAAGATGGCATTTTTGTTTGCTAGTCCCAACAAAAATACAAAGCCAATCAGCGAGATCATGCCAAAGTCACTCTTGGTGAAGAGTAAAGCCAACATGGCACCGACAATTGACAAGGGCAAAGAAACACCTATTACTACTGGGTCTATCCAGCTTTTGAACAGCAAAATCAGTACTACGACAATGCACAATGCTGATAAAAGTAAAGTAGTACCAAAACTACTAAATACTTCACCTTGGCGGGCAGAATCTCCTCCCAAGTCTAAAGTTACACCAGCAGGTAACACTGCTTTTGCTTCTGCTACTAATTGGTCGGTGGCACTACCCAAGGACAAATCCTTGCCCAGATTGGCACTAATATAAGCAACTCTTTGATTGTTGAGCCGCTCAATTTGAAAAACTGTACCCTGCGGGTTTGTTTCACTTGTCACAGTGACATCAGCAAATCCCGGTAGTTTTTCGATGCGCTCTTTAATTGCCTTGGCAGCTTTGCTGAGGCTTTGGAGATTATCGCCTCGTAGTGATGCCTGTAAGGGTTTTTGTCCACCAGTATCAACAAATTGAATATCTTCTACGCTGGTACTCACACCAGGAAGATTAGGCAAAGACGAGCGTAATTGGTCTTGTACTTCCGCAGTCTTGATGTTGCGGTCTTCCTTCAGCTTCACATAAAGCGTACCTTTGTTTGGCTCACCTTCACGAGAACCAACAGTAGTAAAAACTGTTTCCACTACTGGAGATTTTCTCACCACATCTTCTAGTTTCTTGGCAACTTCTAGAGAATCATTCAAAGGATTGGGGATAGGGAATTGGGATGCGGCAGATAAGGAAGAAATTCCCCCTTGTCCCCCTTGTCCCCCTTGCCCTCCTTGTCCCTGCAAAAATTGCTCAGGGATTTTTGGCAAGGGTGCGGTGTAAGTAATATTGAACTCGCCGCGATCTAATTTAGGAATAAACCCTTTGGGAATGAGTAGACTCAGTGCCATACCTGCAACAAAGCTAAGTATGGCTAATGCGATAACTGTTTTGCGGTGGTTTAAAGACCAGTGGAGTAAATTTCTGTAATATTGGGTAAAATTCAGCCAGGTGTTTGCTTCCTGGCGGCGCGGAGTTGAAGTAGCAGGTTTTAGCCAGAAAGTGGCTAAGGCTGGTGACAATGTACGGGCGACCAGCGTCGAAGCAATCATGGCTGCTGAAACCGTAATTCCGAATGGCTTGAAGAACTGCCCGATTACTCCACCCATCAAACCAATGGGTAAAAAAACCGCTACTGCTGTAGCAGTGGTGGCGATGACTGTTAAGCCAATTTCATCTGTTGCTGAAAAGGCGGCTTGGCGAGGAGTTTCGCCTTCTTCGATGTGCCGCATGATGTTTTCGACATCGATGATCGCATCATCGATTACACTGCCAATCACTAAGGCCAAAGCCAGCAACGTAATCGTTTCTAGGTTGAAACCAAAAATTGCCATGACAATAAACGTCGCCAACAAAGATGTTGGAATCGCCAAGGCAGAGATGAAAGTTGCCCGCCAATTCCATAAAAAAGGAAAAATTACTACGATAGACAACAAGACTGCTTCCATCAGCGCATCGATTGTTGACTGGGTAGCTTGGCGGATATATTCTGCTTGGGTGGCAGCTAAAGTGAGGTTCACATCTTTCAGGGTAGAGCGTAGCCTTTGGACTTCTTTCTCAACCCGACTGACCACTTCTAAGGTGTTAGCGCTACCGCGTTTGATTACCTGAAATGCTAGTGCATCTTGCCCGTTAAACCTGACTAATGTTGCCCCTGATTGGGGGACAGATGCACTGGCATTAGCTGGATTTAGGGGAGGAGTTGCAGTAGCACCACCCAACAGTGAGACTTTCAGGACTCCTGGTAATTTAGCGATCGCACTTACAATCTCGTCTTGCGCCAACTTTGTCAAATCTGTGAGATTCCGCGTGGGACTCTCAATGGCATAGCTAATGGCGGCTGACTCATTTAAATTCAGGGGAATAATTTTAGAAGTCGCTCCCTGAGGCAAAGTCAACTGCTTGAGGGCAGCTTCAACTTCTTTGGTCGATGTTTCTAAATTCGTCCCAACGGCAAAAGAAAGGGCAACGGCTGTTTGACTTGGATAAGTGGATGAGCGCATATTCTCCAGTCCTTCTAGGGAGCGGAGGCGTTCTTCCAAGGGTTCGGTGAGTTTTGCCTCTGTATCCAGAGCAGTTTTCAGAGGGGCTGTAGCATTTACAACCACTACTGGAAATGTAATATCTGGAAACAAAGCATACTTGAGAGAACTGAAAGCCAGAATACCAGCTACCGTTACGGCAATCCAAAAACTCACCGTCAGCCACGAAAATTGAATCGCCAATTTGGAAATATTGAAGAGTTCTCGTGCGGATTTTGAGCGATGAAGCTTTACCATCTTGGAAAATTATCGTGTGGGTGACACAATTATTTAGTCATGCTACAGCAATCACCTTCGGTTTGCGAGTTTTAAGCACCAGAAAACGGCAATATTACTTATTGTTACTCAGATGTGGCAAAATTTTTAATACAGAATTGAACTTTAGAAATGAAACTTGGTTCTGTCGAGCATAAGGAATTATTCTGTCGGAGCTTTACAAACTGCGTAGGCGTAGCCCGTCGTAGACATCACTCTCCAAGGTACAGAAGAATTAAGCCACGCTCGCCTATTTATACCCAAACGCAAACTTGAAACTGTCGAGAGGGCTAGTGTCTAATTTTTTGCCCATCAACACAATTCTGGTGCCTCAGGGAGCAGAATATAAAGCTGTGTGTCGCGGATTAAGCGGCGTTACTGGTTCCATCCCAACAGTAGTAGCTATACCTGTTGGGATGAAGCCTTTACTCAAATACCTCCAACAATCCCAAGGAAATGGACAATTTCTGGCTCCAAAGTCCAGAGTGCTGATTATGGGTGTATGTGGCAGCTTGAGCGATCGCTATGCAGTTGGTGATATTGTGTTGTATCAAGATTGTGTTTATCAGGGGAAGCAGCAAGAATGCGAGCGCACTTTCACAGATCAATTGCACTCCTTAATACCAGATAAAATATCATTTGTCAAGTCATTGACAAGCGATCGCGTGATTTGGTCTGCTGCCGAAAAACGCCGTTTAGGTGAGACTTTGGCGGCTGATGTTGTTGATATGGAAGGATTTACCGCCCTAGAGTTTTTCAATGCAGCCGGGGTGGACGTAGCAATGCTGCGAGTAGTTAGTGACGATTGTCAGCACGATATCCCCGATCTCACACCAGCAATTAACTCTGATGGTTCCCTAAACCCTTTTCCTTTAGCGATGGGAATGCTTCGACAACCCCTTGCTGCTACTCGGTTGATTCGAGGTTCATTAACAGCATTAAAGGTGTTAGAAAAAGTTACAAATACGCTCTTTTCTGGCTAGAGGTTGAATTGACATTCCCCTGGCTGAATAAATTAACAGCTAAAACAAAACGTTACCGGAGGCTAAAGGCTCTAAAATAGCTTTCAATTCCCATTTTCCAGGATTAATGTAGACTCAGCGGTACGCCCAAATTCTTCTGGTGCATATTGCAGGTGAACTTCAGCACCAGGCCAAGAAAATGTACCAGGGGTGACAGAACGGACTAAGTAATGGAGGCTATAAACTCCTGGTTCCAGGTGGTCGGCGTAGGCTATAATGCGATCGCGGTAGATATTCCTAAAGCCAAGTTCCCAGCTATCGGCTTTTGCTTGTAATGCAGCTGTGGTAGTTTGAAAACTTGCATCCACCGCCTCAAAACCTGATGGTAGCGGATCTTTAATCACCAGATGATCCACAGGATGATCGGCGATGATTTCTAAACCAATATCAAACACTTGTCCAGAAGCTAAAGTCAAGGGTTTATCAAAAGCGTAAAGTCCTGTTTTTTGCAGAAATTTCCCTTCATTTAATTTGCTAATTTCTCGTGTTACCCGTAAACCGTTAAATCTGCCTGGTTGATTTCCCTGCAAGCGATAATTATAAGCAACCAGATAGTGTAAAGTGCCATTACCTGATTTTTGCAGCATTAAATCATGACGACCACGAGGTAATTTATCCATTGGCACATTTAGCTTTAAGCTAGGATTTTGATAGCCATTAAACCTATTTTCTCCTAACTTATTACCAGCTAATTGCACTGTGGCAACAAAATTAGGTGGTGTGGGTTGCAGTTGGCTATACTCTACCAAAGCTGTTAATGCTTGGGCATTATTATAGTTAGTTTGCCATGTGCCATTCCGTCGCAGTGCAATAAGACTTTGGAATAACTTATCTATCACTTCAGGTTTACTTTGTTTAGCAATAAATAATCGTAAAGCTTGCGCTTGCGCGGTGGTAGACGAACTCATCCATTCCCAACTACGGGGTAAACTTACAACTGCTGTGCGGCCAGTTTCATATATATTCTGTTGCAGCTTGTTCACTAATTGTTGAGATTCGTCTTGCCATTCTGGGAATTGAGATAAGTATCGCGCCAATTTAATTTGAGTTACTATATCAAAATTATTGCGCTGTTCATAAATATCTGTGAGGAAAGTATTGCGTTTTTCACCCAGTTCTGATAAAGCAATTAAAGCATTAAGTTGCAGTTGCCTTTTACATAGTATTTGCTTGCAAAACTCATACTCTCCAGGGTTCGCCAGAACTTTTTGCAGATAAGTTTTGAGGCGAGACAGGATTGCAGAATCGACTAAATTAGGGAACGTCTGACTGGCTTTTACCAAAGATTCACCCACATAGGAAGAAACCCAAGGGTCGGATTTTTCTTGTCCAGGAAAAGTAGCAAAACCACCATCGGCTATTTGAAGTTTTTGTAATTTTTCAATGGCTTGTTTCGCCTGTTGGCTAGGATTAAATTCTGCAAATGTCTGACCATATTTTTGGGCAATAGTTTGCAGATTGACAGCAATGATTAACTGACTTGCAGCAGGTTCTGTGAAAGGTAAATCATCATCTTCCAAAACCTGCTTTGCTGGTGCTTGAATCTCCGGTATTAAAGTACTCGCTAACTGAATATCTAAACCTCCCGCATCAGGGAAGGTATTTTTATCAACATTCAGGGGAATCTTCACCTGTTTTTCAGTGACACCAGTTTCAACGACTTGTTCGGTAATTTCCAGTGACTTAATTTCCAAAGGTACTTCAAAAGCATCTGCGGCTGTACCATTTAGCTGAGTCGTAAAGCGAACTTTACCAACTCCCACATTATCTGCCACCATTGGAAAGCGATAAGCATGAGTTGCAGATTCAGCTTTGGTTTGCAAAGCAGTAGCTGTGGGGTTTTTCTCAGCAAACTTCACAGTACCGCTAAGTTCGCCATTAATTGAGAGATTTCCTGTATTGCCAGTATTGTTAGTTACGGATAAACCAGCGAGGATGCGATCGCCTGGACGGGCAAACTGTGGCAAGATGGCATTAGTTAGGAGTGGTTTTGTGGTGATAAACGTCGCGTCCCCATTCCCAAAACGCAGATTTCCATCAGTGGCGACAGCCATCACCCGCCATGTAGTTAAGTTATCCGGGAGTTTAAAGGTTATTTGTGCATTACCGTTAGTATCAGTAAGAACAGAACCGTTGTAGTAAGCTAAGGCTTGAAAATCTGTACGAGTGCGAGTATTTGCTGCACCAGTTGAGAAACCACCGCCATAACCCCAACCTTTGGGTTTAGCTACATCTTGTGGTTGTAAAATTACATCTGGTCGATTATCGCTAAAGCGGGTAGATATTGGCTGTTCTGCATAAACTGTATCCACCAAATCTGGCGGACGATAGCCAGAAAGTTGTAACACAGCCTCATTTACCACCATGACTGTAAACTGTCCTTGGGTGGGATTTCCTTGATTGTCCTTTAATTCTAGTTGTACTGTTTCTTCTGCACCAGGTTCTAATGATGCTTGCACTGGCTTAACTTGCAGTTTTAAATACTTCTCCTCCAAGTTAACTTTAAAAGGTGTAAAACCAATTTTGACCAAGTTATCTAAACTTCCTGGTTCCACTTGGTTTATGGGTTTACCTTGTCTGACTAATACAGCTTCAATGGCTGCATTTGGCAGCATTTCTGGCGTAACTTGAAACTGAATTTGTGGTGCGCCTCCCTGAACTTTAGTAATCTGCTGATAAAGGGGTTTGTCTTTAATTACAGCAAAGTACAATTCTGCATCTGCATAGGGAGATTGAATTAGTGCAGTAGCCGTTTCACCCGGTTTGAACTCTTTTTTATCTAATTTAACTTCTAAGACATCTTGTTCTCTAGAACCCCAAAATACTGAATTTGCTCCAGTTGCCCAAATTTGTAAATCTGTGGCACTTAATTCGCTTCTAGCATCGCTAAAATTAACTCTAATCCTGTATGAACCAGATTCAGGCGCTGTTAAGTTTACCGATTGCAAATTGCTAGCAGATGTAATTTCTGCTTGTCCCACTGTTTTATATTCAACTTGATTTTTTGCGGTTCGGCTACCTTCCACCAACTGCGTAACGCTGCTGTATTTTATCTGTTGTAATTCCAGGCGCACCCGTTGACCTGTGATCGTTTTTCCTGTAGGGTCAGTAACAATCACTTCAATAGGAAAAGCCTTACCAGCATCAGCGATAAAATTACTTTTTAACCCGATAAGGCGATTACTTGGTAGGGCTGTAAAAGTTTTGGAATTCGCTACAGATAAATTAGAAACATCTGCAACTTGCACATCTACCCGGTAAGTCATCGGATATGGTAAATCATTAGCCACAGTTACCGTTTGGCTACTTTTACCATTAGTATCTAGCTGGGAATTAGTTTGCAATACATCGCTAGATATGGTAGGAGTTTCCTCCGGCCATAACCATTGCCGACCAAAAGCAAATTCCTCCCAACCTTTAGGGATAAAATTAGATTGTTGGCGAGTGACAAAATATTTTGCTTCTCCACCTTCTACAGGTGCACCAAACAAATAATTGCTTGTGGCATTAATATCAATTTTCTCGTCAATAAGAGCAAATTCGTTATCTAAGTTGAGTTCGACTTTAAAGTTGGGTGGCTTAAACTCAGCTACCCGAAATTCTCCAGAAATTTCTTGCCCATTCTTCCCCTTAGCCTGGATTGTATAGTAGCCTAAGCGCTGAGTAGTTTTGATTGGCAGTTCCAGAGAAAACGTACCAAATTCATTTGTAGTTTGCGTACCTAAGTTAGTCTTTTGTCCATCAGGATTTACCAGAGTTAATTGGTAAACAGCATTTTTATCTTGCTGGATTGTGCCATTTTGTAAGAAGTCAACAAAACCAGTAAACCAAGCTTTTTCGCCTGGTTGATACAACTGTCTATCTGAAAAAATGACCCCGCGTGATTCTGGCCTACCATCTTGCCAACCTGCATCAATGCCATATCCATAAACGCCGCTATATTCCTCAGTTCTGGTAAATGCCCAGTCTTGATTTTCACGGGCAATTACTAATAATTGTGGTGATTTACTATAACTTTCATTTCCAGAATAACATTGCTGTAATTCTTCACTATTAATTTTAAAAGTACCATTTTCATCAGTCTTACCCGTTGCACAAGGTACAGGTTCCGGGCGAGATTTTGCCTGTAATTTTGATTGATAAATTTCAATAGCGCTATTTTTAACTGGCGAACCATCTGTAAGATGATTGACGCGAATTAACCCTGACTCAGGAAACCATTGAGTAAATACGCCTAAATTTGTCAATTCAACCAAGCCATAAGTCGTAGGTTCACGCCACAGTTCTTTACCATTCTCCTGATATTTATTAGTGCGGGCTTGCATTCCGTAAGCTAACATTCCCGTAGCTGCACTTATTTTTTCCCGCAGAGGAACAGCAATGTCAACAGATTGATTTTTCTTCCCTGATACGTTAAAACTTTGCCAATTAGAAGGTTTTGGTAATAAATCATTACCATAATTAAAATAAACTAAATCTGTTGGTTGGACTACTCGATAAGCTGCTTTGTATTTTGATTCTGGTAGGTTTACCGTACTAATATTTAGCTGTAAATCTTTACCTGTGGGGAAAATATTTAAATCTGATGGTACCCAGATATCCCCAGCTAAATCTCCAGTATCATATTTAAGCGTGATAGGTTTACCCAAAGTTTGCCCAAACTTATCTTTGAGATTAGCACCGATAATAATTGTATAAGTCTTGGCGGGTTCTAGTGCATAAGGATTGATGCCAACAATTTTATCTTCATCGTTTACTTGCAGAATTCTCGAAATGTCTTTTGGTGCCGGATTAATTTTAATATTTTCTTTAGCAGAATCTGCCACTAAGATATTATTAAATTCTAACTGAGGACTGCCTTTAAGAAATCTTCCAAAAGTTCCACCTGCATCTGGCTGTCCGTAAAAGTTAATTTTCTGAAATGCTAAAGGCGAATAAGTTGCTAACTTACTGACAAATTCTTTCTCTGTAGGGAGATTGCCATAAGCAGGACGGATTCCGGGAGAAAATACTAGGCGATAAGGGGTTGCTTTTTCGAGATTTTGCTGTGGGATGAGGTTATAAATCCAATTGCGTGCTGAAGGATCAATTTTTTCTAAAGGATCTTCATTTTCTTCTAATGGTTTTTCTTCTTTATTTAATTCAACTTTAAAACCTATACCCTTATTTTTACCTTCAGGAATTAACTGTAAATGCTCTTGAACAGAAGCTAAATCTAATTCTACATTGGAAGTAAACTGTAAATTTTGTTTTAAATCAATTGGTTCAACATCAGCCTTTTCAATGGGATTAACACCGGGTAAATTAGTCAGTTTGATAGATGCGGTATTGAAAGTCCAAGGTAAATCTTTGTCTAGGCGATGATTTTTTAAATCGGCTAAACCCGCTTTGAGAGTAACTTGAAATCTTGTCGCTATTGGCAAGGCTTTCTCTGCTTGAAATCCCACCATGCGCGGTGTCAAAAAGCGAAATTGACCGGGTAAAGGCGGCCAAAGTGCAAATTTTTGCAATATTTTCTGCTGTTCTGGACTGTCTAGGCTTTCAACTGGTATTAAAGCTTCTTTAAAGCGAATGCGGATTTGGTTAAGAGGTTTCGCATCCCCAATAGGACTAATTTGTTCAATCCAGTCTGGTAATTTTGGCGGTGTGAGTGGGGAAACTGCTGGTAGTTGTTCTTGACTTGAGTTGATACCAAAAAAATTACATCCTGCCATCCCTAGCATAAATGTAAAGATGAGAAAATACTGGATTATTCTCTTCCGGCTTGAAGAATGACTAATTTTGTTTAACGTAGACGCTTCGGCTTGCCGCAGGCTACCACCAAATACACCAACTACACCAAGGAAGAAATTGATAATTTTATGGTGGAAACGGATTAAAATTTTGATAATCATATTTTTATTAATTTAAAATAAAAAAATATAGCAAACAAAAGTCTGTATCTCTTGTTGAGGGCACACTATCACTAGTGATTTATATCCAATGTTTGGATGTCTCGTATGTTTATTTACATAGATAACTAATCCAGTGTTATTGTTCCAAAAATGACTACAATTCTTAACGATGAAGAAGTATTTAACTTCTGCAAATATTAATTTATATCTGCTAGGTTATGACAAATGAATTATTAAGGATATGACATATTTACTGATGTAGATGTAATAGCATGGTCAAAATTAAGATAGGTTTTATTGGGCAGGGATTTCCTGATGAAAATAATTTCACGATCGCTAACCAAAATTAAGCATAGTAAAGTTATCCTAGCTGGGCTGCTAATATGCCTAGTGGTACGCTTGCTACCCTATTTTGCGCCCATTCGGGCCGCAGACATTGCCCAAAATCAGTTAGCAATGCAATTTAGCGATCGCAATGGTTTACCATTAGGAACATTGCTCACCCGTGACCAAGAGCACACATCAGTAGTACCACTAAATCAGGTTTCGCCCCAGTTTATCCATGCTATTTTAGCCGCCGAAGATGCTAGCTTTTACCATCACGGGGCGTTGGATATGAAGGCTGTTATCCGCGCCAGCAAAGAAGCCATCCACGCTAAAAGAATTGTTTCCGGTGCTTCCACAATTACTATGCAGTTGGCGCGGATGTTAGATCCCGTCCCGCGTACTCTGTCAGGTAAAATGCAAGAGATTTGGCTATCTTGGCGGTTAGTAGCAGGGATGAATAAAGATGAAATCCTCTCTGCATATATCAATCGGCTGCCAATGGGAGGGAATATATATGGTGTAGAAGCAGCTGCGCAGACTTATTTTTCCATCCCAGCTAGTGAGTTGAATCTTGCCCAAGCGAGTTTGTTAGCTGCTATTCCCAATAATCCCACATACTTTAACCCTTATCAGCATTGGGAACGGCTGAAGCAGCGGCAAAAATATGTCCTCAATCGGATGGTACAGGAAAAGTATATTAGCGGTGCGAACGCAGCCCGAACATCCGCCGAAAAGGTTGTGTTTCAGTCTAGCCAACGGGGAATTATCGCCGCGCCACACTTTTTATTTTGGTTAGCCAATCAGATTCCCCCAACCCCTCTTGATAAGGGGGGCTTAATCCTCCGGGGGGTTAGGGGGGATCAATCCGTTATCCGCACGACTATAAATCGTCCTTTACAGCAGTTTGTCGAAGCACAGGTGCAGCAGGTAATTTCTTCTCTGGCCGCCAATAATGTCCATGATGCATCTGCATTGGTGATTGACAACCACACCAGCGAAGTTTTGGCTTATGTCGGTTCACCTAATTATTTTAATGAAGCCAAACTGGGACGCAATGATGGAGTACAGGCGCTACGTCAACCAGGATCTACTCTCAAGCCTTTTGTATATGAATTAGCTTTAGAAAAAGGTTTAATTCGCCCAAATACTATTTTGGCAGATGTACCCGCCCATTACGCCATTCCCGGCGCAAAACTTTATAGCCCAACAGATTATACCGAAAGCTTCCTTGGCCCTGTGCGGGTGCGAATCGCTTTAGCAAATTCTTTAAATGTACCAGCAGTGCGGGTGTTAGAAAAGGTAGGTGTGCAGACTTTCCTCGAACGTTTGCATCAATTGGGCTTTGAACACCTTAATCAAACCCCAGAACATTACGGTTTAGGGTTAACTCTCGGTAGTGGCGAAGTTAGTTTATGGGAATTAGCTAGAGCTTATGTTACTATGGCGCGGCTCGGAGAAGCTACGCCGCTAGTAAGCACATTTTCCGATTCCCCAATCCAAAATCCTTCGACTGAGCGCTCACACCAAAGTCCTAAATCTAAAATTCCAAATTCGACGACAATATGGCAATTAATAACTAATATGCTCAGTGACAGCCATGCTCGTGCAACAGCATTTGGTGTAGACTCAGTGCTAAATTTACCTTTCCCGGTTGCTGTTAAAACTGGCACTTCTTCCAATTTTCGGGATACTTGGACGGTGGGCTTCACCACAGATTACACCGTCGCTACCTGGGTAGGCAATTTCAACGGCGAACCGATGCGACAAGTTTCAGGCGTTACGGGGGCTGCACCCTTGTGGAATCGAATTATGTTACATCTGCACGAACATCAAGAACCAGCAGGTTTTCCACCTCCAGAAGGTTTAGTGCAATTACCTATTTGTGCTATTTCGGGGTTACGCCCAACATCAGAATGTACCTCAGTGGTGCAGGAATATTTCTATCCAGAAGATAAGATTGCCTACCAAAGTCAAAATCAATTCACTTTGCCACCAGAGTATGATGAGTGGTTAGCAAAACAACAGCAATCGAGTCTTGTTTCTACCAATTTGAGAATTTTATCTCCGCATCATGGCGATTTATTCTTACTATATCCAGGTGAAGAAGCGAAGCAAAAACTCGAATTTAAGTTAGCGGGAAATAAATCTGCGCCTGTAGAGTGGTGGCTGAATGGTGAAAAGCTAAATACACAGTCAGCTAATTCTTTATTTTGGTATCTGCGTCCTGGTAAGTGGACTTTGGAAGCGAGAAGCGGTGAAATGAGCGACAAAGTAAGTTTTCAGGTAGAGTTAGCTACTATTAAACCCACACGTCGAGGTTTTTCTATTAGTAATTCTTAGGGAGGCAGCCAGATTAAATTATAAAAAATTTAAGGGACGACTCCTACAGGTGAAATCGTCCCTCCCAATTGATAAAAGTGAGATATTTCCTATCTGCTTACTCTGGAAGGTTCAACCCACTCATCCCAAGAGCTATCGTAGCCATCATAAGTAATTTTATAAAGATTGTTACTAACTTCTAAAACCTGCCCTTGATACCATTTTCCTTTCCACAGGATTCTAACTGAATCTCCAACTTTAAATAATGCCCGCAAGCGTGCAGCGCTAACCCATTCATTCCAGGAACTATCATAACCATCGTAAGTAATATAGCAATTATCATCATTAACCTTAAGTACCGTTGCCGGATACCATGCTTCCTCCCAAAGAACCTCAGCCTTTTGTCCCACAGAACAGGGTGAGGCAGCAAAAGCACTGGGGATTAATGTTCCTACCCAGGTTGCCATAAAGATGGCACCAAACAATACTTTGTTTTTCATCGTTTTTTCTATCCTCAAACAGTAAAACTGAATTTTGATTATGATTTCTGAAATCTAATTCAAAATTTGCAATTAGCTATTACTATTTTTATGGAATTAAATTAGCGATCACCTCAGCATAAATTATGATTTTTTACCGCTAATTATGAAGATACTGCCGAAAGATAACGCATTTAAAATTAACAGTAGTTATCGACTTTACTTAATTGAAAGGGTAAGATAAATTCTCAATGAAGAAACATTTAATATTTATGAAATGTAGATGTATAGAGGCAGCAGCTTGCCGCAGATTACCGCAAAGTACGCAAAAAAAGAGATCAGTAAAGGAATTACTTCTTAAATGCAACTTTCGATAAAATTTATACAAGAACTTTGAATCACCTCTTTGAGAAATAGAGATATTAAGGGATGCCTACACAACTTGGTATTTTTATGATACACTTGTACTATAAAATAATATCCGGTGAGTATTCAAAGCGAAGTTTACCAGGCGATGCCCAAAGTTTGTAGTAAATGAACGCCATAGTAGCTAGTTAGTGAATGCAATCATGAAGACACAATATTTGTGTGATATAAGCAAAATTTAACATTTTGGCATCAACTTATTGTGTGTTTTTCTTTCAATTTCACATGGTTGTAATAGCTTATTTTGAAAGAGTAATAAACCTCAGTAACCGTGGATTTAAAAGATTCTTGATCTTTGTATGGAAGGTAGCAATATGACGAATAATAAAATTTCTCTGGTAGAACTAATCCAAATTTTTGCACAATACCGCAAAAATATTATCGTCAATATCAAACACCTACAAGAACATTATCAAAGGACAGGTATCAAGCGCATCCAAGGTGTTAGAAACGAAAATGGAGAACTGCTTCAGCCTTGGTTGCGGACAGAAAATATAGATAATGCTGAGTATGTTGGTATGGGAGAGTTTCAGTTTAATCGGAATACTGCTACTATCAATATGCTTATCAAACGTAAAGTCAAACTTGCCAAATTTGAAGACCAAACCCCCACTATTGAGGTAGCAGGTTTGCTAGTAAATGACCTTAATAGCTTTAATAATTACACGATTGTCAGTGACGGCAAAATAAACGTCAAGTCCTTACAAGTCAAAATCAGCAGTAAAAAAGCCTTTGACTCACTCAAAGAAAAAGGTGTGTTAGATGCAGAAGAATTTGACTTCCGTGCTGAATATACCTTTCAGTTAGATAACTTGCCGCTTGTAGCTGCTAATAGTCGTTACAGCAGCATTGATGGACTATTCAATGAACTCGCAGAAATTAAAGTACTTACTAGTATTATTTCTGCTCACTTGAAAAAGGAGTCAGATGTATTTGTAGCAGGACAGTTAGAGGAGTTTAAAAAGCACTATCTGTCCAAAAATGTTTACATCAACTTCCCTACAACTAATGAATACACAGACATCCATGAAGCTCTAGTTAATGGTACCCTTGACTCAAGATTGAGCTATAAAATTGATATCGGTAGTCAAGATATTCTTAACCTGAGTAAGTTTCATTCTGCTAACAAGTTTTTGAATAGAATGTATCGCTTTTATGACAAAGAAACTGGAGAAATTATCATTAAGCCGAGTTTTGCGATCGCACTGAATGAGAATCTTGCTTTTAGGCACAGGCGGCTATCATTACGCACCAAAATTACGAAAGTTGACGAGTTTATGAAACCAATTTTTGATGATTTTCTTGGGCTTGAGCAAAATGGTATAGTCGTAGGTATTCTTAAGAAAGTTGGTGCTGATAGTTTGGCGCAGTTATTGCAGGATAAACAAGCTGGTAAGCAGATCAGTAAAGAGGAGATGGTTGTAGCTTTAACGGCAGCAAATAACAATCTAGAACAATATGTAGAAAATATTTACCAAGATAAGATATCTCCTTTGGTATTTTACATTGGTTGTACTGGAGTATTGCCAAAACAAATGGGAGCAAAAGCCATGACTGCTGAAGAAGCTGCTGCTAAATACCCAAATTTACAATTTTCTAAAGATGAGCAAGAAGGTAATTTTTTTGCAGTTGGTGATAGTATTATCAGCATTTATGCCAAGACTGAATATTATAGCAAAAAGGTGGCTATCCTAAATCATTCGTGATCGACAAGACCCCCCAATACTGCTCGGTTAAGGTTTTTTGATGAAAATTCGAGAGCACAAAGACAGACGCGATAAATCATCACAAAGACGCGATCAATCGCCGTCTCTACAATAATCAGTCGTTTCGTAGAGACGGCAATTCATCGCGTCTCTTGCGTTAACCGAACAGTATTGCATGGCTTTCAATTCTCACAAATAAAATAGGATCACTATATAAATAATCTATTTTTGTTTAAGAAGCTGCTGATTCTCCCCCAAGCGCCGATTGGATAACTAAATGAGCAATCTCACTAAGTCCCGTCCCAAATTCTGGAATTATAAATAGAAGCATCATTGCAAAAATTCCGAATTGGCTATATTGCAGTGGCTTTAGCTGAGGAAAAATTTCACTGAAAACATGAAAACCATCCAGTGGTGGAATTGGCAGCAGATTAAACAGAAATAAGGTCAAATTTATCCGAGCCGCTAAGTAAAGAAATTCTCCACTCAAAAGCCCTGAGAGACTCGGATTAGAGAGAAATTTAAGCATCAAAATAAATAGAATGCCTAAAGCCAGATTTGATAATGGCCCAGCTGCGGATACCAAAATATTGCCTAGCTTGGGAGAGCGAAACTTAGATGGGTTGACGGGCATTTGTCCCCAAGCTATACCCATGAGACAGAGAAAGATGATTGATTCCTTACCCATATGAACTACAGGATTAAGTGTGAGATGACCAGTTTTTTGTGGAGTGTTATCTCCCTGACTCATCGCAGCCCAGCCGTGAGCAAGTTCATGCAAAGTGATGGAGAATATGACAATTACAACGATTCTGAAAAAATGAATCGGCTCTGTGATGAGTGTTTGGATAAACATATATTCTGGCTTGTGGTATGGTTAAAGCTGAAATCCGCACTTTCCGAAGACACGCACGAAAAAGTTACCCAATTAAAAAACTGCAAACCTTGAGAATTAAGGTTGCTCACCAATAAATTAGGTAAGTTATTTTTGCGAGGCTTCCAAAACTAGTTAAAAAATCTATGGAGACGTTGGTTGCTGAGAATGAAGCAAATCAGTTGCTTGAAATCAGCTTTTTCTCACCATGATGATCGAAGTTCTCATCTATAACGGCTGCAATGCATCGGAAAGCTGTGTAAGAAAGTATTAGTATAATAATTTACTATCTTTTCGTAATGGGCCATGTGTGTAATAACAAGATCATTATATCAATGTTACTAAAATAACTAAGTAATAATCTATAGTAATTATTCGTATCTTTTTTTAATTAACTTTACTCAATTTTATAGCGTCAATTGCTTGTATAGCTGTAAAAAGTCAATTCATAGCATTTATAGTTGCAAAATTTCTAGTAAATAACACGTAATATATTTTAAAATTTTCGTATATAAAATTATTGTGTATCAATAATTTATTGGATATTTCAGCTTCATCAACCAACATTTGTTCATAACTAACCATAGACAAATTCTCAGCTAATTATTAGTTAGTTATATTTGATACCTCAACGTTAAATATTATTTACTAAATAATTTAAAAATTAATACAGTCACTAGACAGGATATTAACGGCTTATTGGTATTATTTTGATGCACCAACGCAATGATGATGAACAACAATGGATGAAGATCAGCGCCGTTCTTATTGGCGTGCTAATACTGCTTTAATTCGTAATCTTTTAATTGTCTGGGCATTGGTTTCCCTAGTTTTCAGTATTTTGTTGGTTCAACCTTTGAATGCGATACGGTTTTTTGGCGTTCCTTTTGGCTTTTGGATGGCGCAACAAGGGTCAATCCTGGTATTTGTGGCCTTGATTTTCATTTATGCCTTTCAAATGGATAAGCTAGACCGCAAATACAATCTCAGCAAGCAAGACAACAAATACAATCTCAAGAAGTGAGGAAAAACCGTGTCAGTTGAAATTTGGACTATTGTATTAGTTGGACTTTCCTTCCTTGCCTACATTTATATAGGTTGGCAATCACGAGTCGAGAATAGTAAAGACTTCTTTATAGCAGGTCAAGGGATACCTTCAATTGCTAATGGTGCGGCCACCGCCGCCGACTGGATGTCCGCAGCCTCGTTCATTTCAATGGCGGGGCTGATTTCTTTTTTGGGCTACGACGGTTCTATTTATTTAATGGGCTGGACTGGCGGCTATGTGCTGCTGGCATTATTACTGGCTCCTTACCTACGGAAATTTGGTAAGTATACAGTGCCAGATTTCGTAGGCGATCGCTACTACTCTAATATCGCTCGTCTGGTGGCAGTAGTTGCAGCCATTTTCGTCTCCCTCACCTACGTTGCTGGACAAATGCGGGGCGTGGGCATTGTTTTTAGCCGCTTCCTCCAAGTAGATATCAATACAGGTGTGATCATCGGTATGGTGATCGTGGGCTTTTTCTCTGTGTTGGGGGGGATGAAAGGCATTACCTGGACACAAGTAGCACAGTACTGTGTGTTGATTTTTGCTTACCTGATTCCAGCGATCGCGATCGCCTGGTTTCTCACTGGTAATCCTGTTCCCCAGCTAGCATTTACCTTCAGTGATATTGCTGACAAACTCAATAAAATTCAGGTTGACCTGGGGTTTAAGCAGTATACTGAGCCATTTGTGAACAAGTCGATGCTAGATGTGCTGTTCACCACCATTGCCCTGATGGTAGGCACTGCTGGCTTACCCCATATTATTGTCCGGTTTTACACAGTAAAGAGTGTGCGTGCAGCTCGCTTTTCTGCTGGTTGGGCACTACTATTTATTGCTATTCTTTATACCACTGCTCCAGCCCTGTCCATGTTTGCCCGCTACAACCTGATTGATTCCCTGCACAATCATACAGTTGCAGAAGTGCAGCAGCTAGACTGGGCGGCCAAGTGGGAAAAAACTAAACTGTTGGCTTTTGATGACATAAATAAGGATGGCCGTCTCCAGTTAACCCCAAACAAAGACACCAATGAAATAAAGATTGACCGAGATATTATCGTACTTTCCACCCCAGAGGTAGCTAATCTGCCTCCGTGGGTGATTGGCTTGGTAGCGGCTGGTGGTTTGGCTGCTGCTTTGTCTACAGCATCCGGTTTGTTGCTGGTAATTTCCAGTTCCATCGCCCACGATATTTACTACCGCATCATAGATTCCACAGCATCAGAACAAAAACGGGTGTTTGTCGGGCGGATCATGGTAGGTTTTTCCCTCGTCCTCGCCGGATATTTTGGGGTGAATCCGCCGGGATTTGTGAGTGAGGTGGTAGCTTTTGCCTTTGGTTTAGCTGCTGCTAGTTTCTTCCCGGTGATTTTCCTGGGAATTTTCGACAAACGCACCAATTCTGAAGGTGCGATCGCCGGCATGTTGACGGGTTTAATTTTTACGATCATCTACATTGTCGGCGTCAAGTTTGGCGGTATGCAACCTTGGTTTTTTGGGGTTTCTCCTGAAGGAATTGGTACTTTGGGTATGCTAATTAACTTTGCTGTTACCTTAGTGGTTTCGCGCTTAACACCACCTCCTCCAGCAGAAATTCAAGCGATGGTAGAAGACCTCCGCAGCCCATTGATTGAAGAATAGAGGATTGGGGATTGGGCATGGAGAAGAGGCAGAGGGGAAAACTCTTTTTTCTTGCTCCCTGCTCCCCCTGCTTCCCACTCTCCACTCCCCACTCCCTACTGTCCAAGTTCTTTGATGTTTTTCGTCACCTGTTGGTATAACTCATTGTTGCCCTGATTTTGAAAAATGTTTGCTGCTTGTTCCAAGTCCTTGAGTGCCCCCTGTTTGTCTCCATTGGTGGCGCGGGCATTTCCTCGGTTATTATAGGCAGGGGCAAAGTTAGGGTTAAGGCGAATGGCTTGATTGTAATCTGCGATCGCACCCTGTGGATCTCCATTGGCAGCACGGGCATTTCCTCGGTTATTATAGGCGATCGCATATTTGGGGTTGAGGAGAATCGCTTGGTCAAGATCATCTAGTGCGCCTTTTTTGTCCCCATTGGTGGCGCGGGCATTCCCCCGGTTATTGTAGGCTTCGGCATAGTTGGGATTCAGACGAATCGCTTCACTGTAATCTTTAACTGCTTCTCTGTTACCTCCTAGTGAGGCGCGGGCATTCCCTAGGTTATTATAGGCTTCCGCGTCGTTAGAATTGATACGAAGGGCTTGATTGTAATCTGCGATCGCTTTTTCCTTGTCTCCCAAATCAAAGTAGACTAATCCCCGCCCGTTGTAAGCAGCGCCATATTGAGAATTTTGATCAATTGCCTTACTATATGAAGCGATCGCAGCTTGTAAATCACCGTTTAAATGCTGATTCTTTCCCTGAAGATAGAATTCCCCACCAATGGAAGCTGTAGCTGAACGACGGCTAGGTTGGCTGACTCCTATTTCTGTCACCAACACATTGTCATTCTTACTACAAGAAATACTGCTAATTGTAGTCAATGTAGTAAAAATAGCTATGGTAAATATTTGATTTACCCTTGTTCGCTTTTGCCCAAATAAACGCCGTCTCATAATTTAATATAAACCGCCATAACGCCTGAACTAAATTAGTATCAAAATCTAGATTTTAATTCTTGAACTCAATAATTATTCTAACTTTTGATAGAAGTATAAAATCAAATGACAATTTTACTTGATATTCACTAACTTTATTTAATTATTATGTGTAGGATAGATGATAAAAGATGAAGTATAAAAAATGCCAATTTCGCTCTTTCCCATTGTCATCTCTAAGTTTCTTGACAAGAGATTTCTGAACAGAAAACTACTGTTGTTCATGTTTTTTAGAATACTTATCGAAAAAATATATTTAAAATATTAAGATTTATTCTAAATAATAACTCCATAAATTCTGGCATTTGTAGCCTGATGAACAATTTACTCATCTTCTGTTTCACTCTCTTGAGTTTTGGGAGTTAGTCGCCAAGAAGTACTTTTGTCAATATCTACAGAAAGTTGTTCCAGATTTTGCCCTAAATCTTTTTGGAGTTTTTGAGTTAGTGTAATGGGAAAATCTAAATTAATACCTTCATTTTGTGCTAGCCTTGCTAATTCTGTAAAAGTAGCTTTGACTGTAGTACGCTCATAGCTAGTCAGTTTGTAATAAGAAGTTTCAGATATATTCTGAGCCTGCATGGCTTTTTTCATCCGTTCTTGCAAATGCTCAAATTCTGAATTCAACAACTTCCATTGCTGCTCAAGTTGAGAGTATCTGGTACTTAGTGATACTAAGTCTTCCGTTGCGGGGTTGGGGCTAGCTTGGGCTTGTAATCCTAACAAAATTGAGTGGATTTGTGCAAGATAAATACAATCTAAGTAAGCATACTCTATCTGTTCTTCAGTCAAGGGACGTTTTCCCCAATCGCTTTGTTGTTCTTGTTTATCGATGTTGTTAAAGCTACAAAGTGATGTAGCTATAGTTTTGAGTTGGTAGTTGGGTAATGGCAAAAGATAGTAAGGGATTTTTTTTGCCATTTCCAAGGTGCAAGTAATATTTTTGGCTTTCTTGTTACCGAGAAACTTTAGATCATAACTGGCGTTGTGAAAAACTTTTTCAATAGCAGAATTTATCATAATTTCTTCAACAAATTCAGCTATAATATGAGGCTGATCTAGGACATCTAAAAGGTAGACGCGATCGCCACTCATATCTTGAGGATTATCTAATACCTGAATCAGCGATAGTCGGGGATTACGACTTTTATAGTCAGCCACTTCTGTATCTATCCACAGAGTTTTAACATTGGTATATTCAGCAACAATGTCACTAATTTCGCTGGCAGAAGTAAGGTAAGGCATTGGCTAATCTTTCCTGATATTTCGGGCATTGTAAGTAAGCCATAGTTTTCTAAAGTAACATTTTGTTGGTAATTTTGCTGGCACAGGATTGCAAAAACGCTGAAATTTGGAATTCGTCATAGACATCGCCAAATTGACTCAAATCTGATAACATCGAGTCACCACTGTGGGGTGGCATAATCTACCATTGAAATAGCTACTCAGCATCTACGTTAAATTCATCGAGAGCTACAGGCTGTATGCAGAGCCATCAATGTTAGCAGCCGTCAGGAAAATTAAATTGGCATTTCTTAAAACTGGCCGCAAAAACTTAGCTTCAAGAAATCGTCTAAGTTTGAATTTTCAGTAACCTGAGCGCTTGCTTAGGCACTTTTGCTACTTCATTTTTAATTGTTTTTTAACATCTGCTCCTCACTATGACTAAATAATTCGTAATTCGTAATTCGTAATTCGTAATTCGTAATTAACAGGGTACAAAGCCAACACTAAGTTAAAAATTTAGTGGTCAACAAGATAGTGGAGGGGACAAACCCTCTAGAAGTGCAACTACGAATTACGTTAGCGAGTCCGCTAGCGTCATTATCAATTACGAATTATTTTGACACACACATCAATTAATCGCTTCAAGTACTCAATTCGGAGATAGATAATGAAAAAGCTAATTCTATTGCTAGTTAGTGGCATTTTAGTAGTTGGTACTTTTGGCTGCCAAGAAGCTCCTAAAACTGGTTTGGAAACTCCGAGCACTACCAATCAAGCTGCTCAAGCACCAGCAACACCAGCTTCTCAGATAAATCAAACTGCGGATAAAACTACTACTAAGGTTCCAGCAAAAGGAACGACTCCTTTAGCAGCTAGTACAGGCACTAAAGTTAAAACCGATTCTGAAAAAACGGCAGCAACAAAAGCTAAGAGCAACTTGAAAACTGAAGTTAGCGAAAAGTTGAATAAAGGCTTACCAGGCAATAAGTTACAAGTTGAAAATAAAGAGGGTGAAATTATCCTCAAAGGCACAGCGGTTTCTGCTGAAGAACTCCAGAAAGCTGAAACCTTGGCGAAAGAAGTTCAAGGTGTGAAGACGGTGAAGGTGGAAGCAAAAGTTGAAACTGTGAAAAAGCCATAAAAGAAGAATAACTGAAGCTTTCAGTTAACATCGGCATGAAAGCCAAACAGGGACTTACACAGATGTAAGTCCCTGTTTGGTATTTGCAAGTTAGTAGTAAGGAATTTAGTGCTTAGAAAATAAGGACTAAATTCCTTACTACAAATCCTCAAAACTAGCTTGACAAAATACTAGTACATAGAGCATCGATTCAGTAATCAAAAACCTAACCCCCCAGCCCCCTTCCCTGCTAGGGAAGGGTGAGCCAAACTCCCCTCTATGCTTAACGGCAGGCTTACGCCAAGGTCGAGGGGTTGTGGGGGATAGGTTCTTCCAGGATTACTGAATTGGTGTTCTAGTGAGCGTCCGTAGCAGCTATTTTTTTAATATTGCTAAGGGCGTGCAATTAAATATCATGCTCATGCTAACTCTAGTAATATTGTGGTTCCCATTCAGATGCAGTACAACATTTCACGAGGTGTAGGGGCACGGCAGTGCCGTGCCCCTACGGGTGTACCTTACGTAAACGAGAACCGCTATATTCTGGTTTTCTCTGAACCACGATTTTCCTCCCCTGTGCGGTAGCCTGCGGTAAGCTGCTACTCGTCTACGATAATCCTAAATTTCCCTCCTACCCTCTTGCGAATTTTTAATTAGTTGATACACTTGTTCTTCATTAGCCCAGTGAACCAGCGCCTATGGTGCACATCAAGCGCGTGGAACTTACGAACTTCAAATCCTTCGGTGGCACTACCTCAGTCCCTTTGCTACCGGGGTGTACTGTCATATCTGGGCCAAATGGTTCGGGTAAATCGAATATTTTAGATGCACTGCTATTTTGCCTAGGACTCTCCAGTTCTAAGGGGATGCGAGCCGATCGCCTGCCAGATTTGGTAAATAACACTCAAACCTCTAAAGGACGTGCTTCTATTGAGGCTAGCGTCACTGTGACGTTTGATTTGTCGGATGAAATCTCACACAAAGACGCAAAGGTGCAGAGTGAGAAAACAGAGGAAGCAGAGGAAGAAAATCCGAAATCCGAAGTCCAAAATCCAAAATCGGGAGAGTGGAGTGTTACAAGAAGGCTACGAGTCACTCACCAAGGAAGTTACACGTCGAATTACTATATCAATGGTGAAGCTTGTACGCTGACAGAGTTGCATCAGCAACTAAGTAACCTGCGGGTTTATCCTGAAGGTTATAACGTGGTGCTGCAAGGGGATGTCACCAGCATTATCTCGATGAATGCACGGGAACGGCGGGAAATTATTGATGAATTGGCTGGTGTAGCGGCGTTCGATCGCAAAATCATTCAAGCCAAATCAACTTTAGATGAGGTAAAGGAAAAGGAAGATAGCTGTCGGATTATTGAAACGGAATTAACTGCACAACGCGATCGCCTTTCCCAAGATCGTGCTAAAGCTGAGAAATATCAAAAACTCCGCACAGAATTTCTGGCCAAGCAATCTTGGGAAGCTGTTTTATCATGGCGTTCCTTGCAAGCACAACAAGAAAAGTTAGTTCACGAAATTCAAACAGGCGATCGCAATTCTACTGAACTCACTAACCAACTCACAAACCTAAATTCCGAAATCGTTCAAAAAACTGCTGAACTTGAACAACTCAACGCCCATGTCAAAGCATTGGGTGAAGATGAACTTTTGGCGGTACAATCTACCCTCGCCACCCAAGAAGCAGAACGAAAACAACTCCAGCGTCAGCTAACGGAATTAGAAACAGCTTCTCAAGAAACTGCCAAACGTCTAGCTCAAACTCAACAAGATATTCAAAAACACCGCCATTCCCTACAAGAAATCGCCGAAACACAAATTGTAGAGACGCAATTCATCGCGTCTTCCCAACACCAAAGAAATGAAGCGCACCAAGCTCTAGAAACCTCCCGCGAAGCCGCCGCCGAAATCGCCTCAGCTTCCGAAGCGTGGGTGCAGCAACAAACGGCATTCAACCGTCAAATTGAAACTCTGCTGCAAACTCTGGAACCGCAACGCACAGAACAAGCACAACTCAGGGAACGAAATAATCAGTTACAGCAGCTTATCCAAGAGCAAACCCAGTTAATTGAACGTGACGAACCCGAATTAGCTCAAAAACAAACTGAGTGCAGTCGAGTTGAAACAGAATTTAACGCCTCTAGCGAACCCATCCAAAATTTAGCCCAAAATCTCTCAGCCACAGAACAAGAATTACAAATCCAACAAGAAACCCAAAAACGCTTACTTTCTGAACAACGGGAAAAACAACGCCAGTTGGATAAAATAGAAGCACAAGCGCAAGCACAGCAAGAAGTCCAAGGAACCCAAGCGAGTAAAGTCATTTTACAATCGGGAATGCCTGGACTTTGTGGCTTAGTTGTGCAGTTAGGAAAGGTTGAACCCCGCCATCAGCTAGCTTTGGAAATGGCTGCCGGTGGACGCTTGGGACATATTGTGGTGGAAGATGATAGTGTAGCCGCAGCGGGTATTGAATTGCTCAAACAGAAGCGTGCAGGGAGGGCGACTTTTTTACCGCTGAATAAAATTCACGCTCCCAAATTTACTCAAGATGCAACGCTGCGTTTTGCTAGCGGTTTCGTTAACTATGCTGTTAACTTAGTCGATTGCGATCGCCGTTACCAAGATGTATTCAGCTATGTTTTCGGTAACACAGTAGTTTTTTCCAGCCTTGAGGCGGCGCGGAAAAATTTAGGACTGTATCGCATCGTCACCTTAGACGGGGAACTTCTGGAAACCAGCGGTGCAATGACTGGTGGTAGCAACAGCAATCGTTCGGCGTTGCGCTTTGGCAATGCGGAAGCGGCGGAATCTGATGAAGCGATCGCTTTAAAAACTCGCTTGGTGGACATTGAGCGGGTTTTAGAGCGTTGTACCGAAGCGATCGCAACTTTGTCAGCCAGAACTAAAAAACTCACCCAAGAACTCACAGAAGCGCGTCAAGCGCGCCGCGAACAGCAGCTGCAATTGGAACAGTTGCAAAAAGATATTAAGAATTTGACAACGCAATTAGAGGGGACGCGATCGCAACTTGCCCAAAACAGCGAAAAGTTAGCCATTGCTCAATCCCGTCTGGAAATTTTAGAGCGGGAATTACCTGGACAAGAAACTCAGTTGCAACAATTGCGACACGCTTTAGCAGAGTTGGAAGCATCTCAAACCCCCAGCGAATGGCAGCAAATCCAGGCGAATATTAAAATTCAAGAGCAACAATTGCAACAACGGGAGACAGCATTACGCGAAGCTGAACAAAGATTAAAAAATTTGGAAAATCAGCAACAACGTTTACAAGAAAAAATCCAAGAAGCAGAAACGCGAATCACCGAATACGAAACCCAACAAATCTCTTGTAGAGACGCTATTCATCGCGTCTTTGCACAAACCACAACAATAGACGACCAAATCACCCAAACCCGCGCCAATCTCAGCCAAATGGAGCAGAATTTGGGAGAAGAGAAACAAAAACGCGACGCTACAGAACAGGAAGTGCGATCGCATCTTTTGCGCCAGCAACAATTGCAATGGGAAATCGAAAAACTCAAAGAAACCCAAGAGAAGCGCCGAGAGGAACTAATTGCACTGCAAAGCCAGTTGCGAGATGTAGGAGCAGAATTACCAAATCCCTTGCCAGAAGTTCCAGATAAGGTAGATTTGGAAGAATTGCAAAAAGAATTGCGATCGCTTACCAAACGCTTACAGGCAATGGAACCTGTTAATATGCTGGCGTTAGAAGAATACGAACGCACCCAAAACCGTCTCCAAGAACTCACACAAAAATTAGAAACACTAGAAGGGGAACGCACCGAACTACTTTTGCGGATTGAAAACTTTACCACATTGCGGCAACTTGCTTTTAAAGAAGCTTTCGATGCTGTGAACGAAAACTTTCAATCAATTTTTGCCATTCTTTCAGACGGTGACGGCTATTTACAACTCGAAAATCCTGAAGATCCTTTTAGCAGCGGATTGAATTTAGTCGCGCACCCCAAAGGCAAACCCGTACAGCGCCTAGCTTCCATGTCTGGGGGAGAAAAATCACTCACAGCCTTGAGCTTCATCTTTGCCCTGCAACGCTACCGTCCATCGCCCTTTTACGCCTTTGACGAAGTAGATATGTTCCTAGATGGGGCAAACGTAGAACGATTAGCTAGAATGATTAAACAGCAGTCACAACAAGCGCAATTTATAGTTGTGAGTTTGCGTCGTCCGATGATAGAATCAGCCGAACGCACAATTGGCGTTACTCAAGCACGAGGAGCTTACACTCAAGTTTTGGGGATTAAATTACAATCATCCAATACATCTGCTTGAATTTTTGTTAATAATAGTGTATATATAAACCGGATTGGAGATCAGGACTCGGTATAGAATGACCTCTGAACAGATAATTAGGCGTTCCGACATATTAAATACCCAGGTGATTACCCGCGATAACGGCAAGCGGTTAGGCATCATCAGTCAAGTCTGGGTTGATATTGATCAACGAGAGGTTGTGGCTCTTGGTTTGCGAGACAGCCTGATCTCTATTTCGGGCATACCGCGCTATATGTACCTCAACAACATCAGCCAGATTGGTGATGTCATCCTAGTTGATAACGAAGATGTAATTGAAGATATCGAAGTTGAATCTCTCAGCAATTTGATTAACTGGGAAGTAATTACAGAAACAGGCGAAGTATTAGGCAAAGTTCGGGGCTTCAAGTTCAACGGCGAAACTGGCAAGCTCAACTCCATAGTTATTGCTTCTTTAGGATTGCCCCAAATTCCCGATCAATTTCTGAGTACTTACGAGTTCTCAGTGGATGAAATTGTCAGCACTGGCCCCAATCGATTGATTGTGTTTGAGGGAGCCGAAGAACGAGTAGACCAGTTGACAGTTGGTTTACTAGAGCGCCTTGGTATCGGCAAAGCACCTTGGGAACGAGATATAGAAGAAGAATACGGCTATACTCCACCACGCCAAGTTACACCAGATAAACAACTTCCTAGTGGAGTGCCATTGCAGCCACCCAGGCAAAAAGTTCGCGCCCCCGAACCTGTAGCGCGGGAAGAAGAATGGAATGAAGACTATGTGGAAGAAGAAAGGCCACAGCGTCAGGTAATGAAAGCGCGGCAGTATGAATCTATTCAATACGAAGAAGACGAGGAAGAAGATAACTGGAGCGAAGCAACAGGCAACGACAGGTATCAACAACCGCAGCCGCTAAAGTATGAAGCCCAGCCCTATAGCAAGCCATACGTTGATGAATACGATGATTATGACGACGTAGAGGGCGATGCTTGGGAAGATGCGCCGAAGCCCGTGAATATTCCCAAGAAAGTCAAAGAAAGACAGCCAGAATACGAAGAAGAAGGCGGATATTAGACTATCCGCACCCTTAGCCCCTTCCCCGCGCAAGCGAGGAGGGGGTTTTTATTTTTATAAGCATTGATAACCGAGGTAAGATCGGTTATTTTTTAAGATAAACCACCCTTCTTTTGTTGACCATCCTTTGACCGCACGCTGCCATTTACCAGCTCCAGCGGTAATTACAGGAGTAAAGGATTCAAAAAAGCATAAAATTAGACAGATGAAAAAAGCGTAGTTTACCGCCGTTGGCAAAGCCTCTCGTAGAGAAGGCATCGCTGCTGCTTCTAAAACACGGATACGTTGGACAGAGCAACTAATGTTAAATTGTAAATTGTTCACATTCCCCGCAACGCTTGCCGAATAATTTCCGATGGCACCTCATCGGTAACTGTCACTACACCAATCTCCGTTGGTAAAACAAACCGCACTTTCCCCGCTTTGACTTTCTTATCTAGTTGCAACGCGTCAATAATTGCTTCAATATCTATCCCAGTTGGTAACTTGGTTGGTAGACCCGTTTTTTGAATTAAAGCGTTTTGACGTTCCGTGTCTTCCTTTTGCCACATTCCCAAATCCACAGCAATTTGTCCGGCTGCTACCATGCCAATGGCCACTGCTTCACCGTGATTTACTAGACGATAACCAGTCAAACTTTCCACTGCATGACCGATGGTATGTCCATAGTTGAGAATTGCCCGCAATCCACCTTCTTTTTCATCTTTGCTAACAACATCAGCTTTAGCTTGACAAGAGCGCGTTAATATGGTGTTTATCAAGTCAGGCTTTACATAGCGGAGTTGGTCGAGGCGTTTACTTGCTTCCAACTGGGCAAACAATTCGGCATCCCAAATCACACCGTACTTAATAACTTCTGCCATGCCTGCCCGAAACTCACGCATAGGAAGAGTTTTCAATACTTCTGGATCAATCAAAACCAAGCGTGGTTGATGGAATGCCCCAATCAAGTTTTTACCGTGGGGATGATTCACGCCAGTTTTGCCACCAATTGCCGAATCTACCATCGCCAAGAGAGTGGTAGGCACTTGGACAACATTAATGCCGCGCAGCCAAGTTGCCGCCGCAAAGCCAGTCATATCGCCAATTACACCTCCGCCCAAAGCCACCATAGTCGAAGAACGTTCTAGGCGGTTTTCCAAGGCGATATCGTAAAGTTTTTGGATGGAATTGAGGGTTTTGTAACGTTCCCCAGGTGGTAGGGTGCAGCTAGCAACTTCAAATCCAGCAGATGTTAGGGATGCGATCGCTCTTTCCCCAAAATGCTTAAAAATCGTCGGATTAGAAACCAGCAATACCTTCTTGCCTAGCTTCAGACTGGCCATCTGCTGACCCAGTTGATCTAAACTCGAAGGTGCAATCGCAATCTCATAAGACTGCTCTGGTAAATTCACATTAATTACAGAAGTCATTGCCCAATCCCTAACAAGCGCCCGTGGGCTGTATTCTATCGCAATCTGGGAATTGAGGATTGGCGACTGGGGATTGAGGAAAAGTTTTCCAATGCCCAATGCCCAACAACTAATGATTCAATAGATTTAGAAACTATTGTGGAGAAACATAAATGTTTGCAATTGTAGCTTACATCGGCTTTTTAGCTTTATTCTTTGGTTTGGCTGTCGGTCTGCTGTTCGGTTTGCGGACTGCCAAAATAATTTAACCGAGAGATACATTCAACCTATCAACCGATGATTGAAGGACGGGCATTCTGTCTGTCCCTCAATTCATAACAAGTTTCGCTTCAAAGTAGTCGAACGATCGCCTAATCGATTAGTTTGTTGTCCCACTAAAACACTCACTAGTACGATCGCTGCTCCAATCAATTGAATTGGTGTTAGCGTTTGATGTAACACCAGAAATCCCATCAGTGTTGCAACTACCGGACTCATCAATCCCAAGCAAGAAACAGCTGTGGCTTTTAATCGTTCAATTCCCCGAAACCAAAGCATATAAGCTAACCCAGTTCCCACCAAACCCAAATAGACAAATCCCAATAGGTTTGTCACACTCAGGTTAGTCAACGGTTTTTCAACAACTAGGGCAATAGGTAAAAGAATCATCCCGCCGATTGCCAATTGCCATGCCGTAAACACCAGCAGAGAAACTGGACGTTTCCAGCGTTTGGTTAATGTCGTTCCTAAGCCCATTGTTACTGCTCCCGCGATCGCAGCGCCAATTCCGATCCAATCAAGACGAGCCGCAGGACTGAGAACCAATAAACCAACGCCAATAAATCCAACAATGGCAGCGATAATTGATCGTTTTGATGCTTGATCGCCCAGTAATAGCCACGAAAATATCACTACCAATAACGGTTGAATTGCTCCCGCAGTTGCTGCTACTCCACCGGGAAGACGATAGGCTGCCACAAATAACAAGGCTTGGAAAATACCAATATTCAACCCTCCCAGCAGCAAAATCCGCCACCACCAAATCCCTTTGGGGAGTTGTCGCAAACTTGCGGTTAGAAAAATACCGATGGGTAGCGATCGCAATGCTGCAACTAACAATGGATGATTCGGTGGCAAAAGTTCGGTTGCCACAATGTACGTAGTTCCCCAGATTGCTGGTGCTAAGGCTGTCAGCCAAATATCAAACCTTCCGGCAGTCTTTATCTTCATGAAACTTATCTCGACATCAAGATACTTGATATCGAGATTTTAGCATTTATCTTGATGTTAAGATATTTGATATCAAGAAACTTGTATAAGCAATCAGCACAATGGCTTCCGATTCAGTCGATATGATTTTGGCGCAATGGCAACGTGAGCGTCCTGATTTGGATGTATCGCCAATGGGAGTAATTGGGCGGATGGGACGGGTAGCCAAGCATTTTGAACACGCAATCCAAGAGACGTTTTCTCAGTTTGGTCTGAATCTTGGGGAATTTGATGTGTTAGCGACTTTACGTCGCTCTGGCGCTCCTTACCAGCTATCACCAACGGCATTGTTTAACACGTTGATGGTTTCATCCGGCACAATGACTCATCGCATCGACCAACTGGAGAAAGCTGGGTTGGTACAAAGAATTCCTGATCCGAGTGATCGGCGCGGCACTTTAATTAAACTGACAGAAGAAGGTTTCAACTTAATTGAGAAAGCCGTAGAAGCTCATGTTGCCAATGAGCATCGCATACTCAATGTTTTGGAGCAGTCAGAGCGGGAATTACTTATTGTGCTGTTAAGAAAACTCTTGACTTCATTTGAAGGAGAATAGCGGCAACCTTGTTCAAGAAAGGCACAACAAAAAACATTTAGTCTGGATCTAAATCCTTGACTAAATGTTTTACACCAAATCAAATATTTATCCCACAACAGCCGGACTTGCTACCTTTTCTTGTCTTTGGGAAGGCGGACGCATTCCCAAACCAAGTAAATTCAGCATTTCTCGGTCACTATCGTAATCTGGACAGGGAGTTGTCACCGTCAACATTTTGTTATCGTCGCTAGAAAAGATAGAATTGGCTCCTGCCATAAAGCAGAAAGCTTGTTCTACTTGAGAAAGTCTAGCTCTCCCAGCACTCAGACGCACATCAGAAGCTGGCATTAAAATTCTGGCTGTGGCAATCATTCGCACAATATCCCAAATGGGGACATCAGGCTGATCTTCTAAGGGTGTGCCTGGTACTTGGGAGAGAATATTAATTGGCACAGACTCTGGATGCGGATGTAAGTTTGCCAGAGTTTGTAACATCCCAACCCGGTCATCAACAGTTTCGCCCAAACCGAGGATACCGCCGGAACATACGGTAACATTTGTCTGACGGACATTCTCGATTGTGTTCAAGCGATCGCTATAAGTTCTCGTGGTAATAATTGTGCTGTAATATTCCTGCGAGGTATCTAAGTTATGGTTGTAGGCATAGAGTCCCGCTTCTTCCAATTTCCGGGCCTGATTTGCCGTCAACATACCCAGAGTGCAGCACACTTCTAAACCCATTGCGGTTACATCCTTGACCATTTCCAGGACTTCCTCAAATTGTGAGTTATCCCGCACTTCGCGCCAAGCAGCACCCATGCAGATACGACTAACACCAGTTTCTTTCGCTTTCTGGGCGATGCTAACTACCGTTTCCTTTTCTAGGAGTGCTTCCGCCTTTACCTCTGTTTTATAGCGGGAAGATTGAGCACAGTAGCTGCAATCTTCTGGGCAACCTCCCGTTTTAATAGATATAAGCTTACAAACTTGTATTTTTGTTGGGTCATGATATTGGCGATGCACGCTAGCAGCTTGATAAATAAGCTCTAGCAATGGCGTGTTGTATATCGCCCGAATCTCTAATTCCTGCCAATCGTAGCGTATTCCCACCACATCACTATCCTTCTTGTAGACTGGGTTAAATCTTGAGCTGTCTTTTGGTTGAATTTCCGGCGGTACAGCGTTTGGGCAAAGCTATTTCATCGAAGTTATGCCGCGTACTGTCCTTTATCACCCATTGGCTCTCAATCCTTTGGCTCTAGATATTAGACATCAGCTTATCAAGATTTTGGTGGAATGGCAGATTCACAGCAAAAATACTCACCCTATCTGTTGGAAGTAAAGCGGAAGAATGGCGTTTTTGGCAAAACACCCATACTTAGATCACTGATTATTCAAATTGGAACATAATAATACAGCTAATCTCACTGCTGCGAAACCGCGAGTTATGAGAGAATTTACAAAATCTAGAGAATGTTCCGGGAAGAGATCCCGTCGATGAAGTAATTTATGATATCAGAACTGCCACTAATTACAAGCGATCGCCTGTTCTTACGAGCGGCGATCCATGAAGATATACCCCAAATTCTCAAATACTTTATTCATAACAAAACTTATCTTACTCCATTCTACCCTCTTTGGGCTGATGGTTTTTTCACTGAAGAATATTGGCAGTATCAGATAGAGAATAGTTTTCTGGAATTTATTAATGGTCAATCATTAAAGCTATTTATTTTTACAAAAAAAAATCCAACCGTAATTATTGGAACTGTAAATTTTAGTAATTTTGTCCGGGGTGCCGCTCATTTTTGCTATGTGGGATATAGCCTTGCGGAAAGTAAACAAGGTAAAGGATATATGACAGAAGCTTTAAAAGCCGCAACTCAATATCTTTTTCAAGAGTCAAATTTTCATCGGGTTATGGCTAATTATATGCCTCACAATCAGCGTAGTGGCAATGTACTTAAAAGACTCGGTTTTGTTGTTGAAGGATATGCTAGAGACTATTTGTTAATTAATGGGCAATGGGAAGATCATATTTTGACAAGTCTCATAAATCCTAATTGGCAAGCACCTCAATATTAAAATAATTCGTAATGGATAATGACCCTCGATAGCGAATAACGAAGCATTAGCAACGTAGGAGCGTCATTACGAATTACGAATTACGAAGACTGGCGGATTTGATCCAAACTTCGGTTAAGCCAGTCTTCATACCAATCATAAAAACTTATAGGCTGCTCTTCATCACTATCTGCATGAAAATCATCAGGGTCGGTGTCATGGAAAGCATGACAAAAACTCAAAGAAGCAGGATATATCCCATTATCATTAGTCCGGTCATCTATCCAGATTTTTCCTGACTGCTCCCCGGTAATGACTAACATCGCATAAATTCCACAACCATAATTTGTAATGGTGAGAGTGCCCTGGATAAATTTATCATCGAAGTAGGCATCATTGTTGATAACAAAACCCGTATTATTCTTGACAATCAAATCCAAATCATTCCATGCCTCTGTTAAAGGAAATGGTTTAGAGAGAATTTCGTAGTTCTCTTGGTATAGTTTTTCTGGGGTGACATCTTCAGATTCAATTCCCGACAGTCCAGATAAACCGTATCCTGGCCCCGCACCACCATTACCAACTTCTAAGAGAAAGTTTCGATATTCACTTGGTAGCGTAATATTGTATCTAGATTCAAATACTTGAATATCTTTGTTACTCAAGCAAGGTTTGAATTTATATTGGTGTGATTCTGAGCCAAAAACCTCAAATGTAGCGTCTAAAATAGCTAATTGAGTTAACTTTTTCTTTAATTGCAAAACTTTATCCATTATGCGCTCCAGATTTTGATGGTGACGCTGCCATATTTTAGATATGGGTCGCTTTTTGCGTCTATGCTGATGCTGAAGCCAGAGGTAGTATTAAGGGAAGAATGAATTAAGCTTTGCTCGTAATGACTCTGGCCGAAACTCCAAACTACAAAAATTCTAGCAATCCTTTTCTCTCCCTCAACTACGAAAGCGCTTTAGAATCTCTAGGCGACGACTACTACGATGAGGTTGCAGCAGAGGAATTTCCTCAACACCTCCTGCGTTGGCGTAACGATGCACTACTACCCCGCTTGGGTTTAGACCCCCAACTAGTCAAAGACGAAGATTTTATCACAGCTTTTGGCAAATTTCAGGGGCGTAAACCCTTGTTGGCACTACGTTACCACGGCTATCAATTTGGTGAATATAACAGACAGTTAGGTGATGGTAGAGGCTTTCTCTACGGACAAGTACGTGCCACTGATGGCGAATTGTACGATTTTGGCACGAAAGGCTCTGGGAGAACGCCCTACTCCCGTGGTGGCGATGGTATGCTCACGCTCAAAGGTGGGGTGCGGGAAGTTTTGGCTGCCGAAGCACTACACCAATTGGGTGTACGTACCTCGCGCTGTCTAAGTATGATTGAAACAGGTTTACCCCTCTGGCGGGGCGATGAACCTTCGCCTACCCGTTCATCTGTGATGATTAGGATGAGTAGTTCTCATATTCGGTTTGGCACTTTTGAGCGACTGCACTATTTCCAGCGTCCAGATTTAACTAAGAAGCTGTTAGACCACGTAATTGAGCAGTATTATCGACACTTAAGTGATGAACAAAATAAATATGCCTTGTTTTACGCCGAATTAGTGAAACGAGTTGCAGAATTAGTAGCCCAGTGGATGGCGGCTGGTTTTTGTCATGCAGTCCTTAATACTGACAATATGTCGGTTACTGGAGAGAGTTTTGACTATGGCCCTTACGCGTTTATCCCGACTTACAACCCATCCTTTATAGCTGCATATTTTGACTATTATGGACGCTACTGTTACGGTAATCAACCAAGTATTTGTCAGTTGAATTTACAAATGTTCCAGGAACCTTTAAAGGCGATTATCGATAAAGAGGAAATGGAAGCTGGATTAGCAATATTTGATGAGTATTATCAAGCTGAATACAGTTCTTTGATGTTGAAAAAGTTAGGTTTTGTGGAGTTGCCGCATCCAGAGGCTAAGGAACTCTTAAATCTCACGATTGAATTCTTGAAAGAGAGCCAAGTTGGTTATCACCAATTCTTTTATGAGATGGCTCGGACTTTTTCATCTAAATGGCGAGATGAGCCAGGTTTTGTGATGAATAGTTCAGATATTGTGCCAGTACCGGGCGCGTCAGGAATTTTTGATGATTGGTGCATACTATACCATAAAATTTTGAATGATTTGGAGCGCGATTGCATCGATGTAATTGCCCAAACTCTAGCTGATCATAATCCTAAAACTGCATTATTAAGACCTGTAATTGAATCTATTTGGGAATCAATTGCTCAGGAAGATAATTGGCAACCTTTTTATGATTTAGTGCAGCAAATTCAGTCTAAAAAATAGTAAGATTACAGCTATTTTCTTTTTCATAGCGACAGACTGATTGAGATTAAATCTGCTGTAACTGACACGACGAATAATCTAATAAGATAAGAGACGTTGCAATGCAACGTCTCTACAAGCAATGCTGAATTGTAGAAATGCAGAAATCTGAATTGCGAGAAAATACGTAGGTCAGTTGTCAAATATAAAAGTAAAATTTTATTTAGTATCGGCGATTATAAATCACGACTACACAAACAAAAATCCAAAGTTTTGATGGTTACCCACGCTCAGAGTCATCTTTGCCTCGTGGGTTATTTTTTAGTCCACGTAGTTGGACGAGAGTTTATGTAGTAGTAAATTCTATTCACTCATTGTTTCCAAACTTCTCTATAGCATCTAAGAAAATCTTAAAAGAATGAATCAGATATACATAACGTATGCATGGAAAGATAACCAGAGTGAATTAGGCAGTCAACGCGAAGAATTAGTTGATAAAATTTGTGCAGCACTTGTTTCTGAACATTACAACTTAATTCGCGATCGCAATTACTTAACACTAGGCAAGAGTATACAGAACTTCATGCAGGAAATCGGGCGTGGTAACTATGTGATTATTGTTGTCAGCGACAAATATTTGCGATCGGAATACTGTATGTTTGAAGCTCTTGAAATCATGAAACGCAAGGATTATGAACAAAAAGTTTTTCCAGTTGTTTTACAGGATGCGAATGTATATACCAAAGAAGGTAAGAGCGAGTACATAAAATATTGGAAGCAACAGAGAGAAAAAACCAAACAACTCATCGGTTCAGAAGTATCTTCGCACGAACATTCAGCAATGTATGATGTGGCTGAAAAAATTATAGAAATTTCCCAAAGAATTGATGAGTTTATGTTTTTCATCTCGGATAAATTAAGCATTGATCCATCACATAACTTTAATGCATTTATCAATCAGCTTACTGATTCTATTAAAAATGATGCTGTTCAACTCAGAAGCAAAAAAAGCATTTTAGTTGCAGGCACAGGATACTTTAATATTCCTAATGAAATCAATTGGTGCGCTCAAAAGCTTGGTGAAAAAATAGCAGGATACAACTATAACTTGATAACAGGTGGATGGGAGGGAGTAGATTATGTTGTAGCTGATAAGTTTGCTGAAAAAATCGCACAACAAAATATCCGCTTAACCGAGAAGTTAACCCATGTTGTTCCACGAGGAAAACAACCTGTATTTAAGGGTGGAAAAGTCGAATATACGGAGTCAGGTATTAATGAATGGCTCGATTGTTTGCGACATTCAGATTTGGTTATTCTTCTGGGGGGTGTTGGCGGAACTTATGAGACTTATCTGTATGCTAAACAAGAAAAAATTCCGGTGATTCCTATTGTATGCACTAATGGTGATGCCAAAAAAGTGTTCGACGAAATGCTACAAAATTGGGATAGTAAACTAATGGGAAATATCTCACCGGAAAAATTCAAGTCACTGAATCAATATATCCATGATCCATCAACAGCAGAAGATGTAATAAATGATGTCATGGATATTGTTAATGAAATTATTTTTGCAAAAATGATGCTAAATCCATAAAGGACATTTGAAGGGTTTCTCAATCGCTAATTTTTCCGTATGTCTAAAGTTCGGAGCTAACTAAATTGCTGGGCATAAAACCGCGCATAGCGACGTTCTAAGGCTAATAATTCCTCATGAGTTCCCGATTCAACAATTTGTCCCTGTTCGAGAACTAAAATGCGATCGCACCGTCTGACGGTTGATAAACGGTGAGCAATAATAAATACTGTGCGTTTTTGCATCAATCTTTCCAGCGCTTCCTGTACCAGTGCTTCTGACTCAGAATCTAATGCTGATGTCGCTTCATCAAGAATCAAGATTTGGGGATTGAGCAGAACAGCACGAGCGATCGCAATTCTTTGTCTTTGTCCACCTGATAAGTTTACCCCACGTTCACCCACCCAAGTCTGATAACCCTCTGGCAGTTGGCTAATAAATTGATGAGCATTAGCAATTTTCGCCGCCTCTATAACTGCTTCCATGTCAAAAACATCTTGTCCAAAAGCAATATTTTGGGCAATTGTCCCCGAAAACATGATGGTTTCTTGAGGAACAATCCCAATTTGTCGCCGTAAACTGTGCAGCTTCACATCCCGAATATCAACACCGTCAATGAAGATTTGACCAGTTTCGGGGTCGTAAAAACGGGGGAGAAGATTGACAAATGTGGTTTTACCAGCGCCAGAAGCACCCACAAGAGCGATCGCTTCACCTGGTGATACCAATAAACTGATATCTTTTAATACAGGTTCTCCCGGTTTATAAGCAAAGGAAATATGACGATATTCTACTTTGCCGTTGACTGGAGGTAGAGCGATCGCATTTGTTTTTTCGATCACCGTTGGTTGAATTGCCATCAATTCAAAAACGCGATCAACAGATGCTTCACCCTGCTTAAATTCGTTGTAGTTGTTAGTAGTATGACCAATGGGATCAATTAACAGCGCCGCCGCCGCTAGATAACTGAAAAAATTTGCCACTGTCAAGTTGTTTTGGGAAATTTGCCACGCTCCCACAATCAGTAACGATAACGCACTTAAAGCTTCCAGAAATCCGACGATGGGAATCTGAATCGCTTTGAGGCGTTCGGCTGAGTATTTTGCTTTGAGACTGCGTTCTGCTTCATGGCCAAAGCGGGCAATTTCGTAATTTTCGGCAGCAAAAGCCTGTACCAAACGAATACCGTTGAAAACTTCCGCGAGAATGGCTGATAAACCCGACACGCGATTTTGACTTTTTAAGGAATATTTGCGTAACCGTTCACCAAACCAGCCAACTAAAATAGCCATTAGCGGTGCAACTATCACTGTTGCTAATGTCAATTGCCAATTTAGGTAAACCATGTAAATCGGAATTGCTAGCAACTGCAAAATGCAGGGGATAAAGTCGTGAAATACTTTATTTACCACTTCGCCAACGCGGTCAACATCTTCCGTGAGGCGGTAAGACAAATCACCTGCTTTTGCCGTCTCAAAATAGCTGAGATTTAGCTTTTGAAGATGGGCGTAGACTTGCTGGCGGAGATTAAAAGCAACTCTTAAAGCAGCTTTTGCCATGTACATATCTTGTATAGATTGAAACAAACCTCTAACAAGAAATACTAAGGCGCAACTGCCAGTTATTTGAGCGATCGCTACTACATTACCTTGTGCAAAGGGAGTTGCCAATTTACCGGCAAGATTGATCAACACTAATGTCGCCAGCACGTATCCCAAGATACCAACAATACCCTTGGTGATGGTTTGCCACTGGAGTCGGATATAAGGCAGCAGTTGCCAATAATTAGAACGCGTTTTCAAGCTTTAACGTCCACAACGATATTTTACTTTGTTTGACGCTATCAGTTTTTGGTGAGTTTCTGAACAGTTAACTAATTAGTTCCCAAAATTGGCGTTGTTGAATCACAATATATCTGGCATTTACTCCACCCAAAGAGAGCGATCGCACTGCATTTTTAAGTTTTATTTTATACCAAACTTAAGATTCCCTAAATTCTATTCTTCTTAACATCAGCGACAAGGGAGCTATTTGAATACTGGAAGTATTTGCGATCGCCTGGTATTGAGCCGTTGGAATTCTTGAGGTAAATTAACTCCTAGGAACCGCAGCACAAGTTAATTGTGGCTGTATACTTGCAGTAGATTGTGCTGCAACTAACCCAACTTTGCCGTTAGTGTTGCGATACCAGGAAGTGGCTTCAACAAGAACCTCTAGATATTGTATTCCAGAACAATTCAAATTTGGACGACAGAAGTTATGCCCAATCGTAGTTAATTTCTAGGGTGGAAGGGGTTCCCAAAATAGAGCAAGTGGCGTTTGTGGGCTATTAACTATAAATTATTTTGACTTAAAAGATTCGAGTCAAATATCTCTGAAAGTCATGCAAATTTGAGTTTTTTATGGATGTGATTTTACCCTATCTTAGTTCCCAGGCTACTGCCCAGGAACTAGAATAATCTTGCTGAGATTAAGCGTTAGAAAACATTGTAAGCATTATTAATAGAACAAATAATGCACTTATCCAAAGAGCTAACGATCCCCAGCTAACTGAATCTTTTTGCACTTTTTGCCAGAAATTAGTAACTAAGTTATTCCGAATTGCCATTTTATAACCTCCAATTTTTATTAAACTTGCACTTACTTAATGCATTAAGCCTGCATTGAGTAAATAAAAGTTCATCTTTGGGAGAATCAGCCTTTATTTGCTGATTCCCAGAGACTAAATCAAGAGAAATTTAAATTAATCTATGCAGCGATAGCTACGACGGGCCCCACCTACACACATGCGTATGTTTCAACACATTAACGTTTTAAAAAACAAACAAAAATTTACAAAAAGATATTTGTTGATGCTTAAGTTTATTTTCCCATACGTAACTGTTTACACTCCAAAAACTGGGGATTTTGAGAGAATTCTTAACGTTGACTTAACCACGTATAAAAATACATGTTTTCAAACCAAAAACTACGTAAAAAGTGACTCATTTCACTTTCACTCATGATTTATCTAGACTTGAAAATAGACACAATCAACAATGGTAGCGAAAAAATCTTTATCCAAGTGATGAACAATCAAGAATTTAAAGCAGTTGTGTTTGAAAAATTACCATCCAGTATTTATGAGAGTATTAATAGTGAACAATCATGATTGGCACTTGGCGCATTAGCAACGTTAAATAAAGAGGCTGGGGGCAGGTGTGCTTCAACTCCCCTCAAAGCACTTAAAATTAAAATATTTCCTACAAAAAACTATGAAAGCTGAAGCAGACAACCATCTCAGGCTGACTTGTGAAGTAGAAACTACCCTAAAGGTAATTGGCGGACGTTGGAAAGTTTTAATTATTAGAGAATTAATGACTGGCGTAAAACGGTTTGGTGAGTTGCAACGGGCTTTACCTGGAGTTACGCAAAAGATGCTAACTCAGCAACTTAGAGAAATGGAAGAAGACGGCATTATTCATCGAGAAGTTTATCCCCAAATTCCACCCAAGGTAGAATATTCTCTGACACCTTTAGGAGAAACTTTGCAACCAATTCTCTATGCTATGCATGAATGGGCTGTGCAACATTTAGCTCAAACAAATAGCCATTAATATTGAGCATAGATAATAAATAATAATTGCTACCTTATAATTTTATCTGGCAGATTTTTCCGAATTACGAATTACTTTATTCGTTGTTTCGTAAATACTCAATCGCGGCCTCTAATTTTGAGGGGTAACTTTCAGCAAACCTTTCAAACCAAAGTCCTTCGGACGACAGTGGATCTACTTTGGCTAACCATTTTTTTGCTTCCACTTTCAAAGCTTCTAGTTGTTTGGCTTTGAGTTGTTCTTGTCGAATTCGTTCTTGTTCTAATTCTTGCTGTCTTTTTAATTCAATAGCAGCATCCTCTTCGGCAAAATCAGCCTGAACTTCTGCCAAAAGGTTATCCATGAAAGATGCCGACTTTGGCGATGCTGGAATAAACGATTTAGCTGTGGCTGATTTTGACTGCTGTTGTTGTGGTTGTACTTCTTTGTATTCGGTTTGGAGTTCAGCTAATAGCTTATCAATGGAATCCATTTTTGCAATTCCTAATAAATGGTATAGCTAGTAACGCTTTGCGTAATTCGTAATGGGCTACACCCCGCTACGCTAACGTAATTTCCACTGCATAGGGTTTTAGACATTTTCAATGCGTGGATTATTTATGCCGAACTGTACTAGTCATTAATGGCATTAAGTAGCACTTCGGATAGACTCAAATCTTCCATGTCTTCCATAGTAATGGTGTCACAGATATCAAATTTAGCACCAGCACTCTGGAGTTCATCATCTAAGACTTTGAGAAATCGGGTAGCTTGTTGATCTGTGCCGACTTGAATGAAGGAGATGGCTAATTCTTCATCTCGATCTATGCGGCGAGAAGCTTCAATAATCACCCTCATGACTGCTTTGCGATCATCCGGTTCACCATCAGTAACCACTAAAATTGTTTCACCATTTGGCTTGGTTTGACCAGCTGCTTTGCGTTGAAGGTAATCATCAGTTGCGTGTTTTAACACACTTGCTAAATCAGTTGTACCAGAAGGATCATTTTCTCGGAAAATTTGCGCTACCTTGCTGGATGTCACATTTTCGTATCGCTTAAATTTACCAGAAAATACATAAATAGTAATGCCATCTGGGTCAAATTGCTCACATTTGCTAGCTAAAGCTAAAGTAGATTCCTGTGCCGCAAACCATCTACTTCTACCACCCTTTTGATCTTGGGTTGCCATGCTGCCACTTTTGTCGATAATCAAGGTATAGTCACGATTTTCGAGCATTATTCAATTCTCCAATTAAGAGTTCAGAGTTACTGGACTATGGGTGATCAACACATTAGTCAGTTATTGCGTTCGTCAATACATCTACAAGACTCATTTCTTCTAAGTCGTCTAAAGTGACGGTATCGCAAATATCAAATTTAGCGCCAACACTTTGCAATTGATCATCCAAAGCTTTCAGGAACTTAGTTGCTTGGGCATCTGAACCTACTTGAATGATCGAAATTGCTAATTCTTCATCACGTTCCATCTGGCGAGTCGCATGAATGATCACTTCAAACACAGCTTTGCGATCGTCTGGTTCACCATCGGTGATGACTAAAATTGTCTCTCCGTTTGGCTTGCTTTTACCGGCAGCTTTGCGTTGAAAGTAGTTATTGAGAGCATCTTGAAGTACACCTGCTAAGTTTGTCGTTCCAGCAGGGTCATTTTCGAGAAATATTTGTGCGACTTTGGCTGAGGTCACATCGTCGTAGCGTTTAAATCTACCGGAAAACAAGTAAACGGTGATGCCATCGGGGTCAAACTGTTCAGCCTTTCTTGCCAAAGCGAGAGTAGACTCTTGGGCTATCTCCCATCTACTTCTACCACCTACTTGGTCTGGTGTAGACATACTACCGCTTTTGTCAATGATTAATGTATAGTCGCGATCGCTCATCATAATATTCCTCTGATTGTTACCCTGTGGTTCTAGTCTAACTCCGTTTTTTTACGAGCAAGCAAGGCTTTTAAGCATTTGTATCAATTATGCTATTCAAAAAAGCCGCACCACAGTTGATAAATGCGTTGGCGTAGACCGCCGCAGGCATCACCTAGCGTTTTTGTTTCCACAGAAAGCACAATCTTCCTAGTCCCCAATCTCCTGGAAACACTAAAAGTTAGAGACTGGTTTGGTTGTTGCATCCGTATTTAGTCTGGGAATAATAAATACTAATTATGCTGGCGCACACGTAGCTAAACAGCTTTTGTTTAGCTTGATTTTAAAGATAAATTCGGGTATGAACCATCCAAAATTCTTAGATAACCCCGCGCAAAAACAAAACACGCAGCCGCAAAACTTCTCCTTGGCGTTTCTGCATGAGATGATCAATGGCATATCTGACCCAATTTTTGTGAAAGATCGCCAACATCGCTGGGTATTAATTAACGATACCTACTCTGATTTCGTCGGTCATAGTCGAGAAGAATTAATTGGTAAGTCAGACTATGATTTTTTTCCTCAAGCAGAAGCTGATGTGTTCCGCGAAAAAGATGAACTGGTTTTTACCACAAATATTACGAATGAAAACCACGATCTTTTTACCGATGCTCAGGGTATAACCCATCTCATCTCTACAAAAAAGTCTTGCTTTGAGGATGAGACTGGTAATAAATTTATTGTGGGTAGTATTCGAGACATCATTTTACAGAATGAAGCCGGGAAAGTTCTAGGTATAACTGGCATTACTGATACTACTGATCTTATGGAAACCTACGAGGCACTTCGGGTAACCCTAGAAGAACTCCAGGTAGTTGAAGAAGAACTGCGCCAACAAAACGAAGAATTAGCGATCGCTCGTGAAACGGCTGAATTAGAGCATCAGCGTTACCGGGATTTGTTTGATCTCGCCCCAGATGCTTACTTGGTGACCGATGTAGCTGGCATCATCAAAGAGGCTAACCATGTAGCCGCAGCTTTACTATCTGTGAGACAAAAGTATCTGGTAGGTAAACCATTAATCCTCTTTATCGCTGAACCAGACCGCAAAACCTTCATAAACCAACTGGCAAATTTGCAGCAGGTGCAGGATTGGGAAGCCTATCTACAGCCACGGAGAGGTACAGCCTTTCCTGCTCGGATCAGGATGGTTGCTATGTATAATTCACAGGGTCAGCAGGTCGGCTGGCGTTGCTTGATTTGCGACATCAGCGAACAGCTTGCTGCGCTGCGCTTACGCCAGCAAGCAGAGAAAGACCTACATCGCATTAATGCTGTACTGCAAGCTCAACAAGAAGCTTCCATCGACGGAATTCTGATTATTGATGAAAATCTTACAGTTACATCATTTAATCAGAAATTCTCCAAGTTATGGCAAATTCCTGCGGACCTGATCCAAACAGGAGACGATCGCCAACTCGTGGGATGGGTACTAGACAAACTAGTAAATCCAGACGAATTTCTGGCTAAGGTGGAGTATCTTTATCAGCATCCAGAGGAAAGCAGCCGTGATGAAATTTTCCTCAAGTCTGGAGAGATTTTTGAGCGCTATTCTGCACCCGTGCGTAAACAGCAAGGGGCTTGTGATGAGATATCACCTTTAGGAGACTATTACGGTAGGATTTGGTATTACCGCGACATTACCGAATACAAGCAAGCAGAGGCAGAACTTAGGGCTTCACAGCAAAGACTGGCGTTGCTGATTGAACAAACACCTTTAGCCATTATTGAATGGAATACCAACTTTGAGATTCAGACATGGAATCGCGCAGCAGAAAGAATCTTTGGATACACCAGAGAGGAAATGCTGGGGACTAGTTTTGAGACCATAGTACCTGAAAACGCTAGAAAGCACGTAAATGAGATTATCACCGCCTTGTTAACACAACGTGGAGGAAGTTTGAGTGTCAATGAGAACGTCACTAAAGATGGTAGGACAATAGTCGGTGAGTGGTATAACAACCCGTTAGTGGCTCCTGATGGCCAGGTGATTGGTGTTGCTTCACTGGTGTTAGACATCACAGAACGCAAACGCGCTGAAGAGGAACAGCAAAAATTTGTCGCGTTGATTGAAAACAGCAGCGACTTTATTGGTATTTCTTCAATAGAAGGGCAAGTTCTCTATGTGAACCCCGCCGGACTCAAGATGGTGGGACTTCATAAGTTAGAAGAAGCCAAAACTAAATTATTGGTTGATTTTCATTCACCAGAAGCTCTTGTAGAGTTGAAAGAGCAAATTATTCCTTTGATGCTTGAACATGGTTTCTGGCAGGGCGAGTTTCGCCATAGGCATTTTCAAACGGATATAGAAATTCCCACAGATTGCAGCCTGTTTATGGTTAAACATCCTGAAACAGGAAAGCCTTTCTGTCAGGTAGCTGTTGCTAGGGACATTACAGAACGTAAACAAGCCAAAGAAGCCCTACTAAAGTCAGAAGCGCAACTTCGACAACAAGCCCAAGAACTCAAAGAAACACTCCACGAACTTCAACACACCCAAACTCACTTGATTCAAACTGAAAAAATGTCCAGCTTGGGTCAACTAGTTGCAGGAGTGGCACACGAAATTAACAATCCGGTGAATTTTATCTATGGCAATCTCAACCCTGCCCAAGAATACACCCAAGATTTACTTTCACTTTTACGACTCTACCAAAATCATTATCCTGAACCTGTGCTAGAAATTCAGGATTTTGCAGAACTCATCGAACTGGAATTTTTGACATCAGATTTGCCACAAATAATCAACTCAATGAAAGTTGGGGCAGACCGTATTCGCGAGATTGTGCTTTCCCTGCGGAATTTTTCGCGCTTGGATGAAGCCGAAATGAAAGCTGTTGATATCCATGAGGGAATCGACAGTACTCTGATGATTTTGCAAAGCCGTCTCAAGGGTAATGAGCAACGCTCGACAATTGAAATAATCAAAGAATACGGCAAACTCCCGCTGGTTGAATGTTATGCTGGGCAGCTAAATCAAGTATTCATGAATATTTTGTCAAATGCGATCGATGCTTTGGAAGAGTCATACCCTGCGGGAAGGCAAAGCGCCTACGTCATTTGTCCTATCCATTGGGAAAACGCCCGTAGGGTAGAGCAAATGATCTCCCCCCAAATTCGCATTTGCACTCAACTAGAGGAGCCAAATCAAGTAACAATTACGATTGCCGATAATGGATTAGGAATACCAGAAGATGTTAGAAAACAACTATTCGACCCCTTCTTTACCACCAAGCCCATCGGCAAAGGTACGGGGATGGGGCTTGCCATTAGCTACCAGATCATTACAGAAAGACATGGCGGTTCCTTAAAATGTCTTTCGCAGCCAGGACAAGGCGCTGAGTTTATGATTAAAATTCCCCTGATCCAGGATGCGTCAACATAATTTGTAATTAATAATACTCACCTCTGGCGAGAAGCAATCTACGTAATTCGTAATTTTAACAGCTTTCACCCCGTGAGTAAAAAACAAAGTATTTTTACTACCGACAGCTACCCCTTCTGAAAATATTGATTACGAATTACGAATTACGAATTACGAATTACGAATTAGTAATTATCTAAATGCTTCAACTTCTTCAGGAACCTTCATTTGGTCGAGAATTCCCCAAATTTCCTGTAACATCGGTTCTAAGCCGGTGCGGGTAACTGCTGAAATCACAAAAACCGGGGCGTAAGAGAGATGATTAAGTTGGGTTGCTAATGCCTCCAAATCGACAGTTTCCCGATCAACTGCATCAATTTTGTTCAGCGCCACAACTTGCGGGCGTTCTGCTAAACCCCGCCCATAAGCTTGTAATTCTTCCTTAATTGTGTTGTAGTCTCTAACTACATCATCACTAGTGGCATCAATCAAGTGAAGTAGCACTCGCGTGCGCTCGATATGGCGCAAGAAATCATGTCCCAATCCTGCGCCGTGAGCTGCTCCCTCAATTAGTCCGGGAATGTCGGCGAAAACAGTACCATCACCAGTAGGTTTCCGCACTACACCCAAATTTGGGATCAGGGTAGTGAAGGGATAGTCTGCGATTTTCGGACGTGCTGCTGATAAAGATGAAATTAGAGTGGATTTACCAGCATTTGGTAAGCCAATAATTCCCACTTCTGCCAAAAGTTTCAACTCCAGGCGCAGCTGCTTTATTTCCCCTGGTAATCCTGGGAGGGCATATTCTGGGGCGCGGTTACGGTTACTTAAGAAATGCTGATTTCCCAGTCCGCCTTTACCACCTTGGGCAATCAGCAAAGTCTGCTTCGGCTCAGTTAAATCCCCCAGCAATTCGCCAGTTTCAGCATCATAAATGGTTGTACCGCAGGGAACTTCGATGATCAAGTCCTTTCCTCCTGCTCCGGTGCAGTTACTTGGGCCACCACGAGTCCCTTTTTCTGCCTGAAAGCGATGGTTGTATCTGAAGTCCAGCAAAGTTTGCAGGTTTTCGTCGGCAACGAAAAATACTGAACCGCCTCGTCCGCCATTACCACCAGAGGGGCCACCAGTCGGCACATATTTCTCCCGGCGGAAGGCAACAATACCATCGCCGCCCTTACCAGCTTCAACTTCAATTTTTGCTTGGTCGATAAATTGCATACTTAAATAATAGTGAAAAGTGAGGAGTTAGGAATTAGGAGTTACAAATTATAACTCCTCACTCTTCACTTTAACTAAATATATGGTGAAACATCTTCACCGCATTTATCTGCCAGATAGGAGAGGGCGCGGAAACGTAAGCCCACTAGTTGTTCATACAACGGGTTAATTTTACACATCGGCGGTATGTGGACAATCTTGCGTCCAAATAAGGTCACATCCCGCTCAAAGGGACACTGGGAGGGAATCATTTTACACAAAAAGCGGGCTACTCTTGGGTCTTGGATATCTAGCCCATCCAGCCAGTCACGCAGGGGGTGTAGTGCATCAATTTGAGGCTTTGTCAGCGCAGGGGTGGGGATAGCGGAGGTGGTAACTTGCTGTGGGTGTTCTAGGGTGTGGCGAAGGGCTTCTAGTAACTTTTCTGGCTGTTCTAAGGCTTGGCAGAACTGATGCAGAACCTGATCTTCACTGGGAGAATAAATACCATCTGCGATCGCTACCATTATCGCTGTCCTTAAGAAATTTTCCGCTGCTGATGTACCTTTACCCAACACTGCGGCTAATTCTTCTGGCGTAATTACCTCTAGTGAGTCGCATTGAATCTTAGGAGCTAATTCATTTTTGGTGATGCTGGCAATTAATTCCTGTTCTTGGGCATCAAAATTACCATCTGCCCAAGCAATGGTGAGCAGCCCACGCAACCAAGCGGCAATCTGTTCGCTGCTGTAGGGGGATTGAACGGTACTTGTCATAAACTCACGTCTCAAGCTTTCCTCAGTCATTACTAAGCTACCCTACCCAGCGACTAGGAAGATAGTGGGGCAGCAGAGAAAAACCAGAAACTGCGTAGGTATCGCCGCCTCAAGAAATAAACCAGAGAAGTTTTCAAATCGCAACAGTCGGTCTTGGGGTAAAATCCATTTGAGAGTAATGTTGAGAATTTTTTCTACTTAAACTGAAAATGGAGATTTAATCTGTGTTGTGGAGGTATTCATGAATAAAACCAAAGTTAACCTCGGTACCATTCAAGGAACACTACTAATTCCCCTCTGGGCTGGAGCTTGTGAGCTTCAGGCAGCAGATCCAATTATAGTAGATCCTCAATCATCTGAGATTCTTGCAGCGATAGACTACGAATTTGATAAATTTACTACTGCTAAATCTTCTCAGATAGGCTGTTGTTTATGAGGAACCATCCTCGACAACTGGGTACGCACTTACCTCAATCAGCATCCCCAAGGTTCCGTTATCGAGATTGGTGCAGGACTGAATACACCCTTTGAGCGAGTGGATAACGGCAAAGTTTGCTGGTTTGACATAGATTTACCGGATGTCTGTCATAGTTCTGCGACGACAGTTTTTTGAGGAAACGGAACGCCTCTTCTGTGGGATTCGTATCGCTTGGCATTAGTTAAATTAGGCTAACTCTAAAGAATTAAGGTATACATAATGTTTTTATTTGGCATTGAGCATGAAGTCGCTTTCCTAAACAAAGAAGGAAAATTTGCTGATTTTTCCCACACCAAATTTGCTGATTTCAATCAAATTATTGAAAAGCTACCCACATACCCCAGCGACTATCCTCAACTGCGGGTTGGGGATGCGGGCATTAAGATCAAAAGATGGTATATTGAGGGATTTGAGAGATTTGCAGATTCCGACAAGGTGATAGACTGTCATGCTAAAGGTATTGAAATTAGAACGACTATACATTCTAATATTCAAGGCGCTATTACTGAATTATCAGAAAGTTTTGGCTTGCTACGTGAGATTGCTGCTAACTTTGGTTTCTCACCAGTTTTAGTTAGTTTTAATCCATACAATCCGGTTTTTGAGCCTCAACCCCCATTAAACGATTATGAAATCAAACAGTTAGAGGCTTATCCTGACGAACAAACTGCTAATATTCACATGGTGTCATACGGCCCGGACTTAAATATTTCAGTGGCAGATTTGTCTACTGAACGTGTAATTGATATTGGCAGAAAGTTAACTTATTACAGTCCTTATATCGTCCCTTTTAGTTATAGTTCCCCTTTTTATAAGGGAGGTTTATGGGATGGACTATCAGTACGAACTTTTATCAGAACTGGAAAAAGACCAGCAGCCCTAGTTTTTGTTCAAAAACAAGAACAACTGATTGATAGCACACCTTCCTTGACAAAAATCGCCCGCATTCCGGCTGAAGTAGGACGTATTGAATTTAAGGCTTGTGATAGTTGTGATAATTTTTTAATCTATGCGGCTTTGCTATCATTATTGAAAGGTTTGGTGTTAGATGAAACCTTGCTGGGTAGAGCAACTGTACCTGATGCAGCATTACATCAAATTTCTGCAAAAGAAGGGTTTGACAACGAGGATATTTTTGGGAATGCGACAAAAGTCTTGCAAGCAGCCGAAGTTGCTTTGGGAGATGACCCCGATGTTCATTATTTAACACCGTTAAAAGTGCTGCTGACGAAGCGAAAAACAAGATCCCATGAATTAATAGAAATGTTCCATTGCGTAAGTTCAATAGAAGAGGTAATAAAGCAGACTTATCAAGTTTAGAGGAAATTGCCAATGGGGACTATTAAGAGCAGAGGGGCAGAATTTTCTGTTTGCTCCTGTGCTCGCAATCCGGTTTGGTTAAAGTGCATAGTCTTTAAAGTCCTTTGACTGGATAAAGTCAAGCGAACTGAACATAATAAGCTGATGCGCGTCTAAAGTATATAAACACTCTTGATGGTTGTTAACTGTTAACTGTTGACTGTTGACTGTTAACAGTCATCAGTCATCAGTCATCAGTCATTAGGTAAATGTACAAATTAAATGCGTAACAGCTTACTAGAAACATTAACTCATCCCGCGGCAATACGAAAAAACGAGCAAAGCGATGTTTTCTTGAATTGCGCTGGGGAAATCGAAGTCATTAGTGATTAGTTATTGGTACTAATCACTATTTACCACTGACTAATGACTAAATCGGCGGGAAGTTATCCCGGATACTCCTTGAAGAGATGGGATTCCCGCCGATTTTCGTTAACCTGCCATAACTATATTAAGTCGATATACCTAGAGACTGATTTTATTACAACTATAGATATAGGAAATTTCATTCTAGAGATTGATGCAGGCATTAGCATTTTCAAAGTACAAGTAGAAACAGGGAACCTTGAGAGAAGATTGTCAAGAAAAAACGTAATGATTTTGCTAAAGAATTAAGGTGGTATTTGCTTATTATCCCTTACTATTTCGATGCAGAAGTACAAGGACAATTTCTTCATCAGGTTCGTTTCTAAAGAACTTCCAGATTGAAGCGTGGCTTGCTATTTTTATTATTGCTCAAGTTTACCAAATAAAGGTATGAGCTTCCGCTATTTCAATCAAAGTTCTGCGTTGTTAAAGCTGTTATCGAGGATTTGAAATGAAGATTATTGCTTCTGTTTTATCTATCTTAAGCCCAGTACGTTTTTTAGTTGTGGCTTTTACTTGCGCGATACTATTGTTATCTAGTGCTTTTCCTGCCTTTGCGATCGATAGCTACCAAAGTGACCCTACCGAAGCTACTACACAACTGCTTGACATTCAGCGCAAAACTGACGAAGCCGCTAAAGAACCACCAATAGGATTGAGAAAGACTCAAAAAGAAACTAACGCAGGACTCAATGAGGTGCAGGGAGCTGCTGATATTGACAAGCAAAAGCGTCCAGAAAATTCCCAGAGTTCAACATCTGTTGAAGAAAATATAAAGAATGTGTTGGAGAAAGTTACAGGTAAGTAACTAAAATAATAGTTCTGGTAATTTTTCGGTAGTAATGGGTGATTGTGTAAACGCAGTCACCCATTACTAATTAGTAATTTTAAGGTGGCAAATTCAAGTAAATATAAAATTATGTTCATCCTAAGCAATTTTTGGGAAATTGCGTTTAGATAGTTTTAATTAACTATTGTATTTAATATTTTTATTTTTGGATCTTAAAAACAATAAAGTTCGCTAATTACTAAATTACTGGCTTAACACTACCTATTAAGACATAGGCATAATTGTAAATGCGGTAATTAATTTAAGCTCATAATATTTCCTTTGGTTGATGTGGAATCTGTGTGAAATTTGGGAAGTTAGTAAATAAGTTTGCTTAGGGATGGAAAACAATGCGTGCGATAAACATTGGTTTGACAGAAGAACAGCGTCAAGGTGTAATTAATCTGTTAAATCAAGATTTGGCAGATGCCTATCTACTGTTGGTGAAAACCAAAAAGTATCACTGGGATGTCGTTGGGCCTCAGTTCCGCTCTTTGCACCAGCTTTGGGAAGAACACTACGAAAAGCTGACTCTAAATATTGATGCTTTAGCAGAGCGGATTCGTGCTTTGGGCGGTTATCCAGTTGGCACAATGGAAGGATTTCTCAAGATTGCTACTCTCAAGGAACATGCTGGTAATGTTCCCACAGCAACGGGGATGGTAGCTAATCTAGTGGAAGACCACGAGCAGGTTATTCGTAACTTAAGAGACCATGTGGATCAGTCTGGTGATGAGTTCCATGATCAAGGAACTGCTGACTTTCTGACTGGACTCATGGAAGAGCATGAGGAAATGGCTTGGATGCTGCGTTCATTTATTGAAGGGGAAGCACTGGGCCCAGATGGTAGACAGCCAGCAGAAGGGGCCAAGACTCCTGTCGGTGTGTAGCTCATTAGGTCTGAGTTGAGCATGGTTGTCTGTTAAATCAGTTAGAAGGAGAAATCAATCCTCCTTCTAAATGGTGTGAAAGGGTTAATCTTCCTACATCTACCTATTTACCATATTCATTGCAAAAGCAAGATAATACAAACCAAAAAAGGAGTTTTTAAGTGCCAGAAGTATATAAAGCAGAACGTACTATCTCTGCCGTATTTAAAGAACAGAAGCAAATTGATGATGTGATTCGACGTTTACTAGACAGGGGTGTGCCTAGAGATCATATTTCGGTCATGGGCAGAAATTTTCAGTCGGAAACTAGAATCGCTGGCTTTATTAGTAAAAAAGATGTGATTCTGGGAGGTTTGAGAACAGGGGCAGTTTTTGGTTCCTTGTTTGGTTCCTTTCTCAGCTTACTCACGGGTGTAGGTGTACTGTTTATTCCCTTTGTCGGCCCAATCGTAGCAGCAGGGCCTATTGGTGCAGTGCTGTTAGGGGCTGCTAGTGGAGCGATCGCAGGTAGTGCAGGTGCTGGTTTAGTATCGGTTCTAACTACTTTGGGGATGCCAGAAGATAAAGCGACTATCTACCAAACCCGCTTACAAGCTGGCGAGTTCTTATTGATGGCAGAAATACCGAGCGATCGCACCGGCGAATTTCAATTGCTCCTCGAAAGTGCTGGTGGCGAAGAAATTAACACCATTGAAAAAACCTTTGCTCGCCCTTGTCCCGGACAGTGCAACAGCCCACAAGATTTGTCTCCTGAAGTCCGCGCTCATCTTTCTGATGAAGCTCAACGCACATTCATTGAGCGCTATAACACTGTCTTCAATGAAAAAAATGACGAATTCACAGCTGAACAAGCCGCTTGGGAGTCTGTTCATCAGCAATATGATGAAGATGAAAACGGCGTTTGGTCAAAAGCTAAGGTTAAAGTTTAAGGATTTCCAAAAAAAAATATCCAATCTTGTTTGGTGAGTATCTTGACACCCTTAATTAAAAACTTCCAAGATACCCACTCTACAATTACTTGTGTTCGTCTCTGTTTATAACCGTTCCCGCATGGGTTGGGTAACATAGAGAAAAAATAATTAACCAAAGATGAACACAGATACTTATAGGGACACGGCATTGCCGTGTCCCTATTCAAATAAGAATCGCTATATCTGCGGTTTTAAATCTTCATTAGGGCAATTTATAGCTACCAACACGCACATTTAACTCACCTTGGCGCGGGTTCTGGCTGAATATAAATGCGCCTTCTTCAGTTTCCCCACCAGATAAAAAGTCGATCTGTTGCTCTCCTGTTTCTGTAACTTTACCGTCAATTAGTAACTCAGCCATAATTTGGACTGATTCGGCTGTGTCTCCTCCAGTATTCTCGACTTCAAAGGGAACATAAAATTGTCCGTCAACTTCCCGAATTGTTTGTTTTTTGGTAACAGAAAGGATGGGAGGTTGATTCTTTTCGTTCAGCCAAGTGTAACCTACCAGACTCACAATGATTGCTAGGATAAGTAAGGCAACGCTGAATGTCACCCACTCTGCAATAGAGCGTGGTGGTTGTTCTGTTTTAGTCATATTGCTAACCTTCCGGCTGCACCGCCAATAGTTGCAGGTAACCCCAGCATTAAGGTGTGATCTAACCACATTGTCCAAGGGTCGCTAAAAGTTAACTTTTGAAAGAACCACAGCATAAAAGCGGTTGCTAGTAGTGAAACTAGGTAGGACATAATGGTTTCGCTTGATGGACGTTGGAAAATTCCCTTTTGCTGTCTTCGCTTTTGCTGGTCAGAAAAGCCTGCCTGAAATACAATGCCATAAGAAATCAGCAGAGATGTGGCGATCATTGCCAACTGCCAAGGTGGTGAGGCTGCGGCTGCAAGCATAGGAATTTCATCTGTTGGAGCAATATTAAATGCAATTATGGTTGCACCAATCAGGGTTCCACCCACATCGGCAAAGGTGGCATGTAAATCATCCCCTTTGTTCTTAGTTGTGCTGTTTACCTGATCAGTTGCTTGTCCTTGTGCATTGCTGTTTCCATTATCTCCCAACAACTGATTGGCTAATGCTACACCGAGAGCGAAGGGCACACTTTCAAAGATGATTTTACCTAAAGATTCTTTGAGAGAAGTTTCTAGTGTCAATTCTCGCAATAGTAGCAGCACAAAGGTAGAGCAAGCTAATCCGATCGCGATCGCTTCTACGGTATCCATTGCGGCTTGATAAGCTAGCCAGGTATATCTGCGTTTCCGAAAACCTTCTATCTGATTGAGCAAGTAAACCACAATAAACATGAATGCGATCGCCATCATCATCAGTTGTGGTTTTGCAAGTGATCCAATCCACCAAACCTCCATTGTATACAGCAAGGGTATGCCAAATAAAAATCCTCCACAAGCACCCCGAATGATGTCATTAATCTCACTCTTCCATACATTTTTTTTACGTTTTGTTGCCACTCCTTGACTTTCCTTTTGTTGAAAATTTGCTTTAACTTAACGTGAGTTCGACAAGTCTTATTTGACCTCTCCCCCAACCCCTCTCCGTGTCGGAGAGGGGAGCAAAAAGCCGAATTTTTCGTTGCTCCTCCCTTTCCGTTTCGGAGAGGGAGGCTGGGAGGGAGAGGTTCATGGAACTCACGTTGACTTATACTAATTCTCTATGAAGATGTATATAGCACTTCTAAATCATTCGTGAAAAGTTAGATCCCCGACTTCTCAAAGAAATCGGGGATCTAGACAGCGCGAATTTTCACAAATCAAATAGGATTGCTATATATTCATATTTTTTACGTTGCGTGCTCCTATAGCACTTCGTATATATCTTAAGATAAGATAATCTACCAGATTATTCTATCGGTTGATGGAAGTCAAAAATAATACACTACTGTTAGTTTATGTAATAACTGAATCAACTACAAGCTGGAAAAAAAACCATGAGTGCCGAAAAAAGAGTAGAAGCTACTGCGAAAAATATTGAAGGAAAAATTCAAGAGGTTGTGGGTGAAATAACCGGTAATCCACAAGATAAGACTGAAGGACAAGCAAAGCAAGCTGAAGCCCAAGTTACTCACACTGTAGAAAACATTAAAGACGAACTTAAGAAAGCTTTAGACTAATTTAGTTTTTACAGTGCAAATAGCATTCATAATTGATAGTCTAACATTAATTACTCCACTAACTTTTAGTAAGTGGAGTTTTTGTGTCTGCGTAAAATATGAAAGGGAAAATTACTAAGAAATTGGTTCTAACCATGATTAATTTTGCTGGGGATTTAATTCAACTAATGAGTGGCACGATTAGCTAATAGGTTCCAGATAAAAATCGCAATTATTGCACCAATGATGGCAACAATTACACCGGGAATACTGAGGGTTGCAGCAGTTAATTGAAATCTTCCTGTCTCTAAAAGAGTAACTAAAATTCCACCGATCACAGCACCTACAATACCTAAAACCATAGTTGAAACAATTCCACCACCCTGACGACCGGGATAAATAGCTTTCGCTATAGCTCCAGCAATTAAACCCAGAATTATCCAAGCAATAATGTTCAGCATAATTTCATCCATCAGAAAACTTCACAACTAGCTTATAAATTACAATATTGTTTTCCTTCTACCCGAAGATATAAGTATTAAAGTTCAATAAAAACTAATACCATTTCTGTCAATAATTACAGCCGCCCACAATGATTGTAAGCCTTGGCTATATAGACACAAACACGCTAGCGGCTTCCTTTCATATGGGGAAATATCAAGAATTATTAGGAGGAATCAATCGTCATGACTGTTATTGTTGCTAAATGGACGATTGACAAATATCACCGCATGATTGATGCTGGCATTTTGAGCGATGGCGTAACCGCCCGCCGGAGGCGATCGCCCTCGGCCAAGAGTCCGCGTAGGCGTAGCCCGTCGTAGACATCGCCTTTCTTATTTCAACTTATGGTAGTATTTTATACCTGTCAATAGGTTTTTAAGTATTTTTACATAGACTACCCGTGAAGATGTCATTAGTCATTTGTCTTTTGTAATGACAACTGACCAAGGACGACCATAACAAAAATTCTCACAACTCAAATAAGATTGCTATAAGTTCCTATATTGAATTCGGGTAGTTGTTTATCGAATTCGGGTAGTCGTTTATTGAATTCGGGTAATCGTGTATTGAATTCGGGTAGTCGTTTATTGAATTCGGGTAGTTGTTTATTGAATTCGGGTAGTCGTTTATTGAATTCGGGTAGTCGTTTATTGAATTTGGGCAACCTACAAGAATTTACGCAAAACTATTTTAGATATCTGTAGTAAATAAGTCAATTTATACTGAATAATGCGGGTGTCAAGTAACCCCAATTCTGTTTATCCTAGTGCTGTACAGTCCAGGGTAAAAGTCAGTTTTTATCCTGGTGCATTATTAATAAAAGAAAGGTGATTTATGTCACGTCTAAAACGCGGGTCTAAAGTAATTGATAGAGCGCAGCGTCGGATTGCGGCTTTGAAATCGATCAGTCCCACCTTAGACTTAGGGAATGGGGTAACAATTGACGCCTTTGCAACCCTTATCAAAACAACACAAGACAAGTTGGAAGCTTATAACTCAAGCCTCTCCACCGTGGATATGACTCAGGAAGCCTTAGAAGTTACCGAAAAGTCGCTAATGGAACTAACAGAACACATGTTACTGAGTGTAGCTGCAAAGTATGGCAAGAATAGCGATGAGTACAAAATGGCGGGGGGCGTTCGTCGAAGCGATCGCAAACGTCCGGTGCGAAAGCCTAAGCAAGACGCTGTTGCTTGATAAATCTGGGTTTTACCCCACCCGAACCCTCTGACAAGTGTAGGTTTTTTACAGTTAGGAGGAGTTATAACAGTAAAATTCATCAACAGGGGTACGAGGAAAAGAACTCCAGCGATGAAGATAGATTGGAATGTTGTTAAGTAGGTTAGCACTGAGGGTAAGTAAACCGAGGA
>NZ_JBIQNW010000010.1:157864-202949 GCF_047228265.1 Nostoc sp. UIC 10607 | reverse complement strand
GTTCTTTTCCTCGTACCCCTGTTGATGAATTTTACTGTTATAACTCCTCCTAACTGTAAAAAACCTACACTTGTCAGGAGGGTTAGGGTGGGGTAATTTGAGGACTGGTAGTGATTCGATCACTTGTGTGTACACCGTAGCTCCTAAGAGGAGAGAGGTGGCGCAGTTGTTCAATCAAAATCAAGGCAATGAAGTTGGGCGGATTTATGGTTTGGTTACTAGTGGAACTAACTGGAAGTTTTTATTTTTAGAAGAGACGACTGTTTATATAGATTTGACTGAGTACTATATTAAAGAAGTTGATAAAATCTTGGGTATTTTATTGCAACCTTTTCAGCCTGTTTTAACCGCTGTTTGAATATATAGCAGGAAACAGGCAATCGATAAAGATGCTGATTTACTTACCTGCTTAAGGTTAAAAATTTACTAAAAAATAAGAGAAATTAGGAAAATCGTCCACCATTACCACTATTCAATTGATATGAGTCTATACTGTCTAGTTCACGGTGCTTTCCAAGCCACCTGGTGTTGGGATTTGCTAATTCCCTATTTAGAAACACAGGGTCACAAAACCGTAGCAATGGATTTACCAATTGAAAATGCATCTGCTACTTTGTCCCAGTTTGCAGATGCAGTAATTCAAGCGCTGCCAAAAACTGATGATGATATTGTCCTAGTCGGTCACTCAATGGCTGGTACTATAATTTCCCTGGTCGCAGCAGCGGTAAAAGTGCGTCAACTAGTGTTTGTGGCTGCGCTACTTCCCCATCCCGGAATTAGTACACTCGACCAATTTTCTCATCGTCTCGATTCTGATACGCTTAAATCATTCAATTACCAGCCAAAAGAGCCAAGTAAACTCGAACAGTTCCACGATGAACCTGATATGTTTGAACCAGCTTCCGTAGGGAAGGATTATTCAGACGAAGCAGTATTAAGGGAGTTTTTCTTTCATGATTGTCAACCAGATGTAGCACAGTGGGCAATATCGAAAAGTCGTTCGCAACAATCTATGGCATATATCTTTGAAACGAATCCTCTAAAAGCTTTGCCGCATGTTGAGCGTAAATATATTGTTTGTACCGATGACCGAATATTGTCTCCTACATGGTCACGCTACGCCGCACGCAAGCGCTTAGGAGTTGATGCCATTGAACTAGTTTCTGGACATTGCCCACATCTGTCTCATCCTGACCTTCTTGCCTCAATATTAACTAGTGATTAATTGTTTGAGTTTGGGTCAATTGTTGCCGTAGCAAAGTTATTTTCCAACTGCTGCATTTTTGACGAATCTGATAAAAATGCGGAATATCTTAGTGGTGCGTTGGCGCAGCCCACCGTAGGCATCGCTCATAATAAATGAAGCCCGATAAAGGTAAACTGGTATGGATTGGAAAACTTATATTCATTCAGACCCGAAAATTCTCCTTGGAAAGCCTGTCGTCAAAGGAACGCGGCTATCTGTGGAATTCATATTGGGGTTGTTTGCCGAAGGTTGGACAGAACAGCAAGTTACAGAAAGCTATCCAACTCTCAGCGCTCCTGCAATCCAAGCTGTGTTCGCGTTTGCCGCGGAGTGTCTCAAAGAGGATGTATTCTACACACCATTGCTGTCTACTGAGGCCAAGTAATGCGGTTTCTGGCGAATGAGAACTTTCCATTGCCCAGTGTGCGGCTGCTACAGCAAGCGGGCTATGATGTTGCTTCAGTGACAGAGGATTCTCCAGGTATTGAAGATACAGAGGTTTTGACTCGTGCCGCTAATGAGCAACGGGTGATTTTAAAGTTTGATCGCGACTATGGCGAACTCATCTATCGCTTAAGATTACCATCACCAACGGGTGTGATTTATCTGCGGTTTCGCCCCCATGTTCCAGAGGAGCCAGCTACACTATTGTTAAATTTACTAGAGATAGAAGGATTGCAATTTGAGGAGCGGTTCACGGTATTAGAGCGCGATCAGATTCGCCAGCGTCCTCTGCCGTAGTTAAGGAATACCACAAATCCAAAAAAAAAAGGCTAGAAACCGCATCTAAGCTGTCTCTAGCCTTAATTTAATTAATGGGCAGTACCAGACTCGAACTGATGACATCCTGCTTGTAAGGCAGGCGCTCTACCAACTGAGCTAACCGCCCGTTTGACTAATCCTTAACTAATATAGCAAAACATTTCGCGTTGCGCTAGTAGTTTTAAGAAAATCTTTTTTTCTCTTATACTGACTCAGTATTCAGTTACTCAGCACTGGCTCAACGCCCCGCTATCGCTAACAGGATTTAGGATGCCCTCTGGTCGGACGCACGATCGCATTACCATGTATGCTCTGCCGTTTGTGGCAGGCGTTACTTTCTGGCAGACTCGCAGCAGCAATGCGACTTTGTTGGTTGCAGGCGGGTTTCTCTTTGGCGGGCTGATGTTTGGCCCCGATTTGGATATTTACTCTGTGCAATTTCAACGCTGGGGTTTCTTGCGCTGGATTTGGCTACCTTATCAAAAAAGTCTCCGGCATCGTTCTTTTTTATCCCACGGGCCGATTATTGGCACGATTCTACGAGTAATTTATCTGGGGTGTTTGCTGGCTATTGTGGCAATTCTCGTTTTGGCGATCGCCCAAAGGTTATGGAATCTGAGTTTTACTTGGCAGGATTTGGGACAAACTGTGGGGCAATCGCTTGTGGATTACGATACTGAATATATCGCCCTGTTTTTGGGGTTGGAACTCGGTGCAATGAGTCATTCTCTGAGCGATTGGGGCGGTTCGGCTTATAAGCGTTTTAAAAAGCAGGGGGTTCGGGGGTTGCTTCCTAGTGGCAAAATTAAGAAGCGTAAAGTTACAAGTCGCGGTCGTCGTCCGAGACTAAAGAAATAATTTTTTTAAATGCAAAGGAACGCTAAGGGAAGCCCAGAGGTACGCAGAGGTATGGAAGATAAAAATGAGACTTTGGCGGCGTTGCAGGAGTTGATTGAGGTGGTGGCAAAGTTGCGATCGCCTGATGGTGGTTGTCCTTGGGATTTGGCTCAAACTCCCGAAACGCTCACGCCTTATGTGATTGAGGAAGCTTATGAGGTGGTGGATGCAATTAAGGGTGGGGATAAGGGTGCGATCGCTGAGGAGTTAGGCGATTTATTATTACAGGTGGTATTACAAGCCCAAATAGCTAGTGAATCGGGGCAATTTTCTCTTAAGGAAATAACTCAGGGGATTTCTCAAAAGTTGATTCGCCGTCATCCTCATGTGTTTGGTGATGTGTCGGTTGCTAGTGTGGATGAGGTGCGGCAAAATTGGGAACAAATCAAGGCTGCGGAAAAAGGCGAATCATCTCCAGAGGCGCAAAAACTTAGTGCTAAACTCGGTCGTTATGGGCGCACCCTTCCCCCACTGACGGCGGCAATGAAGATTTCCCAAAAGGCAGCGGCGATTGGGTTTGAATGGGAAAATATTCAGGGTGTTTGGGATAAGTTTCATGAGGAGTTGGGGGAGTTTCAACAGGCTTTAGCTGCGGAAACACCCGAACGGCAAGAAGCAGAATTAGGCGATTTACTGTTTGCAGTGATTCAGCTAGCCCGTTGGCATAATCTTGACCCCAGTACCGGTTTGCAAGGCACAAATCAGCGATTTGTCCAGCGATTAGAAAAAATGGAGGCGGTTGTTGACCGTCCCCTTTCTGATTACAGTTTGGATGAGTTAGAAACTCTCTGGCAACAGGCAAAAGCCCAACTTGCCAAAGAAGGGAGTGGGGAGTAGGGAGTTGGGAATGGGGCATTGGCATGGGTTATTCTCCTTGTCCCCTCATCTCCCTCATCTCCCCCAGTCTTTTTCTTCAATTTTGTTAGCGAGTCCGCGAACGTCATTTTGAATTTTGAATTGATTTCTCCCCACTCCCTTCTTCAAGATTCTTTAGCATCGAACCACTTATCATATAACGATTGATAAGTGCCATTTTCTTTGATATTCAGCAGGGCCTGATTAATTTGCTTGCGGTAGGGACTGTTGTTAGGCAGAATTATGCCGTAGCTTTCTTCACGTAAGATACTGCCAACAATCTGTGCTTTTCCTTTGCCTTCATTGGCAACATAAAAAAGGAGTACAGGTGCATCAAACACCACGGCATCAGCTTTTTTTGTTTGCAGAGCATTGTAAGCTTGCTCAATCTTAGGAACTTCTAAAACTGAAATACGATGTTCTCGCAGATATGTGGCTGCTGTACTACCCGCAGTTGTGACCACTACCTTGCCGGGTAAATCGTCTATACTCCTGATATCGCCCTGAAGCTGTTGTACTGTCAATGATGTAGTAGCGCTGGCTGTAAAGTAGGCGGCAAAAAGTACTCCGATGAACATCCAGACAATACCTACTAAGCGTCCCAGTACCCCCTTGGGCATTTCATCAGCTTGGGTTGCTAATGTGGCAGCTGACCACCAACAGGCTTTGAAAATGCCAGGAAAGTATGATTGGGGAATCATCCCATCTTTATGATTGCGTTCAGATAACCAAATAATGTGGGCTGCTACGACAATTAGCACTAAGGCAACGCCTATTACTTGCAAGAGGCTAGCAGAGAAAAATAATTGCAAAATATTTGGGAAGGCGCTGTCGTTGGTTTCTGCGTTTCGTACCATTATTTGCAGCCCCCCAGTAAAAATGGGTAATGAGAAATCAAAATTCTGCTGGCGTTCGGCTGTAATCGAGATAGCTGAAATTCCCAAGTTGGCTTTGCTGTCCTTAATGGCAGAAAGCAGTTCCGGCACAGTGGAATATTCTATAAATTTAGACTCTACACCTATTTGGTTGGCGATGCTGCGCCAGAGGTCGATACTAAACCCCGATAGCTCACCTTTGTTTGGTAGTACAAAAGGCGGTATAACTCGTGTGGCTACTAATAACGGTTGTTGGAGTTTTGGGGTTTGCTGGGGTTCCGGTTTTTGGGCCAGTCCTGGGGATGTCATTAACAACAATGCTAGAATTCCACCTACTAACCCTATGCAGGTATACAGTGCTAAGGAACGCTTGATTTTGTTTTTACGGTCATATCTGCCAATCGGGCTTTTTCTCCCAGCCATAAGTTGGCGAAATCTAGTAGCGATCGCATTTATCATCAGAATTTTCTAGGGGTTGTATGCAAGTCTATTTATCATGCCCACCCCATATCAAATATCACAATTATCATCCCCCTAAAACCGATTTTTTTCAGATTTAGAGGGATGAACATGGTTAAAGCTAGACTCAAGTCGAATTACAATTTGATGGTAACGGTCTTAACTTCAGTATATTGCTGCAAGCCATATTCGCCGAGTTCTCGACCAATACCAGATTGCTTAAATCCACCGAAGGGTGCAGCAGCATCAAATACGTCGTAGCAATTTACCCACACAGTACCAGCCCGGAGATTGTTGGCGATCGCATGGGCCTTAGTGATATCCTGAGTCCACACAGCGGCGGCGAGTCCGTACATGGTGGCATTAGCCCGTTGAATTACTTCATCAATATCTTTAAACTTGATGATGCTCATCACTGGGCCAAAGATTTCCTCTTGGGCAATCTTCATGTCATCGCGGACATCTGCAAAGACTGTGGGGGCGATAAAATAACCCTTGTCGCCGACTCGATTCCCGCCACATAGCATCTGTGCACCTTCACGCATTCCAGATTCGATATAGCTCATCACCCGATCGAATTGGTCTTTGTCTACTTGCGGCCCTTGTTCTGTATTGGCATCGAAAGGATTACCGACAACCCGCACTCTCGCTCTTTCTACAGTTCTAGCAACGAACTCGTCATAACATTTTTCTTCGACAAATAGCCGCGAACCAGCACAGCAGCACTGCCCTTGGTTAAAGAATAGGGCATCGTGGGAACCTGCGATCGCTGCATCCATATTTGCATCGGCAAAGACGATGTTAGGACTCTTACCACCAAGTTCCAAAGTGACGCGCTTCAGGTTACTCTTAGCGGCTGCTTCCATAATTAGATGACCGACTTCAGTGGAACCAGTAAATGCCACTTTGTCAATATCCATGTGACGAGCGATCGCAGCCCCGGCGGTTGGCCCGTATCCTGATAAGATATTCACCACACCAGGGGGAAAACCAGCCTCAACAATCAACTCACCTACCCGCAGCGCTGATAATGGTGTTTGTTCTGCTGTTTTCAGAACTACAGTATTACCAGTTGCTAAAGCCGGTGCTAATTTCCACGCCTGCATCAATAGGGGAAAATTCCACGGGATAATTTGACCAACTACACCCACAGGTTCATGGCGAGTGTAGCAGAAGTATGGCCCGTTAATTGGGATAGTTTTACCTTGTACTTTGTCAGCCCAGCCTGCATAGTAACGGTAGCAGGCGATGACTAGCCCCAAGTCACCTAATGAATCTTGTAATGGCTTACCGTTGTCGAGAGTTTCTAACCGCGCCAACTCATCGATATTTTGCTCAATTAAATCAGCTAGCTTGTAAAGCAACTCGCCGCGACGGGTGGCAGATATCTTTCTCCATTCTCCACTAGTAAAGGCAGCACGGGCTGCTTGTACTGCTTTATCTACATCCGCGGCGTCTGCTTCTGAGACTTCGCAGATTACCTCACCTGTAGTCGGGTTGATTGTTTCAAATCGGCGATCACTGACACTATTTACCCACTCATTGTTAATCAGCAACTTGGTTGGGCCGATTTTGACCTGTTGTCCTGGTACCGTTGCTGTAACCATCAGGCCCTCCTTAAGCTATAAAAAAATTTGCTTAAATCTACCTATTATGTTTGTTGCTGTACAGCACTCTAGGTGGATTTCTTTATGAATTCTTTATTATTATGATAATAGTTGGAGGTTGAGATAGCTAAATTGTGTCTAATTCTCTTTGTAGAACTCGCGTTCGCTTCCGACGAACTACAAGCAACACGAATGGTAGTCGAGAAGGAGCGTCAGCGTTACCAAGAATTATTTGATTTTGCGCCTGATGCTTTGGTTACTCACAATGAGACTACCCTTACCGCAGTTAAATCTACTACTGAACACCTAACTATTCCCAGGGCGAACGCACGGTATTTCTGAAACCCCTGCTGGATAAGGATATTGACGAAAAAATAGGTTAAATTAAAAAACGCCAAAACCCTTGCTATTAAAGGATTCTTATACTTTAGATGCGTTTGCCCTGAGGCGATCGCTGTGCTCAACTGGTGGCAGGCAGCGGCAGACGCTCTGCTATGGCTTTACTTTTATTAATCATCATCATAATCCCAGCGACGATGATGACCACGACCCCAGTGACCACGACCCCAGTGACCACGACCCCAGTGACCATGACCATGACCCCCGTGACCATGACCATGACCCCAGTGACCATGACCATGACCCCCGTGACCATGACCATGACCATGACCCCAGTGGCCACCGGATAGAAGTTGCTGTTCGTTTGTGGATAGTTCTGTCAGCAACTCACATATGTTAATTTGATCCGACATAATTACCTCAGTTTTATTCATTGACTGTTACAAACTGTACCGATCTGAAATCCAAATTTGGAGCGATCAAAATCTGTAATTTTAATGCTCCAGACCATTCAAAACCTAATTGAAATTCTCATGGAAGTCATTGTGGCGAACCAACAATGTATCTTAACTTTTATATTTTTCATTGGAGTAGCTACTCCTTCTTTTTATATATATGGTTATCTATAAAAAGTCTGAAATTTTCTTGATTAGGAAATGTTACAGAAATAGTATGAAGCCAAACTGCTGTCACTAATGCTGCTAATCTAGAATTCTTTATGGTCAATTTATCCCATCATCTTCTCGCTGATTTCTGTCACCATAATATCGGTTCTGGCATTATTGACCTGAAAGCTTATTATCGTGGCTTTCGATATGTCCGTGAAATGTTAAAAATGCTTAGAGAAAAGCCTGAGCTTATTTTATGGTGACATCGGTCAGTTCAGTAGGTGAAGCTTTAGAAGCGCTGGTACGATTAAAACCAGATGTTTTAGTCAGTGATCTCGGAATGCCAGATGAAGATGGTTATGCGCTGATTCGCAAAGTGCGAATCAGGGAAGCACCCCAAGGAAAAAAAATTCCAGCTGTAGCACTGACGGCCTTTGCCAGAGATAAAGAGTGTCAGTTGGCTCTGCAAGCTGGATTCCAAATTCATCTATCTAAGCCAATCGAGCCAGATAAGTTGGTGACAGTGGTGGCGAACCTGGTTAAAGGCAGCCAACAAGTTTAATGCACAAGTAAGCTTTCGGTAGCAAATGCGATCGCCAAACAAGCAAATGCGATCGCCAAACAAGCAAATATGATCGCTAAACAAGCAAATGCGATCGCCAAACAAGCAAATGCGATCGCCAAACAAGCAAATGCGATCGCCAAACAAGCAAATGCGATCGCCAAACAAGCAAATGTGATCGCTAAACAAGCAAATGCGATCGCCCAGCGTGCCGACGGCAAGGAAGGAGGAAAATTACAGATACAGAATAGGGCTATTTATAAGTCAATACAGTTCAGATAAGACCAAAACACTTGTAGAGACGGCGATTTATCGCGTCTCGAAAACCTGAACCGTATTGATTTACAAGTTGCATAAAAAAAGGAGGCAGTTACTAACCACCTCCTAACAAATGAAAGCTTGGATGGACTGAGAAATGCTTTGACAGCAAGCTAGAAACTCAGCTAGCTGCTCAAAAACATAGTCAAGACCACTCCTACAATAATTGATCCACCGCCAAGGATGAATGACCAGAAGCGATGATAACTGTTGACAATGGTGCCATTTTCACTTTGGAGTTGAATCAAATCCATCCAAGGTGCAACACCCCGACGGAACCAACCCACTGCCCCAACTTGTTCACCAATCAAGCTTTGGACTCGCTTCATCCCAAATAGGAAATTGCCAATGGGACCAAAACGTGAAGCATAATGCAAATAAAGCATCCCGCTACGATCCTGAATTTTTAAATCGGAACCAAACTTATAACCAGCATCGCCACGACCAATTAGTTGACCTTCAAGTTTTGCAGGATTTCCACGCAACGGACTGGCGTAAGGATCTGACATCAGGGTGAGAATGTCAGTTTCCGGTGCTTGCTTGTAGTCGGGGAACATCACCAAGGCTTTAACCAGAATCCCCATCCCTAAACCAATAAGTGGTGCACCAAATGCTAAACCTGTGTTTGGGGAACTTGACCACAGAATCACACCCATTACTAAGCCAATAAAGAAACCTATAGTTTCAGCACCATACAGCACAACATCTAAAAAGAAGTTACCGTAAAGCCTACTTTTATTAAGACTTTTACCTTCGCCTACAACTCGCCCCATATCGAATTCAGTCGGTAAACCCAATTGTTCGGCATAGGTGCTTAATGCACGAACTCGTTTTCCTGTCAAGGGATGAGTTGAATTTAACTCCATCCACCAGCCCCAAGGGTTAAACATATCCCACAAAAAGACGCGACCAATTTTTTGCGGATCGGATGCAATGCGGTAAGCGGTTCCTGTGGAAGCGGCGGCTTTATGATCATAGATACCTAAGGCGCGAGTCCCTTCAATTAAACGGCTAGGTTCTTGTGTCCGCGAACCTTCTTCTAATATCCCGTAGGCAATCTTCACCAAAGCGCGGGATAATCCATTGGGATTACCTGTACTTTCGGCTGCAAAGTGGTCAGCAAAGTATTCCCGTGTGCGGGAGAGGTACAGCAGTAAATAAGTACCAATGATATAAAACACGTAGGCAACTAGACCAGCAGTTTGCATCGCATCTTTAATTTTGCTATCGCCACCACGCCCCAATCTTCTGGCTGTGCTGTAAATCAGGTAGCAAATTTGCACTAAGGTAGAAGCTACTGTCATCACTGCAAAGTCCCAGTGGACAATGTGCCCTAATTCATGAGCGTAGACAGTAGCAATTTCATCATCATCCAGATAAGTGAAAAGTCCCTGACTGACTACTAAACGGGCGCTGTTAGGTAATGAACCGTAAGTAAAAGCCGTGGGATTTTCGTCGTTAATGATTCCTAAACGGGGTGTTTTCAGCTTTTTCTGCTGACAGATTTGGTTAATAACTTTAGCTGTCTCTGGACTGAGGGTTTCAACTTCTGCTAACTCTACCCAGCGAGTTTGGTAAAGCCAGCCTTGGGTTAAGTCCATGATGAATGGAGACAGGAAAAAGGCGGCGATATTAAAAACTAGGGTAAAACCAATAGCGATCGCTAGCCCTTGGAGTGGATCGTCGCTACCCAAAATAAATACTAAGCTCAAACCTAAGGCCAAGACCATGCCAAACAGCAAGGTCATGGTGACACCAGAAGCTAACGCCAAACTACCACCCACACCCCCCATCGCTAATTTCATCCCAGTAGTCGCGGCGCGACCAGCTTTTTGGCTGGCGTTAGATTGGGTTGCTGGCGTTTGGCGAAAGGATTGACTAGCTTGTTCAGCCCAACTACGAGCCTGTGGATTTTCACTCATCATTAACTTTTGACACAGAATCTTGGCTTTTTCGATTTCGCCTGTAGCTTGATAGGCTTTCATCAGCCACATCTGTGCTGAAAGATAATCTGAGGAATCACGTTCAACGCAATCACGGCAGAATTGTTCGAGTAATTCAACCGCTTCTTGATAACGTTTTTGTTTTAAGGCATCTAATCCAGATTGCAATGACATAGGATCTCCCTAGCAAAGGAGTGGTATTTGATCCATCAATACTCAATAGATCCAGCGATCGTCATCACAATTTCGTAAAAATTCAAATATCGGCAGTATAAATTAATTACTTAAGTAAAAGGCTAGAGAAACATAAATTACGATATCTCTCTAGCCTCCGGTACGCATAAATCATTTTTAATGATTTCAAATAAGCTACGCAATAATACTTAGAATAATCTTTGAAATGTAGATTTACTATCTTTAATTTGTCCGTGTTCGATAATCACAGAATAAATGTTTTAAACCAAGTCTTGCTTCACCCGATCAGAGTAATTATTGATTACCCAGATGGTTCACCCGATTGGAGGAAGACGATAAGCAATGGTGAACTCACATTGATAAGATGAAGAAAAGGTAAAGATTTGTGCTATGACTATTCTTAACATTGCTTCTCCCCTAATTGCGATCGCAGGGCAAACCCGCCAAGCTGCAAGTAAGCTAGCGATTCTCTCCACTGAGGCAAAAAATCAAGCCCTTGTTGCGATCGCTCAAGCTTTAGAATCAGCTAGAGATGAAATTTTACAAGCAAATGTTGCTGATTGTGAAGCTGCTACTTCCGAAGGTATTCCCCAACCACTTTATAAGCGCTTGCAGTTAGATGAACATAAATTAAGAGATGCGATCGCTGGGGTACGAGATGTTGGTAAGCTAGCTGATCCTATCGGTAAAGTGCAGATTCACCGCGAACTTGATACTGGCTTAGTTCTCAAGCGAATTACTTGTCCCTTAGGCGTTTTGGGAATTATTTTTGAAGCGCGTCCAGAGGCGGCGATTCAAATTGTTTCCTTGGCTATCAAATCGGGAAATGGTGTGATTCTTAAATGTGGAAAGGAAGCGGTACGTTCTTGTGAAGCAATCGTTAAAGCAATTAAACAAGGATTATCTCAAACTGCTGTTAACCCTGATGCGGTGCAGTTGTTGACAACTAGAGAAGAAACCCTAGAACTTTTGAAGTTAGATAAATATGTAGATTTAATTATTCCTAGAGGTTCTAATTCCTTTGTGCAGTTTGTCCAAGAAAATACACGCATTCCGGTACTAGGTCATGCTGATGGGATTTGTCATCTTTATATAGATAAAGCTGCTGATATTTCTAAAGCAGTTCCAATTACCGTCGATGCGAAAGCGCAATATCCTGCTGTTTGTAATGCAATTGAAACTTTGCTAGTTCACCAATCAATTGCTACAGAATTTTTACCAAAAGTTGCTGAGGCTTTGGAAGAACGCCATGTGGAATTAAGGGGTGATAAACGCACCTTAGAAATTTTGCCTAATATCGTAGCTGCAACAGAAATAGACTGGGAAACAGAATACAGCGATTTTATTTTGTCGATAAAGATTGTAGATTCTATAGAAGATGCGATCGCTCATATTAACGAATATGGTTCTCGTCATACTGACGCGATTATTACTGAAGATTCAGCATCTGTAGAAACTTTCTTTGGATTGGTAAATTCAGCTAATATATTCCATAATTGTTCTACCAGATTTGCTGATGGCTTCCGCTATGGTTTTGGTGCAGAAGTAGGAATTAGTACGCAACAAATGCCTCCTCGTGGCCCCGTTGGTTTAGAAGGATTAGTGACATACAAATATCGAATGACTGGTGATGGTCATATTGTAGCTACTTACACTGGGGCGAATGCTAAAGCTTTTACTCATCAGGATTTAGTATAAAACATCGTCAAAAGTATATGCTCTATTAACATAAAAACTACACCGGATTAAGCGGTGTAGTTTTTATGTTAATAGTTTATCTGAATGAGGACTAAAGTCCTCTCTATGAGATGCTAGGCGAACACTACGAACTAATTTCAAGATTTTTTACATTACTTAACTTACTTTGATTTCTTCTCGCCTACTTACTTATGCGCGATAATAGATATCAGCCCAATTAATTTTCTTTGAACTTTCATGCAGTTTGAATGGGATGACGCGAAGAATCTCGAAAATATCCGCAAACATAAAATTGACTTTGCCGATGTCCCTAAAATGTTTGATAGTACAATGCTAATTGAGCTAGATAACCGTTTTGATTATGGTGAAGAACGCTGGTTAGGTATCGGTTTTCTCGGTAACGGTGTAGCGGTCGTCATCTGGACAGAACGCCAAAGTGATGTCATCCGAATTATTTCAGCACGAAGGGCAAATCGATATGAGCGCCAACGATTTGAACAATATCTCACATACTAATTGGGAAGCATTGGAATCGATGTCAGATGACGACATTGATTATTCTGATATTCCGCCGTTAAACGATGAGTTTTTCAAGAAGTCAATATTGAGATTACCCGCAACTCAAGCACGGAACTTAATTCAGATTGATCCAGATGTGATAGCTTGGTTTCAATCCCAAAGTGTCGAATACAAAACACTCATCAATTCTGTCTTGCGTCAACACATCAAAAATAGTGGTGACAAATGAATAAAAATGTGGAAATTGTCCCACAATCTCCGCATTTTAGTTAATTTATTTAAACTAATGCTTTCAGTAACGCCTGAAGTTTAAGCTGCACCTCTGCAAACTCCTTGTTAGGATCAGATCCCGCAACGATACCAGCACCAGCATACAATCTCGCGCGATCGCCATCAATCAATGCTGAACGAATTCCTACAATAAACTCGCAGTTTCCCTCAGAGTCTATCCAACCCAGAGGCGCAGCATATAAACCCCTTTCAAAGCTTTCATAACGCCGAATTTCCGCACAGGCCACATCTCGTGCTGCACCCGCAACGGCTGGTGTAGGATGCAATTGTCCAACAATTTTTAATGGGTGTATATTAGTGGGAACCATAGCACTTATTGGTGTCCATAAATGCTGGATATTCGATAATTGTCGCAGCCGTGGTGCTAATATTTGGGGTAACAAACCTAGTTGGCATAGGCGTTGTGTAATGAAATCAAGTACTAACGAATGTTCGTGCTTTTCTTTTTCACTATTGAGTAAGCGATTAGCATTAGCTGCATCTTCAGCAGGGGTTTTACCTCGTGGTGCAGAACCAGCCAAAGCATCAGTGATTAACTGTTGATTATTAATACTAATTAATCTTTCTGGACTTGCACCAATAAAGTTTTGACCTTTGCCATTACTTGTAGAAAAAATATAACAATTAGGATGTATATGCCTAAGATTATTTAAGGATTTAACTAAGTCAAAGTGGTTGCTTGACTTGACATCTAATATATCTGCTAAGACAATTTTACTTAAATGACTAGACCGAATTTTTTCCAAAACAGATGCTACTGAACGTTTAAACTGAGTAGCATTCGTGACAGATTTTTTGTAGAAGTTTGCCTGAAAATAATCAATATTAGGAGAATAATATTCTAAAGATTGGATAAAATCAATTTTATGTTGCAAATTTTCCAACAATCTTTGAATATTTGCATCTTCATTGATAATTATATTTGTTACTAATATACAACGCTGATTTTTCACAGCTACTTGCCAACGTGGAAGAAAGATGGTAGCTGATGGAAATGGATAATCTACCTGGGCATTTTTATCAAAAAAGCTGAAATAACAAAAAAAGTGAGGCCCAGAAAAAGGTTGATTAGTGTTACCAAAATTAATTATATTTTTTAGACAAGATTTGATAAAATGTTCAGCTTGAGTAAAACGATCTGCACCATCAATCTGTAATTTTGCTACAGAATCAATTGCTGCGATCGCTTCTCCTTTACCTTTATCCTCAAAGTAAAAATTTATTTCATTTGCTTGTGTAAGTTTATCCAATACAAGTAAAGGGTCAACTAAATCGATCTCCTGAGAGATACTGACAATTTGCCTGCAATTATTTTTGACGCACTTTTCTTGCACTGCTACCAAAAATTGATATAAATCTTTGTGCTCTACAAAGAGGTTGCTACGACATGGTGAAACTGTCATGGATCTATAGTAAATTTTTTTTAAGTTAACTTCCTAAAGTGTAATTAATCGTGGTCGTATTTCTACAGGTAACATATTAAGTTGTCATTTCACCAGCGTAGGATTTGCCTTGTTTGTGGTGTTCCTAGACCCTGACAAGCCATTTCCAGCCTTGGGCTGCAACGTAAGCGAGGGTAGAGTGTTAACAACACAAGGTTAACGAGCCACAGTAAAAGTGGCAGTTGTTTTTAGCTCATGAATATCTAGCGTCTCTTTAAATTATAAAATCTCAAGTGTGAGTAATATTCCGGCAATTTAATTAATCACGACTGATGACTACCAAGCAGATTTTATATCCCAACTCTAAGTTATGGATGGCAGCGATTAAACCGCCAATGTACAGCGTTGCCATTATGCCCATTTGGGTAGGAACAGCAGTAGCATTTGCCGAAACTAAAATTTTTAATGGTGCAGTATTCTCTACTTTTGTAGCTGCTGCAATCTTAATTCTTGCCTGGGAAAATATCAGCAATGATGTCTTTGATTCCGAAACAGGGATTGATCAAAATAAGCATCATTCTTTGGTGAACTTAACAGGCAATAAGCTATTAATATTTTGGTTAGGAAATTTGTGTTTAAGTTTGGGGTTGCTGGGCATACTAGCGATCGCATTTTGGCAACAAGACCTAACTGTTATCGGCATCATTCTAGTATGCTGTGGTTTGGGCTATATGTACCAAGGGCCTCCCTTCCGCTTAGGATATCGGGGTTTAGGCGAGATTCTTTGCTTTTTTGCCTTTGGCCCCTTAGCAGTGGAAGCAGCTTACTACAGCCAGACTCAAACTTGGTCAATGACAAGTTTAGCAGCCTCAGTCATTGTCGGGATTGCCACAACCTTAGTTTTGTTTTGCTCACATTTTCACCAAGTTAAAGATGACATAGCCGCAGGTAAGCGATCGCCTATTGTCCGTCTAGGAACAGCAAAAGGTGCTCAACTCCTAGTTTGGTTTACTGGTAGTATTTATCCCCTCACCTTGCTATTTGTACTATTGGGAATTTCTCCAGTTTGGACGTTACTGAGTTGGGTAAGTTTACCCTTCGCTGTCAAATTATGTCGCCACGTTCAAGAAAATCACAACCAGCCGGACAAAGTTAGTAACTGTAAATTCATCGCCGTAGCCGTGCATTTTTGGGCTTGCTTGCTTTTCGGACTGGGATTTATGCTTTAGCAATTACTAATTGATGCGTTATCAATTTAAGTTTCGTCCATATCAGCGAAGATTTTTGCGATCGCTTACCACCAATCATGGTACTTGGGATATTCGTGAAGGTATTATCCTCCGTCTCACCGATGAATCAGGTAAACTCGGTTGGGGAGAAATTGCCCCCATTAGCTGGTTCGGTTCCGAAACCCTAGAACAAGCCTTAGATTTTTGTCGCCAAATCCCAGGAGAAATCACAGATGAGATAATTTTCTCCATCCCAGATGAGTTACCTGCTTGTCAATTTGGCTTTGAATCAGCATGGGAGATGGGGAGTGGGGGAGATAATTTTATAACTCCTAACTCTTCACTCTTCTACAGTGGCTTATTACCAGCAGGGGAAGCGGCTTTAAATCAATGGGAAACCTTATGGCAGAAGGGATATCGCACGTTTAAGTGGAAAATTGCCGTGGATGCGATCGCTGATGAACTAAAAATTTTTGAGTCACTGATACACGCCTTACCAACCTCTACGAAACTGCGATTAGATGCCAACGGTGGACTCAGCTGTGAGGAAGCAAACTTATGGCTGTCAACTTGCGACAATCTCAAGGCAAATGGAGAACTACCCCTAAAAATTGAATTTATCGAACAACCGCTACCTGTTGAGCAATTTCAGCGAATGTTGGAATTGAGTACGAGTTATGAAACTGCGATCGCTTTAGATGAATCTGTCGCCACACTTGGGCAACTCGCCGCTTGTCATCAACAAGGTTGGCGAGGAATTTTTGTGATCAAGCCTGGGATAGTCGGATCGCCATCTCGTCTGAGAAAGTTTTGCCACCAGCATCAAATTGATACTGTATTTTCATCAGTATTTGAAACTGCGATCGGTAGAAAATCAGCACTTCAACTAGCAGCGGAATTATCCCGAGACAATAGAGCAATTGGTTTTGGCATCGACCATTTTTTTGAACAAGAAGAAACGTGGTTTCAAAGTTTATGGAACGACCTTTAGACTGTCTTAATAACCTGGCTCAAAATGATTGGCTTATCGGTTATAACAGCCGTAAATTTAATCAAATAGCTCAAGAATTATATTTAGAACTAACACAATTATCAGCGTGCGGAACGCCACCAAAAATCATATTAGCTGAACGTGAACCATTACGATTTTTAGCTAGTTTTATTGCCGCTTGTGCAGCGAATTGTCCAGTTTTTCTTTGTAACCCCGACTGGGTAACACAAGAATGGCAACAAGTCTTTGATTTAGTACAGCCAGATATTATTTGGGGAGAACTTCTACACACTCCCACTCCCCCACTTCCCCACTCCCCACTCCCCACTCCCCACTCCCCACTCATAATGATTCCTACAGGTGGTTCATCGGGGCAGATTAAATTTGCCATCCACACTTGGGAAACTCTCACAGCATCTGTACAAGGATTTACAGAATACTTTCAACTAAAGCAAGTAAATTCTTTTTGCATATTGCCCTTGTATCATGTTAGCGGTTTAATGCAATTTATGCGCTCATTCACTACCGCAGGTAAACTAGCTATTCAACCATTTAAAGCTGTAGAATCAGGTCAAATATTAAATATTAAACAATCAGAATTTTTCATATCTTTAGTACCAACGCAGTTACAACGTCTTCTGGAAAATCCAGAATTAACTGAATGGCTATCCCAATTTAATACTGTACTTTTGGGAGGTGCGCCAGCATGGAACGTACTACTAGAAAAAGCCAGATTTCACCGCATCCGGTTAGCACCTACTTATGGCATGACAGAAACCGCCTCTCAAATTGCTACCCTAAAACCGGATGATTTTCTGATTGGTAAAATTAGCAGTGGCCAAATTCTTCCCCATGCGAAAGTAACTATTCACAATCAGGAAGGTGAAATTTTAAATTCCAATCAAATCGGAAATATCACCATTCATGCTCAATCTTTAGCTCTTGGTTACTATCCGATAACTAGAGAAAATAAAACTGATTTCCAAGTAGATGATTTAGGCTTTTTAGACGCTCAAGGTCATTTAAATATTATCGGACGTAACAGCGACAAAATTATTACAGGTGGGGAAAATATTTACCCAGCAGAGATTGAATCAGCTATCTTATCAACTCAAATGGTTGCTGATATTTGTGTCATCGGCATCCCAGATCAACACTGGGGACAAGCCTTAACAGCGATTTACATTCCCAAAAAATCAGATACCTCTGCCTTAAAAATTCAAACCCTACTTAAAGACAAACTCAGCAAATTTAAAATCCCTAAATATTGGATTCCCCAGCAAAACTTACCCCGTAACTCTCAAGGTAAAATTAACCGTCAACAGTTACAGAAAATTTCCACAGAATTCCTTCATAATTCCATCACATAATCTCTCTCGACTTTCTTCTCTCTGCGTCCTCTGCGTCTCTGCGGTTCGTCTCCAACCACTGAATAATCTCATCAGTTAATTCCTGTTTACTTCTAGTACTTGCATCAATACAAACATGGCGAGTAATAGCCTTAGCAACTATCACTTCACCCACAGTAATTTCATAAGTAATTTCAAACTTCTCAACACCTATTTTTTGGGGAATTAAACTAATCAGCAATTTGTCCCCGCCAAACATAGGGCGCAAAAAATCGACACTAGCATGAACAATGGGGAAAGCTACAGAAGGATTAGTAAAAAAATCTTTGAGATTAATATTTGATGCTTCTAAAGATTCTTCATAAGCTTCATGACAAATACCCAAAACATTAGCAAAATAAACTACCCCAGCAGCATCAGTATCTTGAAAGCGAACCGTGCGGTTATAAGTAAAAGGCATTTTTGACAATTGAATATTAAAAAACAGCAGGTTTATTCCCTGCTTTACAAACTAATTTTATTGCAACTAAGATAAGTCAGTGATAAAAATTTAATTTCCCCAATTCTGAATTTATATCAAGATATTTAGTCTCATTTAATGCTTTGGGGTTGAATATAGAGTGAGGAGAAGCGATCGCTTCTACATTGACTCCAATAGCGGAACCTCGAAGTCATTAAATGAGCAAACATTGTAAGACGAAGCGGCTAAAGCCTTCACCAGCTTGCCGTCGAGAGTCAGCAAAGTAGTACCTATCTGCTGTGAAAGTGCGACATAAGAGCCATCGTAGGCGGAGATTCCATAATTTAATGCGATCGCAACTGCATCCGCCATCAAGTCAGCCGTTGAGACAACACGTAACGGAAAAGCTTTGAGGGTGGCTAAATCTGTCTGAACCTCAGCAGCAGTGTACATCCTTGCACGGACGTACTTCCAGAAGGCGTTAGCACACTCAATGTAAAAGAGGTCTGGAACAAATATTTCCGTCTGTGGATTGGCAAAATGGTCGAAAAGCTGATTAACTTTGGGAGTTAGTGGATCAGCGATAAAATACTTGATACACACACTGGTATCTAACACGCATCTTAGAGGTGTCGTCATCTGTCGCGGTCTTCTCGAATCATTTCAGTACTATCAGGTAATCCGAAATCTGCTGGATTCACACGGCGACGCTGGCGACTTTCTTCTAAGACTTTAAGTACATTCTGACGTTTCTGATCTTCTATTTGCTGTGCTTCAGTCTTTAAAGCTTGCTCTAACAGAGTTATAACTTGGGCATTAATTGAACGGTGTTCAGATGCCGCTAACTCTTGCAGCTTTGTATACAAATCATCGGGTAAATTTCTTACATAAAGGGTAGCCATCGCTTTACCTCGAAGTAGAATTTAGCAAAATGATAGCATAATGCAAGCATTAAAGGGGAGTGGGCTTGTAAGTTTTGTAAGTGCGTACAGCAATTTTGGCATAAAACTTTATTTTTTTACTATTTTTAACCTAGTTATTACTTAGTTAAACTGAAAAAACTATATTAAAATAATTCCGAGTTTTTACAAATGTAAAAAATACCCAATGCAGCTACTATTTCTAAAGTAAAGGCGTACTGTCTATAGTAACAGTCTAATTTTAAATAATATTTACTTTCATAAAATAGAGGACAAATGAGCATAGAAGACTTTGTTTTTGATGTTGCTGAAGAAGCTGTATTCAATGACTTTACGGGGAAAAATAAAGCAGGGGCTATTGCAGGTGGTATGGGAGCATTATTTACAATAGGTGCTTTGGGCTTGACTGGCCCAATTGCTATCCCTATAGCTATAGCCGGAGGGGTTTTAGCTGGTGCAAAAGGTGAATCTTCAGTCAAGAAAACAGCGAAAAATATAAGTTCTGTAGTTGAGAATGTAGCTAATGAAGCAGGTTCTGTTGTTGGCTATGTATCTAAAGGAATAACAGGAGGAATTTCCGGTTTACTTGATGTATTTAAAAGTGGTGATGAGTTTTTCAAGCGAGGTGTTGAAAGACTTGAAAATAAACAGTACATGGAAGCTCTTGAGGATTTTTCTAAAGTTATAGCAATGAATCCTAAATATGCTGAAGCTTATTTTTTAAGAGGTTGCATCTATTCTGACAGACGAGATTATCAAAGAGCAATTGAAGATTATACTCAGACAATTAAAATTAATCCAGATCATCTTGTGGCTTACCGTAATAGGGGACACATTCTATCGGGACAAAAAAATTATAAACGAGCAATCTCAGATTACACACAGAGCATCAGAATTGAACATAGCAACGACGATATTTACTACAGGCGTGGTATGCTATATATTCAAGTCGCTGATTATACAAGAGCCTTAGCAGACTTTTGCCAAGCTATCAATATTAATCCTCAAAATATTGATGCTTACTTAAACAGAGGTTATATCCGTTCGGGATTTAAAGACTACAAAGGTGCAATAGAAGACTATACTCAAGTACTTGCACTAAGACCTAATGAATGCAATATTTACTTGTATCGTGGCAATGCTCGTTTAGAGATCAAGGACTATGAAGGTGCAATTCAAGACTTTAATCAAGTGATTAACATAAATCCAAATGATCTAATCACTATAATGAATCGAGCAAATGCTTACACACATACCAAAGAATATAATCACGCTATTTCAGATTATAGTCAAGTCATCAATAAAAACTCGCAAAATACTGAAGCATACTTTAAAAGAGGATGTGTTCGTAGCCTAATACAAGATTTTAAAGGCGCTATAGCTGATTATAATCAAGTAATTAAATTAGATTCAGATTACGTTTTTGCCTATGTAAAACGGGGTTGTATTCGCAAAAAAAATGGACAGAAGAAAGAGGCAATAGCAGATTTAAAGCAAGCATCTGCTATTTTTTCTAAACAATCGATGGTGAGTGAAGTGCAAACTCTTCAACAAGAAATTCAAAATTTAGAAAAGGAAGTTAAAAATACTCCTTGGTGGCAAACACGGCTGTTTTAGTTAGATTGGAACTTGTATCAAGTAAAGTGAAACCCAACATTACTCATCTGCATCCGCAGAACTCAATGTAATTTGCTGCGAACCATGTATGACAGCCAGTACATCAACTTTCTCTGGTTTGATGTAATAAATAATTCTGTATGAACCTTCAATAACTTCTCGGATTTGTTCGGTTTCAAATTCTAATACAATTCGACCTGACAAAGGAAAATTAGCAATTTGTTCAGAACGCCTAGTAATCCGGTCAACTATTCTAGCCGCATACTGCGGAGAAGTTTGGGCAATATAAGCATAAATTGCTGAGAGATTTTCTACTGCTGTTGTTGTCCAGTAAACGTTCACTCTGGTAGTCCAAATTTCTTCCGCACTTCTTGTACAGAAATAACATTACTAGCTTTGCTATCCGCTAGTCCAGCTTCAATAGTTTGTCGAACATAAATTTGGTACATCAAATCATCCCATGTGGAATTTTCTGGCAATTTGTCAATCAATTTGCGGGCTTCTTCTTTAATATTTAGATTTTTCATTAGTAGTTAACCAAATACTGTTTGTGCATCAATTTGGATATATTGTAGATGCAAAACAGGTGTACTACTTGATCGCAACATTTATTCAACGGAGAGGGGGAGATTCGAACTCCCGGAGGTTTTAGCCTCATCCGATTTCAAGTCGGACGCAATCGACCACTCTGCCACCTCTCCAGTAAATCTGTCAAACTTGTGCTGATCCTAGTTTTAGACGCTATTTAGACGCTTTTGTTGGTTAGCACTAAACTTGACAGATAATACTATACCCTATTCTCTACGCAGATTGCACTACTGGATGCGAATATCTACGACACAATACGCGATCGCTCGTACAAAATTTCCCCCTTAGCCACCTGAAAGTCATTCCCCACCCAAACTAGGGAAACTTGCGAAACCACACCCGCCTCTAGGGTGACAATGGAAAAATTACGCAACTTATCGCCGTCATTTTCCACAATCCTGGGGACACTAGCCGCATTTAAATAAATTGTCCCCTCTGGACTTCTAAAGATGGGCTTGCGCTGCACCTTCTTGGTATGGCGTAAATCTCGGTGCATGTGACCAAATGTCACCAGAGGAATGGTTTTACCAGCAGTCAAGGCTTGAGAAATCGCCTCGCCCAAATCTGGATCGCCAAAGTCGCCGCCAATTGGATGCCAGTCTTTGCCGCAGGGGTCTTCGGGGCGATCGCCTAATCCACTAGGTCCATTGTGACCCAAAAATATAATTGTCTCGTAAGCGGCACTTTTAACTGCTTTGAAGATGCGATCGGCGGATTCTTCTAAACTCGTCACACCGTAACGTTCTTTACAGATTTCCGCGAATTTCCACTCTGGGCCACCCCAAGTAAAAGGACGACCCCCCACTACAGTTAAATTCCAAGCGGGAAAATCCAATTTACCGTAACTGACATGGGACGAACCTAATAAATCGAGTTGTTCCTGTACCCAGTCTTCCTTAGAGCGGTCATAAGGAGCCTTTTTGCGTCCCCATTCGGTGGCGGTGTACCAGGCATCGTGGTTGCCCATCACGGCTGCTTTGGGAATATCGAGAGATGCGATCGCTCTGACCACTTCCACCGATTCATTGCCAAAATCCCCGACAAACAGCACTAAGTCAACACCCAGATGCTTGAGTGCAACGCCATCTTCCACTTCCCATTGGTCGTGAATATCTCCAACTACAGCAATTTTCAGGGTTATCGATTGAGTTTTCTGACTGGTCATGCCACTTTCCTTGCCGTCTATCTCCAGGATATGAAACTCAGCCGGATTTGGACACAATCCCAGGATATCAACCGTCCACTATTTTTGGTAAAAACTACTATAATTGTTCCACAGGACATAAATTTGCAATTTAAAGCACCCCCTAATTGTGTTTACCACTGCACTAGCTCAACGAGAAAACACCCAACTGGGTGAACTACCACTAGATTTGTTTGCCGCCATTGAGAGTCTCAAAAAAGAACTCAACGCCGTTATCCTGGCGCATTATTATCAAGAGCCAGATATTCAGGATATTGCAGACTTTATTGGGGATTCATTACAACTGGCGAAAGCAGCAGAAAAAACCAATGCGGATGTAATTGTCTTTGCTGGCGTTCACTTCATGGCAGAAACAGCAAAGATACTTAATCCCGATAAATTAGTACTTTTACCAGATTTAGATGCTGGTTGTTCTTTAGCCGACAGTTGTCCACCAGACAAATTTGCAGCTTTTAAAGCAGCGCATCCAGATCATTTGGTGGTGTCTTATATCAACTGCTCTGCTGATATCAAGGCCATGAGCGATATTATTTGCACCAGTTCCAACGCTGTCAAGATTGTCCAGCAGATACCGAAAGAACAGCCGATTATTTTTGCCCCAGATCGGAACTTGGGGCGGTATGTTATGGAACAGACTGGACGAGATTTGGTGCTATGGCAAGGTAGCTGTGTTGTCCATGAAACCTTCTCAGAAAAGAAAATTGTCCAGTTAAAAATTGCCCACCCCGAAGCAGAGGCGATCGCACATCCAGAATGTGAAAGTAGTGTATTACGCCACGCCAGCTTTATTGGCTCCACAGCCGCCTTACTCAAGTATTGTCAAAACAGCCCCACCAAAGAATTTATCGTTGCTACGGAGCCGGGAATCATTCACCAAATGCAAAAACTAGCTCCTGACAAGCATTTTATTCCTGCACCGCCGATGAATAACTGTGCTTGTAACGAATGTCCCTTTATGCGGTTAAACACCCTAGAAAAGCTCTACTGGGCAATGAAAAATCGTACTCCCGAAATTACCATGTCAGAGGATATTCGGCTGGCTGCACTGCGACCAATGCAACGAATGCTGGAGATGAGCGTGTAACCAGTATTTTTTATCTAGATGGTAGAGACGCAATTTTGTCGCGATCTCTACCCACAAAGTTATTTTTTCTAACCACTTGCTAATTATAAAAGGTGGTGCTAAGATTTTAAATCGTGAGACAAATCGGGTCGGTGTCCGAGTGGTTAATGGAGACGGACTGTAAATCCGTTGGCTAGCGCCTACGCTGGTTCAAATCCAGCCCGGCCCACCACTTACGAAGTTATAAGTTATAATGACTGGGTTAAGAGCAAAGCTCCCAGCATTGTAACTTACAACTAAAAAACTAAGTTTATATTTTGCCCGTGTGGCTCAGTGGTAGAGCACACCCTTGGTAAGGGTGAGGTCACGAGTTCAATCCTCGTCACGGGCTTTTTGAATTGATAAAATAATCAACGCAAAATTAAGCCTTTCAGGGTTTTAAGGAATCTGGATGTTGAAGATATAACTCTCTTCCTTGCATTTTTGACTATGCGGGACAGAATTTTGACTATGATTTGACATAGAAAACAACTACTGTAGCTTCAGATACTATCTGTATACTGCAATAGAGGGGATATGAATATAGAACATTAGCTGCTTAAGGCTTATCTAAGCCAATTAAGCTGTTCAGGTATCCACTCATGTGAAATAGTAAATATCCATTTATCTTCAAAGTGCGGTTCGTCAGTTCTATAAAGTTAATAGTGATTTAAGTCTATCGCGAGCTAAATTTTATCGCTAAGAAGCATTAGTTATTGATGATTTAATATTTTCTACAGTTTCTGTTAATTTTACCTCTACTTTTATATAAGCTTTCTTCACCCAATAACCTCTAGGCGGCTTTTCTATCCCATAAGCCTTACACCACTTCTCTACAGCCTTGTCAGACACACCTAAATCTCTCCCAATTTGCGCTGTTGGCTTTTCCCAAACTAGTTTTCCTAGTTCTTCTTTTGATGGCCTTTCAACTTTTCTGGTGTGAATTCTAGAGTCTGGGTTAACCTTTCTAGTTGTTAAATCAACTCCAAACTCTTTGTAGGTTCGCTTAAGTGCTACTTCAGTTAAATCTGTAAAATCCTCCCACCAATAAAAAGGATTGGTTGATTTAGGCGGCGTTGTCCTGATACCGCAACCGCCAAACGTGATTGATGGATAAACTACTTTGTTTATATCTGGCAAATAAAGACCATAGAAATCAAAGTCATCAGATTTGTATTTTTTCTCATGACAACCATTCTTGTCTGCCCAATTGCTTTTATTTTTCAGTGTGCCATCACAACTGTATTTAGCTTGAATTCTGTAACATTTGCCATTTTTGTAGGCAATCAGATCAAAGGGTGCGTGATCAGTTACTACTGGTACAAAAACTGAATATTCTTTCTCGACTAAATCTGCTATAACTTTAGCTGCTGCTAGATCGCCCTTATCTTTTGTATGGTGCATTTATATGAACTCTCAAGCCTATTATGGTAAATTACCATGAAAAGGCTTCTTTAGGGTTCGTATTAAGTTAAAACGAGCGCGGCAGGGTTCGAACCTGCGACCAACGGATTAGAAATCCGTGGCTCTATCCACTGAGCTACGCGCCCAAAACAAAATAATGGCTCCTGAAGGAGTCATCTGCACTATTATATCGTGTTCACCTACCAAGAAGCAATCGAAAATTGCAGATTTACTACTAGCAAGGCTAAGATGCTAGTCGCTAGTTAGTTAATCTACACCGAAAACGAAACAGATGGGGTATTGGTTTAGATATATTGAGTTGTCAATGGGTTATTTGCCTGTTAACGCCAACGCCTTCTGGGCCGCTACCTTCGGGAAGTATCTGGCGATCGCTAGGCTCATTTCCACAGTATGCTAGGTAATTTCAGCCTTGGCGATGCTGCCAAATGCCATTATATATTCCATATTAAGAGTGCCCCTGTGAGGAGTTATTTGCTAGTGCCATGTTTATTCTCAAACGGCAGGATGTTGAAATATCAAGCATTCAGCACCCAAAAAAGGATCAGCAGGTGCCGATTCTCAATTATCAAGGGCAGACTTTTCGCTTGATTAGTGTTTTCAAAGCTAGTCAAGAGGAAGAAGCTAGAGCCTTATGGAGAGAATTAACGGATAATCGGGGTAAAGCCTGTGTTTTATTGGAGGAACCGGAACGCTTTAGCGTCTGGGGTAAAATCCGTTTAGAGCAGCTGGATAGTGACACAGGTGGTCATGGCAAAACGGCGATTTTAGTCCAAGCCAGTATTTTGCTGTTGCAAGGTGTTTCTATCGACATTGAAGATTTTTTGGGTGCTCGGCAAGCTGCATTATTTGAAAAAGATATTGCGGAAGTGTTAAAGCAGAAGCAATTTCCTCAAGCATCTTCCTTAGAAGCAGTGAAATATTTGGTATCTACTAATCCGTTACCGACAGCCAAAATACCTGATTGGCAAGAAAATCATGTAGTTATCTTATTACAAGAACTGCATCGATTAGGAAAGGCGTATTTTGGCAACGCTAATTTTACCAAACAAGTGATTTATAAGCTAGAAGATATGCCAGAAGCCGAGCGATCGCTATTTTTCGCTTGGCTAAATCAATCGCCACTAGGTAAACTATGGCAGTAGCATGGAAATTCTTTAACAAAGTTCCTGCCACTGGCACTTGCTTTTGGTGTCCGATTGTGTATTACCTAGTAGACACACTGCTAGACATACAGTCCTTTAACTCAAAATACTGCCAGAGTGCATCTACATAGTCAAGCCCTATGAATAACTCTTACGAGAATTCGTTCCTTTCTAAATCAATTTTCACCACTCAGAACATTGTCTTAGCTAATATTGGCTGGGCCGTACTAGCACTGCTATACTTTTTGTTGTTTAGTGCCAAAGTTCCCGGAGCAGATGGCATAGAAAGCCGGGCCGAGTGGTATGTGATTGGCACAAATATTTTTGAAGCTTTAGCTTATTTGGGTGCCAGTATCTTATGCTTGAGGAACTGGCTAAGTCCGCAAATCGTCAGTGGCCGAAATGTTTGGCTCTTAATTGGCTTAGGTATGCTTTCCTATTTCGTTGGGGGGATAATTTTCGGCTATACCGAAATAATTTTAAAAGATGAACCGGATGTGTCTTTAGGCGATATATTTTTTGTACTTAGTTATCTATTACTTGGCGCAGGCATGATTTTAGCTGTGGCTTCCAGGCGAATCAATCTGGAAAAATGGCAGTGGCTCATTGTGTTAGCAATTGCAATGTTCGGTAGTTTGTTGGCATGGTGGATTTCTATGCAACAGGGAACACCCTCAGAACTGCTAGTCGCTATTTTGAATTGGTTTTACGTAGTTAGCGATGTGGTTTTGTTAATTATTGCTACCACTCTGCTATTAGCCTTTTGGGGGGGAAGAGTTTCCCAGTCTTGGCGAATGATTGCAGCGGCGGCATTTTCGCTCTACATTGCAGATATGTGGTTTAAATACGCCCAAGACCCCAATTATCAAAGTGGGGAGATATTAGAAGTGTTTTGGGTGTTTAGTGGAGTGTTATTTGGACTGGGCGCTGTCTTAGAATATGACGCATCACTAAGACGAACGCGGCGTACCAGCGGACGAAAACGAGCTTAGTAATAAAGATTTTTGGTATCTACCGTGAGAAAACTAACAGACTCTGACAAGCAAGAAATTCTTAAGTTATATCGAGAGACTGCCGAAACAACCTCAACTTTGGCAGACCGCTATGGTGTGAGTAATTCGACAATTAGTCGCCTGCTCAAAAGCACTTTGCCAGAAGATGAGTATGAATACTTAGTCTCCTTAAAGCGGGCTGCAAGAACTCCTGAGGGTAGGGCGCAGGTAAGCTACGAGCAATTACCGCTGCTGAGTCAACCGGAGCTTGAGATAGAAGTTCCACCCATTGAGAGCCACCCTGTGGAAGTGCCGAAGGTTGAGCCGCAGCCACGTCGGGTAATTCATGTAGAGGAGCAACTTTACTCAGAGGAAACGGCCGAGTCAATCGCTGCTAGTAGACGGGTGCGGCGACGCCCCTCAGCGGCGGAAAAACCCAAACTCCGAGTCACAGAGAAATTAGAAACTCCAGAGCCAAAGCCGCCGGAAATCGTTAGCATCCCTATCCCACCGCTAAAGAATGAACATCCAGGAGCGGCCGTCATCGCGCACATGCTGGGCGAAGATTTGCTAGACGAATCGGATGATTTGGACGATTTAGAAGATGATGATTTAGAAGATGACGACTTTGAGGAAGAAGATTTTGATGACGATGACCTGGATGACCAAAGGCCGTTAGTCACAAAAAGAAGACCAGGTGAAGCATCAGTTCAAGTTTTACCTCTGTCGATAGCCAATTTGCCGAAAACTTGCTATTTGGTGATTGACCGTTCTTCGGAATTAATTACCCGACCTCTCAAGGACTTTGGTGACTTGGGGCAAATTCCCAGCCTGGAAACCCAGCAAAGAACTCTGCCAGTCTTTGATAACCATCGCGTTGCAAAGCGTTTTTCTACGAAGCGCGATCGCGTGATTAAAGTTCCCGATAGTAAAATGCTCCATAAGGCTCGGACTCATCTCCAAGCTAAGGGCATTACACGACTGCTGATTGATGGTCAGGTCTATTCTTTGTCTGCAACGGTTTAGAGGTCATGGAGACACCTGCTGGCTATGGTGTGGTATTGGTGACAACTGGCAACATCCAGGAGGCAGAAACAATTGCAAATGCCCTTGTGGAAGCTAAACTCGCTGCTTGTGTGAGTCTGTTACCAATCCACTCAATTTACAGATGGCAAGGGGAACTGCATAAAGAGCAAGAATGGCAATTATTGATTAAAACTGATTTGGCACAATTTCCTGCAATGGAGGCCAAAATTAAGGAACTGCACACCTATGAAGTGCCAGAAATTATTGCTTTACCAATTGTTGCCAGTTCTCAAGCCTACTTGCAGTGGATTTCTCAGCAAGTTAAAAGTTAAAGAGTGAGGAGTTAGAATTTTCATAACTCCTCACTTTTTCCTCTCAACTAATAACTCTAAGTAAAGCTTTGCGTAAAATCGTGGCGAATTGAGGGTTAAAATTTAAACGCATAGGCGCTTCTCTACGAGACGCTACGCGTAGCTTGCTTCCACGAAGTGGTACGCCTTCCCGCAGGATAGGGCCGCGAAGGTAAGCACAGAGATACGCAAAGAATTAATGAAATGTTGTCCTAAGCGTAAACAGCCCTCGCAAAACGCTCTGCCAAGTAGATAATGTCCTGTTTTCGGGCAATTTGGTTCATCCATTGTCTGGGAATATTTTCCACGCCGTAGTAAATACCCGCTAACCCACCGGTGACGGCAGCGGTAGTATCTGTATCTCCGCCTAAGTTGACAGCTTTTAGCACTGCTTCAGAATAAGATGAGCTATTTAACAAGCACCATAAGGATGATTCTAAGGTATCAATCACATAGCCACCAGAATTAATCTCTTCCACTGGTACTTTGGCAATTTCACCACTGAAAACTCTGCCAAAATGCGGCTTCTCTAACAAAAACTCCCGCACAGAATAAATTGTTTGAATATCTTGCAATCCTTGTAGATAAGCTGTTTGAAGGTCAGCCCCTTCCAAGAGCGCCACTGCAATACTAATATAAATGCCGCAGGCCATTTGCGATCGCGCATGAGCATGAGTAATCGCCGAAACATCATGCACCCGTGCCAGCAATTCGCTTAAAGTGAAGCTTCTGTGACAATAAGCCATCGGCAAGATTCTCATCAATGAACCATTGCCATTACTATTTTCAACCTTCCCGCCCGCTTGATGGGGAACAACTCCCTGTTTCAGGCGCATAATTGCTGTGTGGGTAGTTTGACCAATATCAAAGACATCGCCACGGGGAGTCCAGTAAGCCTCCTTGTACCAGCGCCAGAAGGAATTGGCTATAGCATCCAACGAATACCCTCTACAAAGGCATTCTGCCAAGCAAAAGCTTAAGGAACTGTCATCTGACCAAGTTCCTGGTGGTTGATTCCATGTGCCATAACCTAACATCGTTGTCACTGGAGATTTTACTCGTTCAGCGCGGCTAGTAAACTCCACCGGCACACCCAACGCATCACCGACACATAAACCCATCAAACCAGACAACGTTTTTGCAGCGGTTAGCATTATTCAATCTCCACAAGAATTGCTCAAAATTAACTTTATAGATTCGCTCTATAGCTTGTTGCAACAGATGCTACAGCCTACTTTTTCATCCTCTGTGAAAAGTTCGGCAAAAATTGTTAACCGGGTATTTTATTTACCATATCCCGGCTTAGTTTTAGTTCCAAATATTGTGCCAGTTTTCAAAGCGTCTATTTTTGGAACAAAGACCCCGGATGAAAAGACATTGAATGTAATTATAACAGCTTATTTATTCTTATCAGGGATAGCTTGCCTCTAAGCGCCATGCATCAATAGCAACATTCATTTAATAAAATTTGGGAAACATTTGGAACATTATCATACAATTTTCGACTTGGAATATACAAGTAAAAAATACAAAATTTGGTAAAAATTATGAAACGCTTACTCAAGTCTTTCATGACAATTTCTGCATTGTCTTCCTTAATAGTTGCTCCTTTTTTCCTATCAGCTGGTCAAGCTTCTGCTGAAACTAAAAAGGGTACTGATGCTAGCTATGTTGGTGCTGGTGTTGCAGCTGGCGTTACCAGCGGCGGACAAGGTATCAATGATGATGCCACATTTGGTGGTAATGTTACAGGTCGTGTGAAATTAGGAACTACGCCATTTTCTGCACGCGGTAATGTCCTCTGGAGTGATAAAACAAGTGCCATTATCCCAGAACTTTCTGTGGATGTGCCCATCGCTAATAGAACTAATGCCTATTTAACTGGTGGTTATTCTTTTGTAGAGAAAGATGGCTCACCAACTCCTATAGGTAACAAAGATTCAGTAGTGGTAGGTGCTGGTGTTGAATCGGAAGTTGCTAACAACTTCCTTGTCTACACTAATGCTAAAGTCGGGCTTGGTGCCTACCAAAATAGCGATACTCCTGCTGTTAGTATCAATGGCGGTATTGGATATCGCTTCAAATAAAAGATTATTGAGTCCTCAGTCAGTTTATACTTTACTTAAGTACTCAGGACTCAGCACTTAAAACTCACTACTCCAAAAAGCTGGTTTTGTTAAGTATTACATCACTGACAAAGCCGGCTTTTGCCGTGGTAAAATTAAAATATTCCTCATTATTCCGGCCGGATTACCGGGGATCAAGTAGCCGAAGGGTGCTGATTCGGCGTCTACGTAATGCTTTATTGAGAATACTATACAAGTCTAATGGTTAAATCTGCTCCTTCCCCTATCGCTAGCCGTAAGCCTTCCAAAGTAGAAGGAATCAAGGAAAATAGTAATTTTCTGCGTGAACCTGTAGCAACTGAAATTCTTCAAGACACTACGCATTTTACCGAAAATGCGGTGCAGCTTTTGAAGTTTCATGGTTCCTATCAGCAGGATAATCGCGACAACCGCACCAAGGGACAGGAAAAAGATTACCAGTTTATGCTGCGGACAAAAAATCCGGGTGGTTTAGTACCGCCGCAGCTGTATCTGGCTTTAGATAAAATAGCTGATGAGTATGGCAACCACACGTTACGAGCCACTACCCGTCAAGGTTTCCAACTGCACGGAATTTTAAAGAAGAATCTTAAATCAGCAATTGCCACCATTGTCAATAACCTGGGTTCGACTTTGGGAGCTTGTGGTGACATCAACCGCAATGTAATGGCACCACCAGCCCCCTTTAAGAATCGCCCAGAGTATCAGTATGCTTGGGAGTATGCCCAGAATATTGCTGATTTGCTGTCAGCGCAGACAGGCGCTTATTACGAAATTTGGTTAGATGGGGAAAAAGCAATTAGTGCTGAAGAAGACCCAGAGGTAAAGGCAGCCCGACAGCGGAATGGGAATGGCACAATTATTCATGACAACGAAGAACCAATTTATGGCACTCACTATATGCCCCGCAAATTCAAAATTTGCGTGACGGTGCCAGGAGATAATTCGATAGATTTGTATTCCCAAGACCTGACGTTGGTAGTAATTACCAATAAGAAGAAGCAATTAGAAGGATTTAATATTTTTGCTGGTGGTGGTTTAGGTAGAACCCACGGTAAAGAAGAAACTTTCGCTAGGTTAGCAGACCCCATCGGTTATGTGGCAAAAGATGACGTTTACGACATAGTGAAAGCGATTGTTGCGACCCAGAGAGATTATGGCGATCGCACCGATCGTCGTCATGCCAGATTAAAATATCTAATCAACGATTGGGGCGTAGATAAATTCCGCACCCAAGTTGAGGAATATTTTGGTAAACCACTCGAAGCTTTCAAACCACTGCCAGAGTTTAAATATTACGACTTCCTGGGCTGGAATGAACAAGGTGATGGCAAGCTATTCTTAGGAATTTCCATTGACAATGGTCGAGTTAAGGATGAAGGTTCGTTTCAACTGAAAACCGCTTTGCGGGAAATTGTCGAACAGTTCAACTTGTCCATCCGTTTGACAGCCAACCACAACCTGATTTTTTACGATATTGAACCAGATAGCAAGCAAGCTATTCAAGACATTCTCAGCCGTCACGGTGTAGGAGACGACCCTAGTAAAATCGAACCTTTAGTGCGCTATGCAATGGCTTGTCCGGCTTTGCCCACTTGCGGTTTGGCAATCACGGAATCAGAACGCGCAATACCAGGTATTTTAGAGCGGGTTCGCACTCTGTTAGATAAAGTTGGTTTACAAAATGAGCATTTTGTGGTAAGGATGACAGGATGTCCCAACGGTTGCGCTCGTCCCTACTTAGCAGAATTGGGCTTTGTCGGTAGCGCCCCAGAATCTTACCAATTATGGTTAGGGGGTTCGCCAAATCAGACTCGACTGGCACAACCTTACACAGAGAAGCTGCACCACAATGATTTAGACAGCTTCCTAGAACCGATTTTTGTTTACTTTAAAAAGTCGCGGAAATCCAAGGAAAGCTTTGGTGATTTTTGCGATCGCGTTGGTTTTGATGCCATCCGCGAATTTGCTAGCACCTACGAACCCCAAACAGCTAATGGTGCAAACAAATCGCGCCACCGGGTAAATTTGAAAGAAGAGGTTTATAGCAAGTTGAAGGAAGTAGCAGAAAGCCAAGGTAAGCCGATGACTCAGTTAGTGACTGAAGCGCTAGAAGTATACTTCCAGAATCTTTCGTAAGCCGAATAAATAATTAAACCATGATGGACACAGATGGATTTATCTGTGTCCATCTTTGATTTTATATTCTTGAAATTCTCAAATCTCATGTCTCAACTGCAAAGAATTGCGATCGCACCCTCCCAACTCCAACAAGGGCAAATTTTGCTCACTAAAGAACAGCAACATTATTTGGGGCGTGTGTTGCGCTTGCATGAAGGCGATCACTTTATTGCAATGGATGGTAAGGGAAAATGGTGGTTAGCGCAGCTAGCGGGGGAACAAGCACAGGTTTTAGAATCACTTTTAGTGGAAACAGAATTACCTGTAGCAATTACGTTGATGGTGGCGTTACCTAAAGGCAATGGATTTGATGAAGTGGTGCGATGTTGTACAGAGTTAGGAGTAGCTTGTATTGTACCCGTATTGAGCGATCGCACTTTGCTTCATCCTAGTCCTCAAAAGCTCGAACGCTGGCGGCGCATCGCTGCGGAAGCTGCCGAACAATCAGAGCGCTCATTCGTGCCGACAATTTTAGAGCCTGTTGCTTTTAACACTGCTGTCACCGCTAATCAGACAAGTCACCGTTACATTTGTGAAGCTCGTGGTGAGTATCCCCATTTAAACAAAGTGCTGAGTAGCATCTCTGACGAGATTGTCATTGCTACTGGCCCAGAGGGAGGATGGACAACACAAGAAATTGAGAATGCGATCGCATCTGGATTTGAACCTGTTTCCCTTGGTCGCCGCATCCTGAGGGCAGTTACAGCCCCAGTAGTAGCATTATCCTTGATTACCGCAAGTTGTGAAGTATAAATGATGTATAGCTCACGCAAAAATAATTTTGCGCGAGACATCACTCCACTGTCTATTTAAAGTGATGATTGAGCAAGTTGCGATCGCCTTTGACCATAAAGATTATCAAACAGCTGCTAAATTACTCAAACAGCTGCTAACAGAATCACCAGACAATCCTTGGGTACAATATTATCTTGGTCGCCTACATGAAGTATCTGAAAAGCACCAAGATGCGGAAAAAATCTATCGGCAACTGCTGCGAGATACTACAAATACCAAAATAGTTACGCTAGCACGCCAAGGTTTACAACGACTACAAGAAATGGAGCTTGAAGAAAGACAAAGAGCCATTTCCCAAGCAAAATCTCAACCTAATAACACCGAACTTGGCGTACTAGTCTTAGAACCACTCGGTAACGAGATGAAAACAGAAGCATCTCGAAAATTCGCCCAAATTATGCAGCTAGACCCTTATACTGCAAGGCTATTACTGCCAAGTCGTGGCTGGAGGTTGTACCGTACTGGCCAAGTGGGAGAAATAAAATTTTACGGCAAACAGTTACAGCAGGCTGGTATTCCTTGCTTTTGGGCAACAATACCTCAAATTCAACAAATTCAAGTTTATCAAGTCAAATATTTCCAAGAATCTACTCCACAAGCTACTGTTGTTTGCCGTAATGACACCAATCAACTCGGTTCTCTCACTTTTGACTGGTCAGAAGTCACAGCAAGAGTAGTGGGACTGTTGCCCATTTTTGAACAAGTTATAGATGTTGATGCCCACCGGAAACTGGAATGGAAAACTCAAACACAAGACTATGCACAGTTTTGTGATTTACACCTACCTGGTAGACGTTGCATTCTCCGATTTGATGATAACGGCTATGAATTTCAGCAAGGTTTAGAAATCATTCCTCAAGCTAGCCAAAATACAATCAGAATTAATTGGAATAGTTTATCGAGTTGGATTGACCAGCAACTACCTCAAGTCAAAATTTGGTCAGATTTCACATCCTTTGCAGATACAACACTAGATCAAACAGAAATGCTGGGTCATATCAAGTCTCACATTCATTTGTTGCGTAGGGAACAGACTAATTGGGACTCAGCTTTTCATTTATATAGTGGACTGGTGTTTGTTAAAGATGCCGATTAGTTATACAAAGAAACTATCTAACCCAAACCTAAAAAGATGCAGTTGTAGTGGAGAATATTAAGCGATCGCTCCTACTTTGGAGAGTTCCCCCATCTACAGTTGGTAAACTTGTCCTAATCTTGCGTATTAACACTTAACTCATGAATAATATAGGGATATAAAAGAGACGCGAAATTTCGCGCCTCTAAGACTTAACCAGGGGTTTTAACCTGACGTGCCATGTCTAGGTAAACACTCATATTTGCCCCTGGACGACGACGACCATTAGAGCTAGTAGCCGAAGGAGCGAGATATTTAGGCGCAAAGGTAGTTTCAGTTGGCTGCTCTTTGATTACTTTGGCTGCTGCGGCTTTTGCATTTTTCCCAGGTTCAACTTTCAGACCCTCAGCAGTCTGGACTAGCGTAACATCGGCTGGTTTGGGATTTTTAGCTGATTTTGCTTTAGCCTTAGTTGCGGCGGTTTTTGTTCCGTTCAATGAAGCCGGCTTGGATGCTTCTGGCGCTTCTGATACAACTGTCTCTGTTACTTTTTTAGCATTCGATACAACTGTCTCTGCTACTTTCTTAGCGTTCGATGCTACTTCTTTAGCAGCATCTTTGGCTTCGTCCAATTCCAAAAAGTAGCCGTTGCTTTTCTTCTTGCCTGGTAACAGTCCGGTAATGAAACCCAGAATACCCGAAATTAACTTTTTGATAAAATCCATTACAATTACTCCTGCCTTTTATATTTGGAACTCGACCGTAATCGTTAAAAATTACGATATAATGTTACATTTTCTGCTTTGCTTCACCTGTTCTGGTGACAACCTTATAGGCTTGTAGCTTAATCAACATTGTAGTAAAACTATAGGGCAAATGTTCTTTTGCAAGCACTTGCAACCTGTATACACCGAGAACTAATTATTAAATTTTACTGTAACTAAGAGCAAGATTCTGAAAGCCGGCTTTACAAAATTTAACATTTCTTTGTTTGGAAATTACTGCTTGGAGAAAAGCAAGCGGTTTACTTTCAACCAGTAGGAGGAGTGTCATAGCCTATTGGCAGATAATGAGATTAATTGGTTAAATTTTATACGTACTATCTTTAGAAGTATTTCGGTTTTGCAAAGATATCTTTATAAAGAATCCGAAAAAGAATAGCTTCAGTTTGTAGAGCAGTATGTAGCTACAAACGTGAAATACACACCTTAATTCAGCTAGATTTTGTAAATGAACATTGAAAATCAACAACGCAATCCCGTTTTGTTAATACACGGGATTGACGATACAGAGGCAGTTTTTCATAAGATGGCGGCTCAGTTAAGACTACAGGGATGGTCTGTATATTCCCTGGATCTCGTACCTAATAATGGTAGTGTGGGTCTTGATGAGTTGGCAAAGCAAGTAGCAGATTATGTGACAGCCACATTTGCGCCAGAACAACGGCTAGATTTAGTAGGCTTTAGCATGGGAGGAATTGTCAGCCGTTACTATGTCCAGCGACTGGGAGGAATTAACCGCGTTCAGCGGTTTATCACGATCTCTTCCCCTCATCATGGAACCGTGGTTGCTTATGGTTCCTTGCGTCCTGGTTGCATACAAATGCGCCCTGACAGTATTTTTCTCAAAGATTTAAATTCTGATGCTGTAATATTGGGGCAGCTAGATTTTACATCTATCTGGACACCTTATGATTTGATGATTGTCCCAGCAAATAGTTCACAAATGCCCGTAGGAAGCGAAGTCATAGTACCAGTTGCTTTACACCCTTGGATGCTGACAGACTCTAGAAGTTTAGCAGTAGTGAAAGCAGCTTTAGCAAAGGGTATTAAGCTACCCTTGCTGAATAAAAATCCAGTCAGTAGCTAGAATGCTTGCCATACTGGATTTATTCATTTTTAAATTACGAATTACGTAGCTTGCTTCTCGTCGGAGGTGAGTATTTAAGAATTACGAATTTATTAAGTCCTATCCCCAATTTGTGTATGTTCGTAACTCCCAAAAATCGCCTCTGGGTAACGATAATACTTGAACTCCATTAGGTTAAAAAAGGGATCTTCTAAAAAGAAAGTGCGATGCTCAAGAGGAGAACCAACAAAGCGATTTTTGGTTTCTTCACGAAAAAGTAGCTGTTGTTGTTGTGCCCTTTTTAGTAAGTCTTGCCAGTCACGTTCTTGGGTAAAAATTAGCCCAAAGTGTCTGGGATAGATAGTTTTTTGTGGTGTCAAGGGTTCTTTGGTGATGTGAGCCACTAGTTGATGCCCGTAGAGATTAAGAATCAGGGCATGATGGTTTTCACGACCAGGAATGCAGCCCAAGCCATCCACGTAATATGCTTTTGTTTGGGCAATGTCAGTCACAGGGAAAGCAAGATGGAATAAGGTTTGGCTCATAGCTTGTGTGGAAAAGACTAGTAGTTCATGGTATCTACAATTTATGCTGTTCAGTCTTGATTGTGGTTAACTTGAACACAGTTTTAATTGACATTAACTTATATTGTTTATCCTTATGGCTAAGATTGGTGACTGAGTACCACTTCAGGTGTTACACCCTGGGGCTATACTAATTTAGGTTTGTATTGCCACACGCTTAGGAACGTAAGATTTAATAACCTACAACTTTAATCGGGTGTGTTGGGAACTTAACGCATCCGATGAAAGTGCTTTGGATGCGTTACGCGCTCGAATAGTCCACCCAAATAAGTAAAAGCTTTGCATTTAGTTTAATCCACGTTCTTTAGTCAATATTGCAGTGTATATCTAAAACATTGTTTGTCGTTTTACATTCAGCTTTCAGGGCGATGCCTACGCTATTGAGTTTAACAATACAAACATATTACTTTAGGTGGAGAGGTTTTATAAATTAAGCTTTAAGCATGGCAAATTCGTTATTCTGTTGATATTCAAACAAAATTACTCATGATTAATTGCTGATGTCATCCTTAATTAATTCTGTGAATCCCTGGTTGGTGGGGGTAGTATTAAACACAATTCTATTGGGTTTAGCTTGGATTGCTCCAAAAAAGCTACTTACCCCTGCTGGATTATTCCACGCTTGGTTTTTGGCCATCCTAATTTGGGTAACTCTAGGCTGGCAAGGATATGCAGTCGTAATGTTCTATTTTCTGGTTGGTTCTGGTGTTACTCGCATCGGTATGGCGCAGAAGGAGGCAGAAGGAATTGCCGAAAAGCGTTCTGGGGCAAGAGGACCAGAAAATGTTTGGGGTTCGGCTTTGACTGGGGCACTGTGTGCCTTGGGAGTAGGGATAATCAATTCGGGATTTGTTGTACTTAGTCCCCAATTTATAGTCCCCAATCCTCAGTCCCTATTATTGTTAGGCTATGTAGCGAGTTTTAGTACCAAGCTGGCTGACACCACTGCTAGTGAAGTTGGTAAAGCATATGGTAAAAGCACCTTTTTAATTACCACACTCCAACCAGTGCCTCGTGGTACAGAAGGAGCGGTAAGCTTGGAAGGAACTTTAGCTGGTATTGTGGCTTCTGTAGCGATCGCATTTGTTGGTTGGGGAGTTGGTTTAATTGACCTATTGGGAGTAGCTTGGTGTGTGCTGGCTGCATTTATTGCCACTAATTTAGAAAGTGTGATTGGGGCAACACTGCAATCTAAGTATACTTGGCTGACTAATGAAGTAGTAAATATTTTTAATACATTAATCGGTGCGATCGCAGCTGTGTTACTTGCCTGGACATGGATAAGTTTCATTAAGTAAAACGGTGAGAATAAATAATTACTCGTTTAGGTGGGACATTGGGTAACCAGCACAGTCTTCTCCAAAAGGAATAGGCTACGAGGGAGTTTCCCCCATGAGTAGCTGGCCTCATTGGGCATTGAGAGAAAATAAGCAATCTGCTTTACTACTACGCTAACGCTGATATTTTCAATCCTGTTTTGTCCCCGCCAGACTGTAAAACTGATCATGGGAAATTATTGTATTTACTAGCTATATAATTTTTTGACCATTTAGATGTAATTAGTTCATGGAATCTTTATCATATTTATTCATCAACGACCAGATGATTTTTATATGATTTACTTTAAAAGTCCTATAAGTGTTTAACCATTTTCACATAATTAGTTCATGGAATCTTTATCATTTTTGACAATTAATGACCAAATAATTTCTATTGAGGAAGCAGTAAAGTACCTGCAAGCCTCTGGAAAATTGGGGCAGTTCATTGGGGATATTCTTCGCCAGTATGTAATTGAGGAAGAAATCCGAACACGAGACGATGTTGAGATTGGTACAGCAATAACTGAACAGGCAATTATTGACTTTAGGCTGAAAAATCAACTGACTGACCCCCAAAGCTTTCAAGAATGGTTAAAGACCAATAACACAGATTACGCTACCTTTCACACATCGGTTACTTTTGGTTACAAGTTAGAAAAGCTGAAAGCTGTAGTGACCCAAGCAAAACTCCAAGAATATTTTATTGAACGCAAAATTTTCTTGGATCGGGTAGTACTTTCTCGGATTGTTGTTGATAATCGAGAATTGGCAGACGAACTACAAACCCAAATTGAAGAAGGAGGTAGTTTTGAGCAACTAGCTAAAGAGTATTCACTTTCAGATGACCGAATTGTGAACGGCATGATGGGAATAGTCAGCCGAGGAAGTATGCCAGATATATTACGGGCAGCTATTGATGTGGCAAGTCCTGGACAATTGGTAGGACCAATACAAATCGTTGGCAAAGACTCTCCCCAAGGAGAAGTACCTTATGGTTTGTTTCGAGTAGAACAATTTTTGCCAGCGTCTTTAGAAGATACTCAACTGAAGCAAGCACTACAAAATGAGTTATTTGAGAAATGGCTAGCAGAGAAAATTCAAAAACTGACAGTCAAATTACAAGTGAGTTAAATATTCTGGATAATGAATCTTTACAATTAAAAGTGCTAGCTTCTTTGCCTTGGAATCAGCCACCGTTATGCTGGTTGACTCCCGAACAACAATCCCGATTGGAAAAGGAGTGCCAAACTCGTCAGTATCGTCTTGGAGAAAAAATCTGGTCAAACGATGTCGGCGGTTACCAATTCTTAATTGTTGCTGGGAAAGTTCGCTTACGAGAAGAGGGCGTTGGTAAACCAATAGCCGCCCTAGATGCGGGGGATTGGTTTGGTGACTTACAAAAGCTGTCTGCGGATTTTAAAGCTGTAGCTGCTAGTAAAGAAGTAGTAGTAGTGTGTTGGGATACAGCACTGTGGGCAGAATTTTCTAACCCACAAATTCAGGAGTTCTGGCAAGTGTTACCAGTGAATATCGAGGGAGAAAGGGAGACATTTTCCTTCTCTTCGACTCCTTCACTAGCGCCAGCCTCAGAGGGAACTTCCAGCCCCCACAGCCTCCAACCCCAAAGAGGACTCCCAGCAGCAAATCTAATCATCTCAAATTATCCGTTTGTTGCCAGCTGGAACACCGCTGCTGCCTGTTTAACAATGGTGGCGCAACAGTTAGAAAATTCTGTGCAACTTGAATGGGTGCAGCGCCAACTCAGAGGACAACGCCCAAAACAGGTTGTGGAAGCAGGAGAAAAGTTAGGGTTAGTATTGCGGAGGTTACAAGTGAGTTGGGGTGAGTTGCGACAGTTGTCATTTCCAGCTTTACTGCTGTGGAATTCTGACTCACCCCAGAGTCCATCCTGGGTAGTGGCCTATGGAATGAAGGGCGATCGCCTCATTATCGCTAACCCTCTAAATCCCGAACGGACTTGTGAAACCTTATCGCAGTCAATAGTTGAAGCGTCTTGGGATGGACGATTGTGGCAAGTAGAACTCATATCCCAGCAAGAAAAATTTAACCTTAGTTGGTTCACCCCAGCAGTTTGGAAGTATAAGGGATTGCTAACAGAAGTATTGTTAGCATCTTTTACATTGCAACTTTTGGGGTTAACAACACCACTAATTACGCAAGTCGTCATTGATAAAGTAATGGTGCAGGAGAGTTTGCCGACTCTCGATGTGATGGCGATCGCACTTTTGTTCGTAGCTATATTTGAGTCCATACTTGGCATTCTGCGCCTATTCATCTTTACCCATACAGCTCGTCGTCTGGATTTGAGTTTATCAGCACAGCTATTTCGCCATCTGATGCGTCTGCCATTAGCTTATTTTGAATCGCGGCGCGTCGGAGACACAGTAGCACGAGTCCAGGAACTCGAACAAATACGTCAGTTTCTCACAGGTACAGCATTAACTGTGATTCTGGATAGCATCTTTGCTGTGGTGTACCTAGCATTGATGTTTTACTATAATATTCCACTTACCTTTGTGGCCTTAGCAGTACTACCGCTGTTTGCGACATTGACGATAGTTGCAACACCAATTCTGCGTAACTGGCTCAACGAAACTTTTAACCGGAGTGCCGATAGTCAATCGTTTCTAGTAGAGACAATCACAGGGATTCACTCCGTTAAAGCCCATGCAGCCGAACCAGTAGCCCGCGATCGCTGGGAAGGCTTATTTGCTCGCTTCATTCGCACAGGTTTTAAAGCTTCTACTACCTCCAATATCAGTAGCAATATTGGTGACTTTCTCACCAATTTTTCTACCATGCTGATTCTCTGGTTTGGTGCCAAGTTGGTCATTGAACAAAAGCTCACAGTTGGACAGCTAGTTGCATTTCAAATGCTGTCTGGCAGAGTCACAGGCCCACTTTTACGCCTAGTACAGTTGTGGCAAACCCTCCAACAAGTGCTACTTTCTGTAGATCGCATTGGTGATATTCTCAATGTCTCTCCAGAAGCTGAACTGGGAACTGGTCTAGTTTTACCACCCTTGAAAGGTCAAGTCACCTTCGAGCAAGTCTTTTTCCGCTACCGCCCGAACTTTGAAGCAATTCTGCGGGGAATCTCTTTCAATGCCGAACCAGGGCAATTTGTTGGCATTGTCGGACGCAGCGGTTCTGGTAAAAGTACTCTGTCTAAGCTATTACAACGCCTCTATCAAATTGAATCAGGACGCATCCTTATTGATGGTTTTGATATTAAAAGTGCCGATTTAGCCTCACTCCGGCAACAAATTAGTGTAGTTCTCCAAGAAGACTTTTTATTCAACGGTTCTATTTTGGAAAATATTACTCTCGGTAATCCCGACATTACCGCAGAGCAAGTAGTAGAGGCGGCAAGATTAGCAGTAGCACACGACTTCATCAGTCAATTACCTTACGGTTACGAAACCAATGTTGGTGAACGCGGTACAGCTTTATCTGGCGGACAGAGACAACGTATTGCCCTCGCCAGGCTATTTCTTTCCCAAGCACCAATTTTAGTTTTGGATGAAGCTACCAGTGCTTTGGATAGTGAAACTGAACAGCAAGTACTGCAAAACCTACAAAAAATTTCCGCTAACCGCACCGTGTTCCTGATTGCTCACCGCTTTGCTCCCCTCAAACGTGCTGACTTAATTTTGGTATTGGAGCAAGGCGTGATTGCCGAACGTGGTACTCACTCACAGTTGTTGCAACAAAAAGGTTTGTATTGGTCACTATATCAGCGGCAGCAAGCAAACATTTAGTAGATGTAATAGCTAAAAGCTTTCTGATATTTTTGATGATACTAATAATTACTCTGGCTTCAATTTGAGTGGTGTAAATAGTTTTAGAGCCAGCGATCGTAGTAGTTACACTGCTGGGGTAATCAACACTTTCGTCGGCAATAATTACACGTATGACTATGTTGCCAAGAGTCAATAACGCAACAAAAACGCTACTCAAGCGATGTCTCCAGCAACCTCAAAGACGATCGCTGCGGCGGCTGTTCAAGCCAGACCTGATAGTTCAAAATACCTCAGCCCCCAGCACAATATCCGTTGGTAGAACCATTCAATTGAGCTATCAGGTGAAGGCTCCTGGAGTATACGAAGACTATTTTGGTATCGGCATCTACTCGACATATCCTGGTAATAAATATGAATTTCTTCCAGGCACTTCTATGGCGGCTCCTCACTTTGCGGGTGTAGTTGCGCTGATGCTCAGTGCTAACAAAACTCTGACTGATGCTCAAGTGCGTCAGATAGTCACAACGACAGCAGGAAATAGCTTGGCATAGAACAATCCTCAAGTGTGGTTTCTGAAAAGTAAAATATTTGATTTGCTCTCCACCGAGAGGTTCAGATCCCCGACTTATTCAACAAATTGGGGATCTTTTTGTTCGTAACTCATTTAGGATTGCTATACATAGCACAATTGATTTTTTATTCCATCAATTTATACTTACATTGTTACAAATTTAAGATTGATTGTATCAATTAACTTATTAACAATAATTCCACTATTAATTATGCTTTTTAGTAGTAGAGTTAGCATTTTCTTATGAGATTACATAGTAATTATTAACAATGGAGCTTATTCACACCTTAAAATCTTTTATTGGAAAGGTTTTGACGCTTCAATCTGTCAAAAAACTATTGCTATCTTTGAGAACAAAAGCTTATGCTCATTGATGATGTTAATAACAAGATATTGTCAAATAAACAGCTAAATGTTACTTCAATATCCTCATTAGATAGCTTTAATAGGAAGGATGATTACAGCCTCAACTTTAGCGGACGTAGTAGCTACAACTCAACCGATGCTGATGTGCAGTTGCTAAATAACGGTGACTCCGAAAATACCAGTAACTCTACTGCTAATGCTTTTAGCACTGAAAATTATAACTCCACCAATGGCTATGGCTTGATTGATGGGGCAGCAGCAGTGGCTAGAGCTACTGGTCAAAATACCTTTGCAGATGTTCCTGATCTTGGTGGCAATAATTGGGGAGCAGACCTTGTTAAAGCACCAGAAGTTTGGACACAGGGATACACAGGTAAGGGTGTTGTTGTTGCTGTTGTAGATACTGGGGTTGACTATAACCACGAGGATTTAAGAAATAATATTTGGACGAATGCCAACGAAATTGCAGGTAACGGTATAGATGATGATGGCAATGGTTATATTGATGATAATTACGGCTGGAACTTTGCTGAGAAAAACAATAACACCCTAGATAAAAACGGTCACGGTACTCATGTTTCCGGCACGATCGCAGGAGAAAATAATAACTACGGTGTCACTGGTATTGCATATAATGCCAAGATTATGCCCGTCAAAGTTTTGAATGACTCTGGCTCTGGTTCCTATAATTCCATATCTAAAGGTATTCGCTACGCTGTCGATAATGGAGCTAATGTGATTAACCTCAGTTTAGGAGGCACATCTTCCAACCGTACTCTACAGTCAGCCATTGACTATGCCAGCAGCAAAGGAGTGATTGTTGTCATGGCAGCCGGTAATGATGGTGACTCATCACCAGACTATCCCGCCCGCTATGCATACAAGTCGGGAATTGCTGTTGGGGCAGTGGATCAAAATAATAACATGCCCGACTTCTCTAACCGCTCTGGGACGAATGAAATCGCTTACGTCACAGCCCCAGGAGTCAAAGTCTATTCATCAGTTCCGAATAATCAATATGCCACTTATAGCGGCACTTCTATGGCAGCCCCCCACGTTGCTGGTGTAGTTGCCCTTATGCTTAGTGCTAACTCCAGCCTGACTGATGCCCAAGTACGTCAGATTGTCACAGAAACCGCAGAAAATAGTACACAAACTACAAGCTCTAGTTTTTATATTTCTAATGTCAGTTCTTTAGCGAGTCAGGTGATTGCAGACACAGCAGGAAATAATACACAAACAACAATCTCTAGTTTTAATATTTCCAATTTCAGTTCTCTGGCAAGGCAGGCGATGTCTAACGACAACCTGCTACACATCGACGTACAAACAGCAAGATATCTAACACCAGAGACTATTACTAGTTTCAATAATTCCGATGTTGGTTCTTTAATCGGTAAGGCAATTTCAGAAACAGCAAGATATCTAACACCAGAGACTATTACTAGTTTTAATAATTCTGATATTGGTTCTTTAATCGGTAAGGCAATTTCAGAAACAGCAAGATATCTAACACCAGAGACTAT
>NZ_JBIQNW010000010.1:69692-157766 GCF_047228265.1 Nostoc sp. UIC 10607 | reverse complement strand
ATTGCTAGTTTTAATAATTCTGATGTTGGTTCTTTAATAAGTCAGGCAATTACAGAAACAGCAAGATATCTAACACCAGAGACTATTGCTAGTTTTAATAATTCTGATGTTGGTTCTTTAATAAGTCAGGCAATTACAGAAACAGCAAGATATCTAACACCAGCCGAAGGTAATAACGAATTAGTCAATCCAGAATTATGGTCGCGACTCCAAACCTTTGAGAATATCCTGGGCAGCATCAATGTCGATAGCAATGATGATAATAAAGATGAGAATAATCTTGATTTTGGAAAACTACTAGAAGGAATCCAAAAACAAATAGATCAGTATAGAAAATTTTTGGGTATCGCTTGAAAATTATAGCGATTTGCAGTTGATTCCAATACTGTTTTGTTCAAACAATCAACCAAAGCGCTCGTCCATTGTGAATGGGTGTAGGGGTTTAGCAATGCTAAACCCTTACGTTTAGGTATAGTTTGTGGGATGCGTAGGCGTAGCCCGTAGTAGACTTTTGAAGTGGTTATGAAAGCAGGATAAACTACGAAGCTATCTAACGGAAAATGCCTCGTTGAATCGCCGTGTCACAGGCTCAGTAATGAATGTCAAAATTGACTTTTTACGAGTAACAATTTCACCTGTAGCAGCCATCCCTGGTGTAAATTGTACTTCTTGACCCCGAACGTTGGCTGAGTGTTTATTTAGCTTAATTCTGGTGGGAAAAACTAAGCCTAATTCTTTATCAACAATTGCATTCGGACTGACTTGCATAACTTCGCCATTCACAGTGCCAAATTCCTGGAAGGGGAAAGTCGCCATTTTTACTTTTGCCTTCATTCCTTGACGAATAAACCCAATATCGCGGTTGAGAACTTTTACCTCTAAGAGCATTTCTTCTCCTTCTGGCAAAATTGATAGCAATTCTTCACCTGATTGAACTGGCCCCTTGGTGGCTTTAACTCTGTAAATCGTACCGGCAACGGGAGCCTCAATCGTTTCTAAAGCTTGCTGCTTTCTCGCCTGCTCTAATTGACCTTGAATAGTTGTTAGTTCTTCTTTACGCTTGTTGAACTGGGTCAAAATTTCACTTTGGCGTTCTGATGCTACACGCTGGGACTGACTGCGCGCGGCATTGTAAGCTTGTTCTGCTTGGCGAATTTCTTGGACTTGGGCAGCAATATCTTTTTCTAGTGATGTGACTTTATCTTGAGCCTCTGTGATTTTATTCTGGGCGTTGGTTACTTCATCTTGTGCTCTAGTGATTTCTGTCTTTGCACGAGTTAATCTTTCTTGGGCATCCAAGTAATCGACACGAGGTACAGCGCCAGGAGTAATTAAGGTACGTAGGCTTTTTTCCCTTTCTTGAGCAAGCGCCAAATTACTTTCAATTTTGAGCCGAATGCTATCTGCGTTGACAAGGTTGGTTTTAGCATTTGCAACGCTGCTTTTGGCATTCACTAAGTTATCTTGCAATCGGCTCAAGCGGACTTTGGCTTGATCGATGAGTGCTATTTGGCGATTTGCTTCTGCTTCCGCCCCTGCTTGACGTGCTTGGAAGTCTTGCAGACGGGAGCTTAAAAGTTCATCTTGCAGTTTCGTCCCAGTAGTTTTGCCTCCGATGCGTTCTGCATCTAAACGTTGCAAATCGTCCTGAATCAATCTGGTAGATTTAGCTAGACGAGAAACATCGGCTTTCTGCAAGTCTGGATCTTTTTGAATCAGAATTTGACCTTTAGTAACGCGATCGCCTTCTTGCACTTTGACGGCGACAATTGACCCTCCACCCAAGGATGTCACCGGTCTTACCTGTGTAGAAGCAATTAATTCCCCTGGCGCTGTTGCTACTTCATCTATTTGCGAGAAGTACGCCCAAGCGATCGCTCCAAATACTATGACACTGATCGTTCCCGCTAATAATCTAGTGTACAGGGGTGGCAATTCCTGTACCGCCTTCCCCAATTCATAGGTGAGTTGTTCCTCTGGTTGGGCAAATCGCTCTTTTGTCTGACGTGCTTGAGCAGCATTTACAGCTAGGGATGATTTCATAGAATTTTGGATTTTAGATTTTGGATTTTAGATTTTGGATTTTAGATTATTGAGCATTGAGGTTGAGAGTTGGGCATTAGGGATTGAAAATTGAAGATTGAGTTTATGCCCTATGCCCCATTACCTATTTCAAACTGCTAGATAGCGCCGCAAAAAACTTTCTAATGTCTCTAACTGGAAGTTAAAAATTGCCTCTAAATTGGCAATTTCATCTTTTGTACAGAAAAATTCATTTGCTAGCAATGTGCGATAAGTTCCCAAAGTTTTTTGGATTTGGGGATTAAGTAAACCCAATGCACCTTGTAACCCATCAATGATAAATAATGGTGAGTTAATTATTACTGGCTCTTTGATGAAGATCCGACCAAAAATCCGGGGAATATCTTCTCGTAATAAAATCTCCGGCCCTCCCACTGGTAAAATCTGGTTACGAGCGCCTTCAACTGTCACAGAATCCACTACTATTCTTGCTAAATCATCGGTACTGACAATTGAGGTACGGTTTTTGCGATCGCCAATCAGCAGATACAATCCCGTTTCCCGAAATCGTTCTACTAGTGGCAGCAAGTTAGATGCTAATCCAGATGGGCGTAAAATAGTGTAATTCAAGCCACTAGCTTGCAAATATCGTTCTACTGCTCGTTTAGCTTTGAAAACGGGAGCGTCTTCATACCCGCGATCGGCTCCCAGTACGGAAATGAAGACAAAGTGCTCTACACCATTGGCTTTTGCTTGGTCAATCAGTTCAATATTGGCGCGGTAATCTAAAGATAGAGCATCGCTATCAGAACCGTGGGCGCTGATAATATACTTCACACCTTGACTAGCTTTTTGAATATCTTTTTCTTGCAGCAAATCACCGATGAAAATTTCTGCACCCCGGTGTTCTAACTCGCTGTAGCGCGAGGTAAGGCGGACAAATGCCCGCACAGACTGTTCTCGTTGCCGTAGGAGTCGCACAATTCTGCGACCAATTCCTCCCGTTGCTCCAGTTACTAGAAACATATAAATACCTAAATTGAATACTTTCAGCGTTTATAGTTGTCGAAATGCTCGATATATGCTCAAAATCCATTAAGCAATACTTAAACAGAGATATGAGCATATTTTTATACTTAGTAACCATGCTCAAGATATCCTTACGCCAACTCAGCCAATAGGCCACACCTTATTTATCTTAATCTCTAAAAATTATCCCCCATATCTTTGTAGATGCAGGGGATAGGGTAATGGGATTAGTTTTACTAGCTCAATAAGTCAATAGCTTGTTCAAGCGACATCTTAGCTTTGTGCAAATTCAGCAGGCTCTCTTGCTGGTATCGGTCAGGATAGCTCATTTTCCTACCCTCCAAAGTTATCCTAATCAGTTCTGCTTGCTCATCTGTGGGTGAATCTATCTCTTCCATAGCAGAAAAGTAATCTGAAAAGGATAGTTGTCACAAGTGTGTGAATTACTGGGATGAGTCAGCAATCAAGCATATTGAGAAAGCAATATGCTTGATTGCTTGCGGAAAACACCAAAATGAGAAAGCAAACACAGCTTTTGAGTAAGTCAAACGTCATTTTGCTTGCGGAAAACACCAAAATGAGAAAGCAAACACAGCTCTTGAGTAAGTCAAATGCCATTTTGCTTGCGGAAAACACCGAAATGAGAAAGCAAACACAGCTTTTGAGTAAGTCAAATGCCATTTTGCTTATTAAATTCGACTTAATCTATTTTTTCGATGCATTAACTATTAACTTAAGCAAGCAAGAATAAATCAAACTATATTTAATGTGTTGGAAATTATTGCCGATATAGAGAAGTGGATGTGAGGAGACTTATAGATGAGTGACGAAGATCAGTTTGATGTCTTCCTTTGCCACAATAGCAAAGACAAGCCTGAAGTTATAGAAATTGCTCATGAATTAACAAGACAAGGAATTAAACCTTGGCTAGATAAGTGGGAACTCCGTCCTGGTTTAGCATGGCAGGTTTTACTAGAAGAACAAATAGAAAATATTAAATCAGCAGCAGTTTTTGTAGGTAGCAGTGGACTTGGCCCCTGGCAAAGTCAAGAAATGAGAGCTTTTTTAAACGAATTTGTAGAGAGAAAATGTCCCGTGATTCCCGTTTTGCTTGGGAATACACCACAGCAGCCTAAACTCCCAATTTTTCTTGGGGGTAATACGTGGGTTGACTTTCGGACAGATACTGAGGCTATGGAGAACTTAATTTGGGGTATTACTGGAAAACGACCAGAGCGAAAACCAAAGCTACAGGCAGTAATTCAAGCCGATGACCTCAGTTCTGAGAAGGGAGTAAACTACACGCAATTGCGAGATTTGCTAGCAGCAGGCATGTGGAAAGAAGCGGATAAGGAAACTTTAGCTGTCATGCTCAAGGCATCTAGCAGGGAAGAGGAAGGCTGGTTTGATAACGAATCCATCAATATTTTTCCCTGTACTGACTTACGTACTATTGACCAACTCTGGGTAAAGTATAGTAATGGGCGCTTTGGCTTCAGCGTTCAGAAGAAAATTTATCTGAGCGTTGGTGGGAAGGCAGACGGTGAATATTATAAAGAAGCATGGGAGAAATTTGGCGATCGCGTAGGATGGAGAGTGAAAGAAAACTGGATAGATTACTTTGATATAGATTTTAATACTTCAGCATGTGAGGGACACCTGCCTGTGCAGTGGGAAGGTCTCTTGTGGAAGGATTGGAAGGTTGCAATATTTCTTTTCTTGCGTCGAGACTTGTGAAGTCTAACATTTAAGCACTTCAGACTTTTATAAATATTTCTAACAGGTTGTTTTCTACGAGTTAATCAACATTTCAAAGATCCGATACCTGCCACTGGAGGCTGATAAATTCTTGTTTAGTCGTCTTGAGAGGACTTTCACTATTAACCGTAGGTTTCTAACTTATGGCGGGTGATGGGTTAAGGTATAAGTTTCTAGACTCAGGTATTTGCATCATTGCAGAATGTTACCATTGCCCCCACGTCTGCCTCAGAATAAATTCTGCGGCTCATAGCGAAAGTCATCTAAAGCTGACTGAAATTCCTGTTTTACCCGCATTTCCAGCCAGAGGCTAGAAAGAAGTCTGAGAAGAGTTTTCCCAATTTACAATCCCCCTACATCTACAAAGATGTGGGGGAAGTATTAACAATTCAAAATTTAAAATTCAAAATTGTTTCAGACGGTGATTTAAACGCTTTGTGCAAGCAGCCCACCTCAAAACTATTCAGCAGCTTTGTTATTAGCCCTATTAGCCCGCGCCTCAGCTGAAGCCATCACCTCATCCATATTCTCTAACACTTCGCCAGGGAAGTTTTCCAAAACTCTGGTAGAAAGAGCAACCCGCCCTTTACCCTCATCCAAGTCAATAATTACAGCTTTAATTGGCTGACCAACTTTAAATACCTTTTCTAAAGAGTCGATGAATTTTTGGCTTACCTGCTTGATATGAAGCAAAGCCCCCATACCATTTAAATCAACAAACACACCAAAAGGTTTGATGCCAGTAACTTTACCTTCCACCAGTTGACCTAGTTCTAACAAACTGAAGTTGCTAGAACGAGTTGCTAAACGCTGGGAAAGGATGAGTTTGTTGGTGTTTTTATTAATTTCTAAAAAGCCCACAGTCAGATTTTGACCTTTGAGTGCTTCTAAATTATCACGCTCGGCGAGGTGCGATCGCGGAATAAATCCCCGCAAGGAGAGAATATCGACGGTGACACCACCTTTATTCACACCCATAACCTTTACTTGCACAGTCTGAGCATTTTCCTGCATTTGGGCCAATCGTTCCCAGATGTGCTGAATTTCCAACTGCTTTCGAGAAAGGGTGACTTGACCTTCTGCATCCTGATCTCGGATAATCAAAAACTGCATTTCCTCTTGCAATGGCAGCACTTCCGATAAATCGGTAACTGCTCTCAAAGAAGCCTCATCGCGCGGCAGAAAAGCTGACGACTTGCCACCAATATCGACATAGGCTCCATCATGGTCAAGTTGGAATACTTTGCCATGTACAACCTGTCCCTTTTGAAACTGGTAGTCGTGTTTTTCTAGCGCTTTGGCAAAATCGTCCATTGTAAACGACGAATTGGCTGTTTGAGATAGTTTCGATTCGGAATTCATGACTTTTGAAGATTAATTGTTATTTAGATATGGTGCAACTGGAGTTTAGATTGTCATTAGTCACTTGTCATTTGTCATTCGTCAGTTGTCCTTTATTATTCACTAATGACTAATGACTAATTCAGTTGACTAAAGAGTTGTTGGACTTGCTCCCAAGCATCAGCAGCAGCTTTAGGATTATAACTGGCACGACGGTCACAGAAAAATCCGTGATCAGCTCCATCGTAGCGGAACACACGATGAGGAATTTTATATTTTTCTAACTCTGCTTCAATCTCATCTACTTGTTCGGGTGGGATGCTAGCATCTGCTGTGCCAAAGAAGGCATAGAGAGTACCTGGAATTTCTCTGGTGCGGGTAACAGTGGGAGCGCCACCTCCTGGTGTGCGAGTGGTAATTCCAGCACCGTAGAAAGAAGCCGTAGCTTTAACATCTGGTAAGGTAGCTGCAAGATATGCGACATGACCGCCAAAGCAAAAACCAATACAGCCAAAGCCATCTTTTTTCACTTGAGGCAGACTTTTGAGGTAGTCAATTGCTAGTTGAATATCGCTCAATAACTCTGAGGCTTTAGTTTGCATAGCGTAGCCTCTGCCCGTTTCAATATCTTCGGGTGTGTATCCAGTTTCAAAGCCAGGAGCAGTTCGTTGAAAAAGTGCAGGTGCGATCGTTACATACCCAAGTTTGGCAATCCGTTCTGTAACATCCCGAATGTGAACATTAACACCAAAAATCTCTTGTAATACAACCACTCCTGGGTAAGATCCGGGTTCTTTTGGCTCTGCCAGATAAGCAGACACTTGAATATTATCTTGCAAAAGATTAACCGTTGTGGTAATTATTGCTTGCTCTGTCATAATAATTTTTACCAGTGCTATATCATTAGCCGTGTGTTTATTTGATATAACTATGCCAGTATGCTTAGGTTATTTCCATTTAAATTATCAATTACCAATAGTGAGAGCATTAAAATTTCTACCAGAAAAACTTCATGTGTAAATAAAATATTTGACATGTAGCAAATGCAGCTGGTCACTAAAGGAGGGCTGAGTTAAAAGTGCTGAGTAGAAAAGCAACACTTAATACTCAAAACTCAGCACTCATCAGCACTCGTCAGCACTTAGTATTCAGGAGGTTTGGTGATGATTCAATTCCGTATTCAGCCAGACAGCGAAATTCCCGCATCGACCCAGCTGTTTAATCAAATCCGCTTTGCGATCGCTTCTCGGCAATATCCCCCGGCTTACAAATTGCCAAGCACACGGGCACTGGCAATGCAAACTGGGTTACACCGCAACACCATTAGCAAAGTTTACCGTCAACTGGAGGAAGACGGATTTGTTGAAAGTATGGCTGGTTCAGGAATTTATGTTCGGGCCCAAGGTCATGAAGGCGGTAGCAGGCTGCAATCACCAATTCTCAAACAACATCCTGATGCATATCAAGTTGTCCAGCAAGCACTTGATGAACTGCTATCTCAAGGATGTTCACTCAATCAAGCCAGAGAGCTATTTTTAGCGGAAATTGACTGGCGCTTGCGTTGTAGTGCGCGGGTATTGGTTGCAGTTCCATCCTATGATATGGGTGCTGGTGAGTTGATGGTGTATGAATTAGAGCGATCGCTAAAAATACCAGTCCAGTTGGTAGCAATGGAAGAATTAACAGCTGTGCTCGATAAAACTACCTCTGCGACAGTAGTCACAAGTCGGTATTTTATCAGTAATGTGGAAGCGATCGCAGCTCCTAAAGCTGCACGGGTAATACCTCTGGATATATACGACTACAGCAAAGAACTCAGTCTATTGAAAACCCTACCAAAAGAAAACTGTGTAGGCATAGTTAGCCTCAGTTCCGGGATTGCACGAGCAGCAGAAGTCATCCTCCACGGTCTGCGAGGGGATGAACTACTAGTGATGACTTCGCAACCAAAAGATGCTTATAAACTTCAGGCAATGGTTAAACGGGCTGAGGTGATTATAAGTGATCAAGCCAGTTTCGCGGCAGTGCAAGCAGCCGTGCAAGCATCTGATGATGATATTATTCGTCCACCGAAGCTGATTAAGGTTGAAAATTATATCGGTACTAACTCAATTAATTTACTAAAACGAGAACTGGGTTTGGGTTAATCCAAAGATAATTAAGAGAGGGGAAGAATTGTATAGGCGGACACACCTAACAAATAACTCAGGATTATGATTGTAGAAATGCAACTGTATGTTGGTTTAGTAGAAGTAATCAAGTAGATCTCAACCTTTTCAAACCTGCAATGACATTTTTCGATATGACTAAAGAACAGTTCTTTGCGCCTTTGCATGAGGATAATTCATACTTTCAATCAGCAATACCCAAAAAATAAGTTAACTCCCTTGCGGCTCTAGGGTATTAATTCGCAAAAACTCTTGTACCCGTCGCAGGTAAGTTGGTGCATCTTCCAACATAGGGAAATGCGCTGTGTTGGGAATCATCACAAATTCCACCTTGTCACTCAGTGCGGCTGCTTGACGCCCCATCTCGGCTGGAATAATCTTGTCATACTCCCCCGCAATGAGCAGAGTCGGTACTGTCAGCTTGGCAAACTCTTGCGGCATCACTTCAGATTGAGCCTTACTGACTGAAGTAAAAATTGTTCCTAAAGCCGCATCGTAATCTGCTTCAAGAAAATCTTCCAAAAAAGCTTGCCGCTCAGAATGTGGGATAGAACTATATAAAAATCTGGCCATAAACATCCGGTCAACAAATGGAATTTTGCTTAACCACTTGGGACGGAATTTAACTACATAGCCACCAAATTTATGAAAGGCACTAAAGGATTTTTCGTCGTACTCAAAAACGCCACTACAAGTTAAAATTCCTCGCTCTACTCGTTCGGGATAGCGGTTAAAAAATAAAGTAGCAACAGACGCGCCCATTGAATGAGCATTGATATAGACACGCTGAAGATGCAACCCATCTAACAAAGCTGCCAAATCATCAGCGTATTCTTCTAATTCATAGGTTAAGTCTTTGATTGCCTGTGATTCATCCTGGGGTGACTCAGATTCGGCAACAGCTTCACTTGCTTCGGCTATGGTTGGCTTCCCACCAGAACGGCCAAATCCCCGCATATCGTAGAGTAAACAATCAAATTGCTCCGATAAAGCATTAGCAGTATTTTGCCAATACCTAGCTGAACCAGCCCAACCGTGAATGAAAACCATCACTGGTTTTACCAAAGAACCAGATGGTTTTTTCACCCATTCGTAGTAATACTCAACGCCACGAACATTGATATAAGGCATTAGTCATTAGTCCTTTGTCAGTTGTCATTAGTCATTTTCCCTTATTAAATGGTTATTAGTCTTTAGTTTTTGACTAATAACCAATGACTAATGACTAATGACTATTAAGCTGATTCCGGCTTCGGTAGTGAAGATGGATGTATTATAAGTTCGGCAGTCGATCGCTTCTCGACCATCTCCCGTGTTACTGTACAACGTGTTACATCCTTACGGGACGGTAACTCGTACATTACATCCAGCATCAGTTCTTCGACAATTCCTCGTAGCGCTCTAGCACCAGTTTTACGCCGATAGGCTTCTTGAGCGATCGCTCGTAAAGCTTCTGGTTTAAAATCTAACTGGACATTATCCATCTTCAGCAGTTTTTGGTACTGCTTCACTAGGGCACTGCGTGGTTGGGTGAGAATCGCCATCAACGCTTCTTCATCTAGCGGATCTACTACTGCTACCATTGGCACGCGCCCAATAAATTCGGGAATCATGCCAAATTTGACTAAATCATCCGGTGCTAGATGGCGGAGAGTATCTGCTGCCCGTTTTTCCTTCGATTGGCCTTCTCCAGGTTGAACAAAGCCTATTGCTTTTTTACCAACTCTCTGATCTACAACCTTTTCTAAGCCTACGAAAGCACCACCACAGACGAACAAGATATTACTTGTATCAATCTGGATACAGTCTTGATAGGGATGCTTACGCCCTCCTTGGGGTGGTACATTGGCGATCGTTCCCTCTAACATTTTCAGCAAGGCTTGCTGCACACCTTCGCCAGAAACATCACGGGTAATTGACGGGTTCTCACTCTTGCGAGCAATTTTGTCAATTTCATCAATGTAGATAATTCCTCGCTGCGCTTCTTCTATATCTAAATCTGCCACCTGTAACAGTCGCAGCAAGATATTTTCCACATCTTCTCCCACATACCCCGCTTCTGTCAGTGTTGTAGCATCAGCGACGGCAAAGGGTACATCTAGGATTTTCGCTAGGGTTTGCGCTAAGAGAGTTTTGCCGCAACCAGTGGGGCCAATTAACAAGATGTTAGACTTTTGCAATTCTACAGCATCATCTGCCGCAGCTTTGCCACTGGCTTTAGACTGAATCACTGCCAACCGTTTGTAGTGATTGTAAACGGCTACTGACAGCACTTTCTTGGCTTCGTCTTGACCAATAACGTGTTCGTCTAGATACTTTTTAATCTCTCTTGGCTTGGGTATTTGATTAAACGAAATACTAGAAGATTGGGTACGCCGTTTTTGAGGTGGTTCTGCTCTTGGTGCCGGCTGTGCTGCCGCACCATTGGTATCGAGTAACTCCTCGTCTAGTATTTCATTACACAAGTCAACGCATTCATCGCAGATGTAGACTCCCGGCCCCGCGATTAATTTACGCACCTGCTCTTGAGACTTGCCGCAAAACGAACATTTTAAATGGGAGTCGTACTTAGACATACCAGCCTCTTATTTCAGAATGGTGACGTTTTCCCCTGCTGTGGGAAGATTTTGCCTGGAAATGACCTGATCAATCAAACCGTAGTTCTTCGCCTCTTCTGCCGACATGAAAAAGTCGCGCTCAGTATCTGCTTCAATTCTTTCTAAGGGTTGACCAGTATGATGAGACATTAACTGATTCAACTTAGCCTTAATATAAAGAATTTCTCTGGCTTGAATTTCAATGTCAATGGCTTGACCTTGAGCGCCACCAAGGGGTTGGTGAATCATAATCCGGGAGTCAGGCAGAGACATTCGCTTACCGGCAGCCCCTGCTGTCAACAAAAATGCCCCCATGCTCGCGGCTAATCCAAAACAGATGGTAACAACATCAGGGCGAATTTGCTGTATTGTATCATAGATTGCCATCCCTGCGTAGACTGAGCCGCCAGGAGAATTAACATACAGTTGGATGTCTTTTTCTGAGTCTTCAGCGTCTAGGAATAACAACTGAGCCACAATTGAGTTGGCTACAGAATCATCTATTGGCGTTCCCAAAAATATAATCCGCTCTCGCAGCAGGCGGGAGTAGATGTCGAAAGCCCTTTCTCCCATGCCAGATTGTTCCACCACCATCGGCACGATGTTGCTAGGGCTGCTCAACTGGGAGTTAATGTTTATTCGACTTTGGTTGCTGATGGGGTAATTTCCCGACTGCGATACAAGCATACAAGCAAATTTGACGATAATTTAGGACAAATGTTTCAGCAGCAGATGCTGCCTTTTCGACGAATGGGATTTTTATAGCTACGTGTTAACCATTATGCCTCATATAATTTCCTCTCGTGTAACACAGTATCAAGCTCAGGCGATAACATGTGTCACAATTTGCTAAAAACTCATTAATTATTCTGCCTTCATGCCTGAGTTTTCAGGAGTTAAGAGTTATGGGGCATTGGGCATTGAACAATAATTAATAGTTCTTCTCCCCTGCTCCCTGCTCCCTCATCTCTTTTAACTTACCCATTTCACCAGTACTTTAACTCAGAACTGGTGAACTCATGGCTGTGGGATTTTTAATTATCCTTCTGTGACTTCTGTTGAAGCTTCGCTGATTTCTTCCTCTATCTGAGGTGTATCAGCATCTGATTCTGCGTCTTCTGTTTCCTCCGCAGGACTCAAGGAGCCTTCGGGTACAAGTTCAACTGAGGAATGTTCTAATAGCCAATCAATGGTTTTTTCGGTTAATAGTTCGTTTTCCACGATTGAGCGCAGTCTATCTTCATCAACGTCTTGCTCCTCTGGGTACTGTTCTAAAAGTTCTGTAACTCTGGCTGCGATTTCTTCTGGTGTTACCTCGATAGATTCGCGTTTACCAACTTCCCGCAACGACAAGGAACGTTTGATGCGTTCAATAGCCTCAGTACGCGATCGCTCCCGCAATTGCGGAATAATATCTTGAGTAAATAACTTTCTTACATCTAATCCCTGCTGAGACAGCCGCATTGCTGTTTGCGTTAGCATTGCATCCACTTCTTGCTCAATCAAGGTTGCTGGTAAGTCAACTTCTACGTGCTTGAGCAGTTCCGTTAACAACGCTTCCTGTTTATTTGCTTTTGTTTTGTCATCCGCCTCTTTCTGATATCGCTCTACCAAAGAGGCGCGTAACTCCTCTAAGGTTTCAAAATCGCTGATTTCTTGGGCGAAATCGTCATTTACTTCTGGTAGTTCCTTTTCCTTCAATTCTTTGAGCGTCACTGTGAAGGTTGCCGCTTTTCCAGCTAAATCTTCATTAGCATAAGGATCTGGGAACTGTGCTGCAATTTCTTTGGTTTCTTCAGGATTCATCCCCACTATTCCAGAAATAAAGCCTGGAATAAACTTATCTTCCTGCAACTCAACTTGAAAATCAGTTGCTTCGGCTCCAGGAATCGGTTCTAGTTCAGCTGTTTCGTCTTCGCCCTCAACTCTGGCGAATGAACCTTTAAAATCGACTACGGCAATATCACCGATTTGGGCTGAACGTCCTTCTACAGGAATCAATGTCGCCAATTCTTGACGTTCCTTGTCGAGGGTATTTTCCACTTGTTCTGGATCGAACTTAACTTCTTCAGCTTTAGCTTGCAAATCAGTGTATTGCACTAGATTCACTTCTGGTTCTACATCGACAGTGGCTGAAATCGTCAGGGGTTTTCCAGGTTCATAATTCGTAATCAAATCCTCAAAAGAAGAGCGCAATTGCGGCTGACCTATTGCCGGGATAGCTTCTTGTTTAACTGCTTGCTCAATGCCGTCTTGAATTATTTCTTCCAGTGCTGCTGCCTTGATACGAGTTGTACCCAGCCGTTGCAGCAATATCGGCCGAGGTACCTTGCCTTTACGAAACCCAGGAATATTGGCAGTACTCGCTAAGTTTTTAATGACCTGTTCGTAAGTTTGCTTGGTAATTTCTGGCGTAATCTCTATTTCCAGACCAATTTGGCTGGCGGGAAGTTTTTCCTGGGTAACTTTCATGCTTCGTCTCTAGTTTTCTGGTATTGTAATCTCCGAGTACACACAAGACGCAATAATTGTTCGCGTTTATGGCTTGATGTCTCTTAGGGAGGATGGGAAGTTGTTACAAGGCTTCATAACATCCAAGGATGCATGGTGTGTCCTGGCACAGAGATCCAGTTTACTGCCAATGGCCAAGGACTTGACAATTTACCGTCATAACAATTATTGACACTCCCAGGGCTAAGAGCGTCTGGGGTTTCTTGCCGAATATTTGTAATTAAGTGCTGAATCATTGTGGATTAGGAAGAGTTTAATCCTTACTTCCCAGTCTGTAATCTTCAGTTAGTCTGAATTTAGCACTGGAAACTTAGGAATTAATTCTTCAGTGGGCTAACATCGTGATATCCTGGTTTTCAGCCAGTAGTTAGTACTTCAAAGTTATAGCATTGAGTCTAGCTATATTGTGGTACAAGAGTAAATCTGCTGCCTAGCCACATAGCTCGATTTGATGGTTTGCCGATTTTATAACATTTGCATCATAATACATTCATCATCCTGGCAACCCACTTTATAGGCAAGAGCTTTATTCACCTTGCAGAGCAAAAGCCTAAGTGCAGATATGATCTATGTTTCCTGCTAAATGACGGTTTGTTGTATAATACAATAATATAGTTTAGATAAATAGAATAAACGGGACTGCGGTTGTTGTAAAATGCAACATTAAATTAATGTATTAAATAACCAAGCAATAAATTTATTGAATCTATCTATAAAGATAGACTAAATTAGAGAAAAATCTAAATCTATTCAAAACTTATTTCAAGACTGCGATCACTGATCGCGATTTAAATATAAGCAAATTGTCAATTGTTCCAAAAAATTGTAGGAAAATCTCTTAAAGGAGGAAGCAAATTTGTCGAAATCCTATCGTTTAGCTATTTTGGGAGCAACTGGCGCAGTTGGCACAGAGTTGCTGGAATTATTGGAAAGCCGTAATTTTCCAATTGGTGACTTAAAGTTATTGGCATCAGAGCGAAGTGTCGGTCGATCGCTACAGTTTAAAGGTGAAAATATACCAGTAGAGCCAGTGAGCGATCGCGCCTTTGAAAATGTAGATATAGTACTAGCAAGTGCAGGTGGTTCCACATCGAAAACTTGGGCAGCAATTGCCGTAGAAAAGGGCGCCGTGGTAATTGACAACTCCAGTGCCTTTCGGATGAACCCGGAAGTACCCTTAGTAGTACCAGAGGTGAATCCACAAGCCGCAGCTAATCATCGAGGTATTATTGCAAACCCCAACTGTACAACAATTTTAATGACTGTGGCAGTATGGCCATTGCATAAAGTTAAACCAGTACAACGCATCGTAGCCTCAACCTACCAATCTGCTAGTGGTGCTGGTGCCAGAGCAATGGCAGAAGTAAAAACCCAAACAAGCGCTATACTACAAGGACAGCCGCCAGTTGCAGAGGTATTGCCTTACCCACTGGCATTTAATTTATTCCCGCATAACTCACCATTAAACGATTTGGGTTATTGTGAGGAAGAAATGAAAATGGTCAACGAAACCCGAAAAATATTTGGCACGCAGCAAATCAGAATCACTGCAACCTGTATACGGGTTCCCGTACTCCGCGCTCATTCAGAAGCCATTAATTTAGAATTTGAGACTCCCTTTAGTGCAGAGGAAGCCAGAAAAATTTTAAATTCCTCCCCTGGAGTGAAATTGGTAGAAGATTGGGAAACTAATCATTTTCCAATGCCAATTGAAGCAACTGGTAGAGATGAAGTTTTAGTGGGAAGAATTCGTCAAGATATTTCTCATCCCTGTGGCTTGGAATTATGGTTGTGCGGTGACCAAATCCGCAAAGGTGCAGCATTGAATGCAATACAAATCGCCGAGTTGCTAGTAGAACAAAATCTGCTCCAATCTACTAAAGCTTATGTTTCAAGCTAATTATTAGTAAAATTAAACAACTAATGAAAAAGACCAAATGTGCAAATCACTGTTGAAAGCAATTTGCAGATAGGTTATTACAATAGAAAACCACCAAGATACAAAAACATGGGTAATCAGGAGTGAAAACAGGGTGGGAGATTTTGGCAATGTTTTAACCGCTATGATTACGCCGTTTAAAGCAGATGGTAGTGTCAATTATGATGTAGCAGCAGAACTGGCAGCGCATCTAGCTAACAACGGTACAGATACACTGGTGGTATGCGGCACAACAGGAGAATCCCCTACTTTAAGTTGGGATGAGGAATACCAATTGTTTGTCGAAGTATTGCAGTCTGTGGCAGGCAAAGCCAAGGTGATTGCAGGTTGTGGTTCAAATTCTACCAAAGAAGCGATCGCAGCTACCCAAAAAGCGTCTAAAATAGGAGTACATGGTTCCTTACAAGTTGTTCCTTATTACAACAAACCGCCACAAGCGGGATTGGAAGCGCACTTTCAGTCCATAGCACAAGCCTGTCCCGACTTACCTTTGTTGTTATACAATGTCCCAGGTCGTACCGGACAAAACCTTCAGCCAGAAACAGTTGCCAGGTTAGCTGAGGTTAGCAATATTGTCGGAATTAAAGAATCCACTGGTAGTATAGATCAGGCAAGCGAAATTCGTCGCTTGACACCAAAAGAATTCGACATCTACTCTGGTGATGATTACATGACTTTGCCCTTGTTAGCGATCGGGGCAAAGGGTGTGGTAAGTGTGGCTTCTCATTTGGTAGGAAACCAACTACAGCAAATGATCCAAGCTTTTAGTGCGGGAAAAATTGAAGTAGCCAGTGAGATTCATCTCCAACTCTTCCCGTTGTTTAAAGCTTTATTTCTCACTTCAAATCCCATTCCAGTGAAAAAAGCACTGAAACTTCAAGGTTGGCAGGTTGGTTCAACTCGTCCACCACTATGTGAAGCTGATTTAGAAGTAAGTCAAAAGTTAGAAGCGGTTCTGAAAGAACTTAGTTTAATCTAGCCACCATCTGGTTAAGCTTTGGTAAGCTACTGCTTTCTAAAGATACATATAAACAATGCTCATAATTGTTCATAAGTTGCAATTTAAAAATCTGTGCTAGGACTGATAGACATACTATAAATTCTTCAGTGTACAGTCGCTTTTATTGAATAAAAAATTGAAATCTTCAATTAAAACTTGATTGCTTTAGGACTGAATTAAGAGACAAATGATGTTGTCTTAAATACAAGTTCGTTAACTATCAACTAAATTAACCACAAGTAACGATCTAAGGAGAAAATGGCTAAAAACGAAGCTAATAATTCCGCCTTGAAAATTATTCCTTTAGGCGGTTTGCACGAAATTGGGAAAAATACTTGTCTTTTTGAGTATGACGATGAAATTATCCTGCTAGATGCAGGATTGGCTTTTCCCACAGAGGCGATGCATGGAGTAAATATTGTTCTGCCAGATACGACCTATCTGCGGGAAAATCGCCATAAAATTAAAGGGATGATCGTTACTCACGGTCATGAAGACCATATTGGCGGAATTGCTTTTCATCTCAAGCAATTTGATATCCCCGTGATTTATGGGCCCAGACTAGCAATGGCAATGCTAGAGGGTAAATTAGAAGAAGCAGGAGTCCGCGATCGCACAGAAATCAGAACAGTTCTACCACGCGATGTGGTGCGGATTGGCAAAAACTTTTTAGTTGAATATATCCGCAACACCCACTCCATTGCTGATAGTTTCACTGTTGCCATTCATACTCCCCTTGGTGTAGTCATTCACACAGGGGATTTTAAAATTGACCATACCCCAGTGGATGGTGAAAAGTTTGACTTGCAACGGTTAGCAGAACATGGTGAAAAAGGCGTTCTTTGTCTGCTAAGTGATTCCACGAATGCTGAGATACCAGGGTTTACACCTTCGGAACGTTCAGTTTATCCGAATCTTGAGAGAGTATTTAGTCAAGCTACTGGGCGATTATTTGTCACTACCTTTGCTTCTAGCGTCCATCGCATCAACATGATTTTGGATATCGCCAAGAAGCAAAACCGTGTAGTGACGATTGTGGGGCGTTCCATGCTGAACTTGATTGCTCATGCTCGTAATTTAGGTTACATCAAGTGTGAAGATAATCTGCTGCAACCATTGCACGCAGTCCGCAATCTGCCTGATGAAAGAGTACTGATTTTAACCACAGGTTCTCAGGGTGAAACTATGGCAGCAATGACCCGCATTGCTAACAAAGAACATCCTCACATCAAAATCCGCCAAGGAGATACAGTAGTATTCTCTGCTAACCCAATTCCCGGAAATACGATCGCAGTAGTCAACACCATTGATAAATTGATGATTCAAGGTGCAAAAGTGGTCTATGGTCGGGATAAAGGGATTCACGTCTCCGGTCACGGCTGTCAGGAAGAGCAAAAGCTGATGATTGCCTTAACTCGACCCAAGTTCTTTGTGCCATTTCACGGCGAACATCGGATGCTAGTGAAGCACGCAGAAACTGCTCAGAGTATGGGCATTCCCGCAGAAAACATGATCATCATTCAGAATGGTGATATTGTCGAACTGACTGAAGATGCTATTCGCGTTGCTGGTAAAGTGCCATCTGGTATCGAATTGGTGGATACTACGAGTTCGGGTATGGTAAGTGCCAAAGTTTTACAAGAACGGCAACGCATGGCTTCAGAAGGCATTATTACGATCGCAGCTGCCATTGATTGGAATGGTAAACTGTTGGCAAAACCAGAAATTCACCTACGGGGTGTAGTTACTAGTGTAGAGCGATCGCTGCTACAAACCTGGGTAAAACAACGCATTGAAGAAATCCTCACTGTGCGCTGGACAGAATTTGCTCCTAGCGAAGGGGAAGCAGCAGATATAGACTGGGGTGGATTGCAAGGTACTTTAGAACGAGAATTGCAACGTTCCATCCGGCGGGAATTGCAATGTCAGCCATCTGTGACTTTGTTGATGCAAATTCCTGATGAGCCACCCGTGAAAGTTGCCGATGGCAGAAGACGGCGGACTCGGACTGCTGCTCAGGTAGCATCATAGAGAATTTAAGATAAAATCTCATGCAGAGGCGTAAAGACGTAGAGTTTTTCTAACGTCTTTGCGCTTTGGCGCGAGATTGAGAGAAAAATTATTTGCTTTAGCGCCCTCAATGAACCCAGAGGTATACTAGAACTAAAGTACACACTGTTAAAGGCGCTCCAAACCTTAGATGTTCCCAAAAAGTTAGCTTGTAACCTAAATCAGCAGCAGCTTCTACAACTATCAGGTTGGCGACTGAACCAAACAAAGTTAGATTCCCTGCCAAAGTTGATCCGGCTGCCAACAAAAGCCAATACTTAGTGTCACCTGGCGGAACCAGGGGATGCAGCAGAAGTACAGCAGGCACATTAGAAATTAAGTTAGATAAGACAACAGTTACGCCCAAAAAACTCGCAGCAGAGTTGATTGCATGGGTAAATGGCTGAAGCAAATTCAGCTTTTGCGTGACTCGCGTCAGGATAAATAATCCAGAAAACATTACCAGCAGGTTCCAATCCACCTTTTGCAAAATGCGCTGGGGTTTAACCCGCCGAGTGATTAGCAATAAACTAGCAGCAATTAAAGCAGACTGCGCTAAGGGTAAGCCGACAGTAAATGCAATTAGCAGCCCAATTGTGATGACTAATGTTTTATTAAATAAGGGTTTAAAAATTCGTTGGTTGCCAACAGGTAATAGTTGGCAAGGTTTAAGTGAGCGCACATTTGGGTAAAGTAGCCACAGTAATATCACCTGAATTACCAAGCTTGTTAGGGCAACTGGGGTCAATACACGCAGAAAATCTAGATAGGAGATGCCTGAAAAGGAGCCAATCAGGATATTTTGGGGATTACCGCTCAAAGTTGCTACCGAGCCTATATTAGTTGCACCAGTGATCGCTAGTAAATAAGGAATCGGATTTAAACCCAAAGCTTGAGTCAGACTCAAAGTTAAGGGTGTAAAAATCAACGCCAGAGTGTCATTGAGAAAAAAGGCGGAGAGAATACCACTGCCAAAAGTTAAAGCAATTAACAAACCTAGAGGACTGCGAGTAATACTCAATATCACTGATAGCGATCGCTTAAAAAACCCTGCATAGGATAAGTTGGCGTTAACTACCATCATGCTCAAGAGAAATACGATGGTATTGGCATCAATAGCCTGCCATGCTTCCTGTAAATTCAGAACACCTAAAGCAATTAAAAAGGCAGAACCGACCAAAGCAATAGTGGCGCGGTTCATGCGTAAACCAGGGATGTAACCCAATGCTAGCCCCAGATAAGTTAGCCCTAAGACGCTATAGATTGCAAATTGGAGAAAAATCACTTTCTTTACCGAGACTTTGCGACGACCGACGTTTCATGATTAGCCCCTCTGTATCTGCTGAGGAAGCCAACCCACCTGGCTTTAAGCCGCCACCGCGTCTATAGACTTATCTCTATTTGTACGACATTAAGCCAGCAATTGACAGGACGCTCTGACGTGGGGAAGTGGGAATGCGGAGAGGAAAGACGCCTACTAGGCTATTACTGATATTTATACTTAGCAAAAATACTTTTAGAAAGACCTTATATTAAGGATTGTAAATGTTACACTAAAACCTATCCAATGATGGATGTCTTTATTAAAATTTAAACTGTGTCAAGTTATGAACAAGATCGTAATATTACACTACCGATCCCCAGAAAATTGCGATTAACTTGACGTAGTAATAAATTAGGTTCTGACTTAAGTGGCTAATCAGGTATTACATTATATCGCAGTCAGAACGCGATTTTTCCGGGAAAGTTCGTTGCCACGTTGTATATATTCATCAAAAAGGTGAATAGCCTCAATAACACAGAGGATTAACCATGAAGGTATTCGACAATACCACAAAAAAGATTTTTCTGGCAAGCTGGGTATCAATCAATCAAGCAGAGACTAGTGACCATAAAGTAACCCAGCTAAACCGTTCTGCTTCCAAGCCTTACTGGGATATTCTCCAACCCCTACGGCAACGGGTAGAAAACATTCAAGTCCGCGATCGCCAACTAGCTCACCGCTTGTGCAAACTGATTCCATCTCAGTGTCCCTTTGAGCGCGATCTCAAATTATTTGGGAAAACCTTGTTTCACATTCCGCCCATGTGCAAGCTTAACCCCTTATATGAGGAAGTGGTTGGTTTACGTTTTCGAGCACTGTGCTATCTAGCCGACGAATGTGGTGAAGATGTCTCGCAGTACTGCTAAGTACTGAGACAAAAGTTACGAGTTAGGAGTGATAAGTGAGGAATTAAAACTCTTAACTCCTAACTGCTAACTATTTTTTTTGCCATTTTTGGATAGCATCCTGAGCATCTTCGTAAGCGGCTGTCTCCTCTGGCACTAAAGCAGCGGTCGCAATTGCGGCATTACGTTCTCCTTCGGTGGCGCGACGCTTGGCCAAGTCTAAAATTTTCTCACTCCATTTATTGATCGATTTTTGGGCAGTATCAAAGCCCGGTTGACCTGCTGGTACTTTCTTGGCAACTTCGATCGCACGATTGTAGGTAGATGCCTGTCCAGGCTTAATTAAGGCATTAGCTGCATCTAAAAGAGTTTTGTTACTGACATACTGCTTGCCCTCTAACCGCCACAGGTTAATTGCTGCTTGTGCTTTGGCATAGGGAGCTTCATTTTTGCTGATTAATCGAGCAGCAGCAATAGCGCTAGCATACTGTCTTTGTTTAGCACGACCCTCTGCTAAATCTAAAATCATCTGGCTCCAAATCTTAATATTCTCTTGAGCTTGATCGTAGAGTGGTTCACCGGGTTTAATTTTCCGGGCTGTAGCGATCGCCATGCTCAAATCGCTAGCCTGGGTTTGTCTGAGCGACATTTTCGCCAAGTCTAATACTGCTTGATTCCGCTTTTTCGACTCGGAACTAGAAGTGATTTGGGCACTAGATTGGTTTTTAAGTCTAACTGGTGGAGTAAGATCGCTTGGTAAATTCTCGATAACCTGGCGATCGCTAGCAGTAGCATTGGGTAATGTGCTTGATATTTGCTTAATTCTAAAAGTTTCTTGATTACGGAGAAAAACTACAGCAATTAAACCTGCTACCAGCAAGCTGCCTCCGCCCCATAAGATAAACTGTTTCCAAAAAGGGATGCTTGGTTGATTTGATGGCAATCGAGAGACGTAACCTTTCGAGGAATTGGGGATAAATCTTCCCCTCGGATTCACTCCTAAAGAAGTTTCCGCCATTGGCTGGGAAACTAAGCTAGTAGCTGACTCCTGGACTGGTTGACCTTTAGGCTTCTCGATCTTGTAAGCCTTCACCTGTTGGGAGTAGTTCACAGTAGCTTCTCCCCATCTGCGCCGTTCTGCTGAGGTTCTAGGGTAATCGTCGAGGGTAGGAGCGGCACGGGCAATAGCAAAAGATTCTTCGGGATAAATCACCGGTTCTGATTGAAAGTCACTTTCCATTGCCAATTGTGGCAAGATTATCTGCGGTCTTGATGGGATGATAGTGGCAGGGTTTTGAACAGGACGCCAGTGATGGTGACATAATTTTGGCATGAGCAGACTCAGATAGCTTTCTAAATCTGCCAAGTTGCTGCCATTACCAGAACGCAAAGCTTCTAACAAAGCTGCTGTAAAGAATCCGTGACCTAATTCGCTACTTTCATGGGAAAATTGCTCTGGTTGGCAAGAAAGAATTGTTGCGAGTTGTAATTCTTGGGCTAGTTCTATTGTTTCTTCGCCAACGGGAGCATCCGCTTGGGTGCCAAAAGCGCGGTTGATATCGAGTAGTAGCAATACATTTAGGTCAGCAAGTTGCAGGCTTTGCATTAGCGATCGCAATTCTATGCCAGTCTCTTGCACTAGTTCGGGGTTGCCTTCCGCTGGCATTAAGTAATCTTTGCCTTTGTAGTTGACCCCATAACCGCTAAAAAATAACCACAGATAATCTTCTGGTTGCCAACTTGTCGCTGCCAAATCCTCAAGCAGCAGCAAAATATTCTCTTTAGTCGGATAAGTTGATCTATCCCCAATCGGCGGCGAGGTATCTGTCATGACTAGACAGTGTTTGGGGAGAAAACCTGCCTCTGTCACCAAAAAATCCTCCAGTGCCTCAGCATCTGCTTGGGCACAACTTAAAGGTTGAAATAACTGATATTGATTGATGCCAATCGCGATCGCCCAGTAATTTGCCATCCCGCTCTTTGTCAGTTATTGTTTGCTGGTCTTAAAATTGCGGTTGGCTTTGCCAAAAAAACAAAGCTAACCTATGTCTTATAGTCTAGGTGATTCTGATCGAATCTTAAGTTAGAATGTAATTTTTACTACGTTAGTTGACCGGAAAATACTTTCACCTAATTTCAATAACAGATCATCAATAAGGAGATAGAAGGTCATGAGCAAAATTTCTGCTCACCTACCATCATCGATCACTCCCTTTTCAGTTATTAGCCAAATTGCCAGAAGAATCCGGATAGTTCCTTTAGTAGTTTTGCTCATATCTACTGTTCCTGCGTGGTTTTTGACGGAAGCGATCGCACCTCAGGTTGTGCGGGCTTACACCGCTAGAGTTGATCTAGCTATTGACCGCCTGCCAGAAGAAAACTACGAAACCGTTCTCAGGAGGGCAGAAGCAGCCGCGAGGGCAGCTGCTCAAAGGAGCTTCGACCAAGATATCTTAGTGACAGATGTTTCAATCATTGTGTCCGTACAAAATTATGGAGCGATCGCACCAGTCTTGACATTAGAAGTCAGTCGTCCCCAATGGCGATCGCGTCCCGATGCTCAAAATTGGGCAACTTACTTCAAAACTGCGCGATCACTACTTTTCTTTGAAAATAGCTCTAATACAGTTCCAGCAGCTAGCGGGATGTCAACCCAAAAATGACGCGTTGAGCTAGACACAGACAGAAGTCAGAGCCAAGGAAGCCTTGGCTCTGAACTTCGGGGAACGCAAAGAGGTCACTCTTAGAATTCCCTTTGTCCCCGTGTCCCCGTGTCATACTTCAGTCTCAACCTATCAATTCTGACTCAACTGTTGTCCTTGGTGTCAGTGGATGGCCTAGAATAAGAAGGTTGTCAAGAATCGCGATATCTGCTGACATGGCTGTTCCTAAGAAGAAAACTTCCAAATCAAAACGAGATAAACGTCGAGCTACCTGGAGGCACAAAGCCGTCATCGAAGCTCAGAAAGCTCTCTCTTTGGGCAAGTCGATTTTGACTGGACGTTCTACATTTGTATATCCAACTGCTGAAGAAGAGGAAGAAGAATCATAATTTCCCAGTCAGGAAAAGCATGAACAGCACCGATAGATTTGATTGGTGCTTCACCAATCAAACTTCTCACTACTGGATAAACGCTTTTTCTTAGCTTTCCTGATTGCATTATGAATCATAGATACTCTACAAAAGCTGATTAGATCGAAAAAAATTGGTAGTGAGTAATTGGGAACATCCGTTACCCATTACCTATCATTGATGAGTAATAATCAAGTAATCATATTAAAGAGTAAAACATCTGGTGCTGTTAGCAACTCAGTAAAAAAGTCTGCAAATACCTTGAGAAAACTTATTTTTCTCCAACTATGCTAGGAAAATTTTTTCATAAACCAGACAAGGAAGAGGGGGAACGCGTCCCTCCAGGTCAACACTTAGCTAAAGGTTTCCCCGTATTAACTTACGGTGCAACTCCCCAAGTCAGCATTGAGGAATGGGAATTTCGAGTTTGGGGTTTAGCAAAACCTGTTACCTTTAATTGGTCAGACTTTATGGCGCTGCCTCAACACGAATTCACAGCAGACTTCCACTGTGTAACGCGCTGGTCTAAACTGGATGTCAAATGGACTGGCATAAAAGTTACAGATTTCATGGGTCTGATTGAGCTAGACCCCAAAGTAGCCCACATAATGGAACACTGCTACGGCGGCTACACTACCAATATTTCTGTAGAAGATTTTATCCGCGAAGAAAACTTCTTTGCCTTTAAAGTCTTTGGTGAAGACCTTCCATCTGAACACGGTGGCCCGATGCGGCTAGTTGTACCCCACCTATATGCTTGGAAAAGTGCTAAGTGGATTAATGGTTTAGAGTTTTTAGCTGGTGAAGAACTTGGTTTTTGGGAGCGCAATGGCTACCATCGCCGTGGTGAACCTTGGGCTGAGGAGCGTTACAGCAGCGCTTTTGGGTTTTAATAATGAATAATTAAGAGTTAGGAGTTAGGAGTTAAAAATTCATAACTTATAACTCATAACTCCTAACTTTTTTAACCCAGAAGTTTCTTGATTAGCGGCAATTTGCCCTCATAGGGAGCGTATCGCCATTTTAAATCGAGCCAGAAAGAGTTTTGCAATACACTTTTGTTATGAGAAAAGGTGTCAAAACTAGCTTTACCGTGATAGTTGCCAATACCGCTATCTCCCACTCCACCAAATGGTAAAGATGAGACACCAACCTGCATCACTGTATCGTTGATGCAGACTCCACCAGAGGAAGTTTCCTGCAAAACTCGCTTTTGCAGGTTTTTGTTTTGAGAAAATAAATATAACGCTAAGGGTTTTGGTCTAGAGTTAATCAAGGCGATCGCTTCTGCAATGTCAGTATATTCAATGATGGGTAGAATAGGGCCAAAAATTTCTTCCTGCATTATGGAATCTTCTAAGGAGACATTATCAATTACTGTTGGGGCGATATAACGTTCCGAAGCTTGAGCAACTCCACCAATGATAACTTCACCATCTTTGAGAAAGTTAACCAACCTATCAAAGTGTTTTTGACTTATAATCCTGGCATAATCAGGACTGTTTGCTGGATTATCGCCATAAAATTCTTTTAAGGATTTTCCCAGACCATCTATTAAATCTTTTTTGATTTTTTTATCAACTAAAAGATAGTCAGGAGCGATACAAGTTTGTCCAGCATTAATAAATTTGCCCCAAGTAATTCGTCTGACAGTGTGTTCAAGATTAATGTCAGTATCTACGATACAAGGACTTTTGCCACCTAATTCTAAAGTAACTGGTGTAAGATATTTTGCTGCTGCTGCCATGATTATTTTGCCAACGGCTGTACCACCAGTAAAAAAGATATGGTCAAACTTTTCTGCAAGTAGTTTTTGACTGGCTTCAACGCCTCCTTCAACCACTGCAATATAAGCAGGATCAAAATATTTAGCAACAATTTCAGCGATGATACGGGAGGTATGAGAAGCGATTTCTGAAGGTTTTATAATTGCACAATTACCTGCTGCGATCGCACCTACTAACGGTGAGATAATTAACTGAAATGGATAGTTCCAAGGCCCAATAATTAAGACAACCCCCAACGGTTCTGGATAAATTCTCGCCGAGTAGGAAAAAAAATCAAAGGAAACGGCTGTTTTTTTTGGCTTAGTCCAGGTTTTGAGATGTTTTATGGCATAATCTATTTCTTTGATAACACCGATTTCTGTAAGATAAGTCTCCACTTCTGGCTTATGTAAATCTGCTTGTAATGCCTCAACTATTGACTGTTCATGCTCAATAATTGCTTGCTTGAGATTTATAAGTTGCTCAATGCGAAAAGTAACGTCTTTAGTTTTGCCAGTTTGAAAAAACTCACGCTGATTCTGGATAATATCGCCAACGTTAGATAATTCAGTGATAATCATTGTTTTTTCCTATAAAAAATATTTTTTTTAATGTTAGCGCTGGTACATCAACATATTTGATTCGTCATTTTTTAGTATTTTACTTTCTAATGGGAATATTTACTTAAAGTTATTGCTCGGTAAATAGTAGTAAATTTCTCAATTATGAATTAATAATAAAAATTCTATAATTCATAATTGATAATTGCTAATTTCTCATATTTTAGTGGGAAGAAGCACAATAAATACACTACCTTTGCCCAACTCAGAATTAAGCAGAATAATGCCTTGATGTGCCTCGACAATTCGGCGAGCAAGATATAGTCCTAAGCCACTACCGGAAGTTTTGTGGCTGCCTTGGCGAAATCGTTCAAATATGGTGGCTTGTTCTTCAGGGGGAATACCTGAGCCTGTATCCACTATTTCAATTCTAATGTAGTCAACAGAATTGGATATTTCAGAGAACTGAGATTGACTACTTTTATCAAATTGGCGTTGAGAAGTAAAACGAATAGTCACAGAACCAGAGCCAGTAAATTTGATCGCATTGCCTATGAGGTTGGTGAATAGACGATGTAATTCTAAGCGATCGCCCATCACTGTGTTTGTGCTTGACTCCTCAGTAAAGTCCAAATTTAGGGATAGTGCTTTGTCTTGAGCTAGAGTTGCCAATTCTCCAATCACCTCCTCTAGCAATCGGCCCAGATGAACTGGTTGAAATGCCAAAGTTTTGCGACCTGCTTCAAAGCGATAAACTTCTAATAAGGTATTCACCATAGAAAGCAGGTTGATATTACTACGGGCCATGATGGCGATTACTTCCTGCATTTGTGGTGATAATGCTCCCAACGCTCCTTGCTGAAATAGCATCAACATGCGATCGGCAGCTACCAAGGGAGTGCGTAAGTCGTGGGTGAGGCGGGAGACAAAATCTTCTCGCTGACGGGCAATTTCATCACGTTCATCCATACTATGCTTCAAGCGCAGGAGCGATCGCACTCGTGCCAGCAATTCATCTACTGTTACAGGTTTGCGGATAAAATCATCAGCACCCAAGTCTAAACCGTGGGCGACGTTTGGCGCATCGTGGGCAGTAATCAGCAATATGGGGATGTATTGTGGCAATTTCATCTCTCCACGAATGTGCTTGGTGACTTCGTACCCATCCATACCCGGCATCATCAGATCCAGCAGAACCAAGTCACAAGGAGAAGCTTTCAATTCTGCCAAGGCCGAAATTCCATTTTCTGCTGTGCTAATTGTGTAACCTTCTTCCTCCAAAATAGTTTTGATCAAAAACACGTTATCAGGAGAGTCATCGACAACCAGAATTTTGTCAGAGCGAGAAGATTGTGAAGTCATATAGATGCAAGGTACGGGGTAAAAGTAAATTTTTAGGAAAACTGGTTTATTGGTATAGTTTTTTAGATAGTTCTCTTAAGTAAACTTCCTCCGAAGAAAAATTGTTTACCAAGAAATTTATATAAATGTGTTTTAAAAACTACTTTACTTACCTTTTTAGCAGATAGCCACAAGCTAAAGGAATCATGGCTTGTAAACTTCTAGAACTGAATACAGAGGATGGCAGCAATATTTTGGTAGCAAATGAGTTACCAAATGTACCAGTAGGTCGTGTAACGGCTACTAGTAAGTTCTTTAAAGAAAAGTAGAAACTAGCTTCGATTCCGTAAATTGCAAGAATATAGTCAAATTTGTCAAAATTTCTGGATATTGATTCGACTATGCCAACTTTGCCAGCAGCTAGCAAAAATGCCAGATTTTTCATCAGCTATCGCAGTCAAGTTCCAGATTTGAGCCTGGCCCATAATTTTTATGAAGCTATTAAAGCTGCTGGACACGAAGCATTTATGGCGGGTGAAAGCATTCGCTTAGGGGAAAAATGGCCCCAGCGGATTGATGAAGAATTAAAACTGTGTGATTATTTTTTGTTGCTGTTGTCTGAGCGATCGGCAACTAGCGAGATGGTGACAGAAGAGGTGAGACAGGCTAAAGAGTTACGAGATGGCAGCGATCAGCATAAACCAGTGATTTTGCCCATTCGCGTTAACTTTCCTTGGAGTGCGCCACTGAATTATGATTTGCGGGGGTATTTACAACAGCTTCAGCAGCGAGAGTGGAATTCACCTGCCGATACTCCCAAAATTTTACAGGAAATTTTTAGTTTAGTGGCAATCGGTGATGTAGAAAAATTGGCAGATGGAGAGACGAGTAATGATTTTTTCCCTTCATCACCCTCTCACCCTCTCACTCTCTCACCGCCTCTGCCAGTGGCAGAACCAGAATTACCTGAAGGACAGGTGGATTTGGCTTCGGCGTTTTATATTGAGCGTCCTCCTATCGAATCTCGCTGCTACGAGGCAATTTTGAAGCCAGGATCTTTGATTCGGATCAAAGCGCCCCGGCAAATGGGTAAAACCTCACTCATGGCACGAATTCTTCATCAAGCGTCACAACAAGGTTATCTAACGGTGCCTTTGAGCTTTCAATTGGCAGATGGAAAGGTTTTCGCAGATTTGGATAAGTTCCTTCAGTGGTTTTGTGCCAGTGTAGGACGGAGGTTGAGGCTACCCAACAAGTTAGCAGATTACTGGGATGTGATTTATGGCAGTAAGGACAATTGCACCGCTTATTTCGAGGAGTATCTCTTACCAGAAATCAACCAACCCCTAGCATTGGGATTGGATGAAGTTGATCGTATATTTCAACATCCCGAAATTGCCGCAGACTTTTTTGGGCTGTTACGCGCTTGGCATGAAGATGCTAAAAACCGCGATATTTGGAAAAAACTGCGGTTGGTAGTAGTGCATTCCACAGAAGTTTATATTCCGATGAATATAAATCAATCGCCGTTTAATGTAGGCTTGCCAATTGAGTTACCAGAGTTTAACGCCCAACAGGTTCTTGATTTGGCACAAAGGCATGGACTCAATTGGAGTTTTACCCAAGTTGAACAACTCATGGCGATGGTAGGAGGACATCCCTACCTTGTAAGAGTGGCACTTTATCACATTGCCAGACAGGATACTACGCTCAATCTGCTTTTGCAAACAGCCCCCACAGAAGCTGGTCCTTATAGCGACCATTTACGTCGGCATTTGTGGAATTTAGAACAGCGTCCAGAATTAGCTGCTGCTATCAAAAAGGTAGTTGCCAATACTAGCCCAGTTCGGTTGGATTCGATACAATGCTTTAAACTACTCAGTATGGGCTTATTACAACAGCAAGGAAATGATGTAACGCCACGTTGTAATTTGTATCGTCAATATTTTTGCGATCGCTTGAGAGTTAGCTGATGAATATAGAACAAAACCCAGCTTATGAATATCAAGTTGGTGGCAGTTTGCCTGCTGATGCCCCTAGTTATGTAGTGCGACAAGCAGATACAGATTTGCATGAAGCATTGAAGGCTGGGGAATTTTGTTATGTCTTAAATTCTCGGCAGATGGGCAAGTCTAGCTTACGAGTGCAAATAATGCAACGTTTGAAAGAAGAGGGCATTGCCTGTGCTGCGATTGACTTGACGGCAATTGGTAGCCAGAATATTACACCAGATAACTGGTATACAGGTGTAGTACGTAGTTTAGTGAGTAGTTTTGAGCTTTCAAGAAAGTTTAATTTACGGGGTTGGTGGCGTGATCAGGATCATCTTTCTCCCGTACAGCGATTGGGTGAATTTATCGAAGAAGTTCTGCTAGTTGAAATTTCTCAATCTATAGTCATTTTTATTGATGAAATTGATAGTGTTCTCAGCCTACATTTTTCGACTGATGACTTTTTTGCTTTGCTCCGAAACTGCTATAACCAGCGTGCCGACAGATCACAATATAGGCGTCTCACATTCACACTTTTGGGAGTGGCTACACCGTCAGATTTGATTCTGGATAAAAAGCGTACTTCATTTAATATTGGTAGAGCGATTGAATTAAATGGCTTTCAATTGCATGAAGCCAAACCATTAGTCCAAGGATTAGTGGGAAAAGTTAGTAATCCCCAAGCTGTTCTGAGTGAAGTGTTGGCTTGGACAGGTGGGCAACCTTTTCTTACCCAAAAACTTTGCAAACTCATTCCTGGTGGTATAGAAGCTGAGGGAGTTGAAGAATTGGTGCGATTACATATCATTAAAAGTTGGGAATCTCAGGATGAGCCAGAGCATTTGCGGAGAATACGCGATCTTCTTCTGAGGAATAAACAGCGCATAGTTAGGTTGCTAGGACTGTATAAGCAGATATTGCAACAAGAGAGGATGCAAGCTGATGACAGTCCAGAACAAAAGGAATTGTCGTTGACAGGGTTAGTAGTCAAGCGACAGGGGGAGTTAGAGGGCTACAACCGCATTTATAAGACAGTTTTTGATCAGAGATGGGTTAACAAAGAATTAGCACTTCTAAGGCCACCTTTATATCACGAAGCAATAACAGCTTGGTTAGACTCTAACTGTCAGGATGAGTCGCGGCTTTTGCGAGGGAAAGACCTAGAAGATATACAGAAATGGGCCGCGGAAAACAACTACAGTTTGAGTAGTGAGGATAGTAAATTTTTACATGACAGTCTAGGGCTTTATAACCGAGAATTAAAAAAAGTTGTAGCACCAACCAACTTAAAGTTTAAACATGAAGAAGCATCTTCAGTTGTGGATTTAATTTATTTATGTGATAAGTATCCAGACATAGCTACAGATTACTTATTCAATGGATATCTAGAAAAATGGCTATTCTTACGTAGCCAGACAGATTTAGCAAACCTGTCACAAAAAGTTGTTGGTTTCTATAAAGAGGAAAGGCGTAAAGGTTTGGAGATGTTTGTGCGGGGATTATGCAAACATCTAAATCGTATTCCATATCCAAAAATCATTTTTGAACCGAATCAGCTAGAGCTTGGTGAAATCCCGATCGGATACCAACATAAGCTTTCCTTGAAAATTAGTAACGATGGTCGTGGGTTCGCATGGGGAGATGTAACTGACCCTAATCTCCCAGGACTGAGTGTACCTGAACAATTTGATTCCTCTACTGACACAACATTCGATATTAATTTTGATGCTATTGAAGTTGAACCGGGTGATTATCAAGGCAATATTTCCATTTGCTTAAAAGATATTGAATATACTTGTCGGATTCCTATAAGTTACATAATTACAAAACTAAATATTAGCAAGACAGAAAAATTAGACTTGGGAGTTCTTTCACATGGTAGCCATTCGTTTCCTAAAACGTTAATAATTACTTGTGAGTCTTCTGGTGGAAGACTTAAGGGAATTGCTTCAACTAAGATGAATGAAATAGAAATAATACAGCATAGTTCTGAAGGAAAATCATTAGAATTTTCGTTGACTATAGATACTACTAATCTAGAGGCTGGCCACTATAATACCGAAATAACTATAAAAACAAATACTGGCAAAATTAAAGTACCCATTTGCTTCAAAAAATCTCTAAATTGGGACATTATAATCGCATTAACTGCTAGGATTGGTATCCCTCTAGGCTTAGTGATGCTTTTAATCCGCCATATTTTAGGACACTATTTATCAGTAGGTTTAGATGATAATTGGATTTTGTCATACCCTCCCGAAGTCGTTGGAGCTTCTTATCTACCAAAATTTTTTCCTTTTTTGCATCTAAGTATATTTGGGATGCCAGAAGTGCGTATTATATGTTCTATTTTTTGTAGTCTAGTATTCTTTATTTGTGCATTTATATTTCGTAACTATTTAAATTTCTTAAAAGGAAAAGTAAAATCAAAAGTAGGAATATTTTGTAATTCGATAAATGAATTAATAGAAAGCTATGAAAATCGATCAAGTTGGAGTAATGAATGGGTTGATAACCTGCAAGATTCTCCAATCAAAGGAATGATTTTTCTTCTTATAGGCTGGCTAATTAAAACAACAATTTTCTTATTAATACTATCATGGTTAATTATATTTATCATTAATTCGATAATAAACATTCTGGCATGGATTGGTTCAAGCTTTATTATCATTACTGACTTAACTACATATCCACTTAAGACAATTGGCATTGAACAAGCAGCAATTGGTTGGTTAGTATTTGGTTGCTTTATCGGTGGAGCTATAGGATTAATTCAATCTCTCAAACGTATAGAACAATATTCCTATTTAGGTAAAGTTTATTTAATTGCTATTTTCATACCTTTGATACTATTCATAACTGGCTTGATAACCGCTAATTTCCAAGATAAAATAGAGTTTTTTCCAAATATTGTACTTGTCGATGATTTTAAATATCCATCAAAAAAGTGGAATAAAGATACATTGCTAAGTATAAAGGATGGAGGTTTATTCCATCCTGGAACTAAAAATAATAATTTTCAACTTTCTATTTGGGGTGATAAAAATCAGAGATTCAAAGACTTGGATTTTTCAGTTGATGCTAAAAAAGTCAATGGAACTGATGATTCAGTATTCGGTATAGTTGCCCGAACTAGCAATATAAGTAAATCTAGTGTGGGGCAAAATTTTTATTATTTACTAATTAAAGGTAGTGGGGAGTTTTCAATGGGAAAGCTCATAGCCAGTAAAAAATGGGAAGATCAAGTGGGCTGGCAACATTCCACTAGCATCAAGCGAGGTAATAATATAAATCGATTAAGAGTTGTTTGCAATGGAAAAAGGGTAATTGGATGGATTAATAGCCAAAGAGTCGGGATATTTGAAGATGACTCTTACACTTCTGGAAAAATTGGAGTTATCTCATTACGAAGCAGCGATAATGGGGCTGCTGTATATTTCGATAATGTTCTTATTAAAACAAAGCCAGAATAGAAAGTTGCTCGGTCATGAATTAAAACAAAAAGTACCTCTGTGCCATTGGTAAAACTGTCGCAGGTTCACAAATCAGCAACTCTCCATCTGCTCTGACTTGGTATGTTTCTGGATCTACTTCAATGTGGGGTAGTGCATCATTCAGCTTCATATCCCGCTTACTCACTTGGCGTGTTCCAGAAACTGCAACGGCTGCTTTTTGTAAACCTAGCTGGCTGGGAATTTCTTTCTCTAAAGCTGCTTGGGAAACAAAAGTTAATGATGTGGCATGACGCGCCCCTGCAAAACTTCCAAACATCGGTCGCATATACACTGGTTGCGGTGTGGGAATACTGGCGTTAGCATCGCCCATTTGCGACCATGCAATCATTCCACCTTTAATGACTATCTCTGGTTTCACACCAAAAAATGCCGGACGCCACAAACATAAATCTGCTAATTTTCCCTCTTCTACTGAACCCACATATTTAGCAATTCCGTGAGCGATCGCAGGGTTAATCGTATACTTAGCAACATATCTTTTTGCACGAAAATTATCTGCTTTTTGCTCAGTTCCTTGTGGGTTAAGACTTCCCCGTTGCACTTTCATTTTGTGAGATGTCTGCCAGGTACGAATTATCACTTCGCCTACTCTTCCCATCGCCTGGGAGTCGGAAGAAATCATGCTAAATGCGCCTAAGTCGTGCAAAATGTCTTCAGCAGCAATGGTTTCCCGACGGATGCGAGATTCGGCGAAAGCTACATCTTCGGCGATCGCAGGATCAAGGTGATGGCATACCATCAACATATCCAGGTGTTCGTCTAAGGTGTTGAGGGTATAAGGACGTGTGGGATTAGTGGAAGATGGTAAAACATTAGTTTGGCTGCAAACTTTGATTATATCTGGTGCGTGTCCTCCGCCTGCGCCTTCGGTGTGGTAGGTGTGGATGGTACGATTCTTGAAAGCAGCGATCGTATCTTCGACAAATCCGGCTTCGTTCAAAGTATCAGTATGAATCGCTACTTGCACATCATATTGATCGGCAACGCTGAGACAAGTATCAATGGCTGCGGGTGTGGTTCCCCAGTCTTCATGGAGTTTTAACCCCATTGCACCGGCGGCTACTTGTTCTAAAAGTCCTTGGGGTTGACTGGCATTACCTTTACCTAAAAATCCTAAGTTGACAGGAAAAGCATCAGCAGCTTGCAACATTCGGTAAATATTCCAAGGTCCGGGGGTGCAGGTAGTGGCATTTGTACCTGTAGCTGGGCCAGTACCACCGCCAATCATGGTGGTAATACCGGAAGCGATCGCCACTTCAATTTGTTGGGGACAAATAAAATGAATATGGGCATCGATACCGCCAGCAGTGAGAATCATTCCTTCACCAGCTAAGGCTTCAGTTCCAGGGCCGATAATAATATCTACATTGTCTTGAATATAAGGATTCCCGGCTTTACCAATTTTGAAAATCTTGCCATCTTTAATGCCAATATCCGCTTTGACAATACCCCACCAATCGAGAATTAAGGCATTAGTAATTACTAAATCTACAGCACCATCGACATTAGAAATGGGGGATTGTCCCATACCGTCTCGGATGACTTTACCGCCGCCAAATTTCACTTCATCGCCGTAGGTGGTGAAATCTTGTTCAACTTCAATAAATAATTCAGTGTCTGCAAGTCGGATGCGATCGCCTACTGTTGGGCCGTAGGTTTCGGCGTAGGCGCGGCGATCCATTCTGTAAGGCATATAAAATCCTTTTTTTTAACGCAAAGGGACGCTGAGGGAAGCGCGGAGGTACACGGAGGTTTTTAGAGGTTTCCGTTAATTTTGGCGTTGAAGCCGTAGACTTGGCGAGTACCAACGAGGGGGATTAGAGTTATTTGTTTTTCGTCGCCTGGTTCAAAGCGGACTGCGGTTCCTGCGGGGATATCGAGGCGCATTCCTCGCGCTTGTTCTCTGTCAAAATTTAAGGCGGTGTTAACTTCATAAAAGTGATAGTGGGAACCGACTTGTATGGGGCGATCGCCTGTATTTGAAACTTGCAATTTTATAGTTGGACGACCAACATTTAGTTCAATTTCACCTGTTGGTGTGATAATTTCCCCAGGAATCATAATAAACTCAAATTTCCAAACTTAACGAATTGGATTATGTACTGTTACTAACTTTGTGCCATCAGGAAAAGTAGCTTCTACCTGTACTTCATGCACCATTTCTGATATTCCTGCCATGACATCATCCCGCGTCAATAGAGTTGTACCATAACTCATTAATTCAGCTACAGTTTGCCCATCCCTTGCACCTTCTAAAATGGCAGCAGAAATATAAGCAACTGCTTCAGGATAATTCAGTTTTAAACCCCTTCCTTTACGTCTTTCTGCTAATAAAGCAGCAGTAAAAATTAATAGCTTATCTTTTTCCTGCGGCGTCAGTTGCATTCTTGCCTCTTCCTTCGCGTCCTTCGCGCCTTCGTGGTTCGTTCAAAGCTGCCACACTCTTGGTATACAATTACCACAATTCAAAAAAGAAACTCGCAGCATCTGCCAAACATTAATAAACCAGTTTCTAACCTCAGATGTAGAAGCACCGCGATATCGACACAATAATCCATGTTGTAATCGACTAACACCCGCTTCTCCTTCCCCATCCCATAAATTTCGCGTTTTTTCGACAATTTCTCCTGAAACTGCACCAGCAACCCAAACTAGACTACCTACTATTGGTTTTCCAGCCAAGCCGTGGGGACTGTGAAAAATATCTTCGCTACCCCCTAAGCATTGCCGATCAATCCACAAGGGAACATCTCGCTGCCAAATTTCCGTGTGCGATCGCCATTCACCTTGCAAGAATTTCTCTCCTCTAGCACTGCGACCAAATCGGGTAATTTCCCAACCTAACCAACTGGCCCCGGTTGCTAATTCTACCCGTAAATCTTGCCGATAAATTGCGTCGTTAAATAAAATTGTCTCTTGCGGCAACCATTCTAAACAAGCACCAGCGTCAACTTGCATCTGGATGGTTTGTCTAGCTTGTAAGCCATTGCTGCGGTATATTTTGCTTGCAGCAGCTGTAGTAATTAAGGCTTGGGCTTGGGGTTGGAGGTGGATGTTAGAGGATAAGCGATCGCCTCCTACAACTCCCCCAGCCGTGTGTAAAATGACGCTATGACAAACTTTTTCCCCTTCTGGGTAAAATGGGCGTTGTACCTTCAGGGGCGCTTGTTGGTGATTGTAAATTAATTGGGTTTTACCCTGGCAATCGGCATAGACTAAATTAAGTTTGCCATGCCAACCTTCTTCTACTTGCGGATTGCAGGTCATTTATAAATTCAAGATTAAAGTTCAGATATCTTATATTTATTTATTTAATGCATTCTCTGCTAATTTACTTGCAATTTATCATTGTTTTTCGCCAAGGTGTACGCTAGTGCGATAGACCATATAGATAAAACCACTTTTATCACGAAAGCGCTGATATAATTCTTGAAAATTATCAATAAGCTGTTCGTATGCCGAGCCTTCACGCGGCAAATAAGAAACACTCATTGCTCTGCCAATAAGTCCAGCTAAATCTAACTGTTGTCTATAAGTAAAATTATATTCACGGATATTAATAAAATGGGGATTTACTAACAATGGCTCTACCGTTTGCATTCGAGATTCTGCTGGGTGATTATTAGATGCTTCGCGGACTATTCGGCTATATTCTGTAGTTAACGCATCTTCTTGATCACGGTTATTCCACACCACAGCCAAGCGTGCTGATGGTTTTAAAATGCGGTGAAATTCCAATAAAGTTGGTTCGGGATTGAACCAGTGGAAAGCTTGAAAACAAGTAACTAAATCAACTGAATTATCAGGTAGTTGGGTAAATTCTGCTGTTCCATCACGAAACTCTATCAAAGGATGTGCTTGAGCAGCTTCTCGCATCGCCGCGTTTGGTTCTATGGCTATGACATGAACTCCGCGTTCAGCTAACAATCTTGAAGAAATTCCTGTACCTGCACCAATATCTGCTGCTATGAGTTGTGAATTTTCGCCTAATCCTTCCAAGATAATATCAATTGCATCTGCGGGGTAACTTGGTCGATATTTTACATAATCCTCTGCTCTGTCAGAAAATCGGTTGAGTGGGTTTAAGGTATGTAAGGGGGTTGTTTCAGGATTAATTTGGCTCATAAGTTTTTATATAAAAGTAGAAGTGCGTAGGCGTAGCCCGTCGTAAACATCGCTGTACTTCAGAAAAGCGATACGACAAGAATTAAACTGCTCTAAAGAGTAACATCTACATACAATAATGGAAAGATTGCTAAACATCCACATTGAAAAACTACCAGAAGACGTTTATTTAGCAACATCTGACGATCTTCAAGGTTTAGTAGCTCAAGGACGAACTGTTGCTGAAACTTTAGAAATTGCTCGTGATGTAGCGCGTAAGTTATTAGAAGCACAATCTCAGGATCAAGAACTAGATTATTTGCAACCAATAGCTGAACAATTTAACTATCCTTTACTTGTAGATCAGTAGTCAATTCATTGGACGGCTAGCTGGCTTTAGCTACAGAAATTATCAAAATCTTAAAAACCTAAAACATTTTTATACCGCGCCTCTACGATCCATTTCAAAACCATATACATAGATATCAGCAACCTTATAGCGTTTCTCTTTTTCGCGCCATTCAATAATGCCAATTTCACTTAAAAAAGAAGCAAATTCTTCAAAGTCTGCTATATCATGTGCTGACTCTTGCCATACTGTTTGTAACTGTTCTTTAGATAAGAAGGCTAATTTACCCTTAAGAGAATCAAAAAATTTAGTCAAATCAGGGTATTCCTCTTTAATTTCTTCACACCGCTTTTCTGATGCTTTTTTCAAACCAAATTCTAAGGATTTTCCTTGAAGTAGACGGTCTGTACGAAATTTGCTTGATGATTGTCCCTTATAGCTTAGTTCTTGTTCTTTTGCTCCTTTCAGTAATATACTTAAACTCCGAGGAAAAGTAGTGCTACTTGAGTCTGTTAATCGTTCATAAACCCATCGAGATACATTTTTAGCTCTATTTCCACCTCGGCGACGACTTCCCCACAGTAATTCTAAGGCTTTATCAATTGCCTCTTCTGTAGCTTGATCAATACTTTCAAAAGCGACAGGAGAAATACGGTCAACTAAATTCTTGAAATCTTCAGATTGTATTGCTTGACGAAGTGCTAATCGTAAAAAATCAATCCTAGTCCACTGTAGGATAATATCCCGTCCAGTAAAATGACTTTTATTGTCAAAACTTAAACGATTCCATATATCTTCTCTTAAAAAAATTTTAAATCTAATTTCTGTTAATCTGTTAGCATCACAAGATTGGACTAATTGAAATAATCCAGTGAGTGCTTGCTGTCTTATTCCTCCTACTTCAGGAAAATCTTCATCTAAATCATCGTAAAGAAACCACAGTTTTTGAGAATTATTTTTGGCTTCTTCATTAAGCAGAATATCTATGGCATCTTTGACTATGAGGCGGAGTTCAGAGTTAGTAGATAATTCTAACAAAACTTGAGTAGATTCAGACTGCCATCTTTCTTTAGGTAAATTATTAATAATTTTCCTCAATTCACTATACTTTGCGCTTTTCTTTCCTTTAGGAAAGTTAAACAAATTTTCCTGATGACATCTAAGTAGTAAATAAGCTCTCCAGAAAGCTTCCCATGTACCTCTATTTTGTTGTAAAGTTTCATGGATGATTTGAAATTCATCACGAGTTGGACGACTTTCCTGAAATCTCCCATGTGCTGACAAAAATACAGTATTATCTAACCGTCCATGAGCTAGTTTTTGAGCAACACTTTTGTGTTTTAGAAAAAGCCAATAAAGTGCGGTTTTTCCTGTGCCTTTTCGCCCTCTAATTAGGCAGGTTGTATCGTCTAAAAATCTTTCAAAATCAGTAGTACGCTGAAATAGTAGATTCAAATCTTGTCTTGGATCAGCAGCATTTACTTCAGGAAATTGCAGACTTTCAATAATATTCCACCGATGATCTATTGTATTTAAAACATTGCTACGTTTGAGTTCATCAGTTTTTTCATCAATTAAGTTAGCAATTTTTGTGTAGTAATCTTGCATACCTTGTACAGGATAGCTATCAGCCAAAGCGATTGGCAAAAGATAAGGGACTACTAAAAGTTTTTCTATTGGAGTTTGAGAATTATCTAAATCTGACTCATCTTCATCTGTTTCATAATTTTCATTTATTCCCGTATTTAATCTGTTCAGCAATGAGTACCAAATTTGTTTTACTTTCGATAAACCAATCTCAGTAACATCAGGAACAGGAGAAAAAACAAAATTAATTGATAAGTTTTTTAGCCCTTGCAGTGATTGGATTAGCAGTTCTATTCCTTGTTTATTTTGTTCGTTAGGGAAAAGAAATATAATTGCTTCATCAGCTGCTTGAATTAATGATAAAGCTCCCCATTGATTGATTCCAGTTCTCGAATCAATTAAGATAATATCAGGTTTTAATTGTTCGTAAATTTCACGTTTAAAAAAAGACCAAAGACTTTGATCTCCATCAATAATAGTAGTAGCATGAAGATCATCAACTTTGGAGACATAATCAAGATTAAGAGAACCAGCCGGAACAACAAATAATCTTCCAGTGGCGTTAGATATTTTCACTTCGCCAAATATTTCAGAAATTGAAATACTTGGTTCTACGTCTTCTGGTAAATAGGAACGCTCATAAAAATAGTCAACTATTCCATACTTTGGTTGTGGCTTGAGGTTGAATGCTGTACTCAAGCCAGGTGCTTCTAAATCTAAATCCACGGCTACGACTTTAAGACCACGTACTGCCAAAATTGAGGCAACATGAGTTAATGCAGTAGTTCTACCTACTCCTCCTTTAAAGGAATAAAAGGTTACGGTTCTGGGTAAACTGGGTTCAGGCTGGGGAAGTTGAGGTTGATTTTGCGGATTTGCTGCTTGAATTGCTAAATCTTGCCAAGTTTGTACTGAAGCTGTATTAAAAGCCTGCGGTGCAGAAAGATTTAGTGAATCTGCTTCTTGAGGCGTATATAAGGAAATAAACCCAGGAGATAAATGAGGAACTTGTGATTTAAGTAAGTTAAAACTTTGTTCTTTCCTTTGAGGAATAGATAAATTAATAAAGCGATCGCTTACAATAGTCAAATTCAATAAACCTGATGTAGAAATATTTAAATCAACCCATTCTTGTGAATTATGCACATATTGGTTTGCAATTTCTTGCTTTAGCAAAACCTGCCAATTTTCTTGCATTTGACCACCTCTTTAAAGTTGAGTAGCTTGCTTTTGTAACCACCTCTTGAGATTCTGATAAGCTTTTAACCAACGTTTGTAACTTTCATCATCAGGCTCAAGGCCACAATAACGCATATCTATAAAATTTTGGCTATTTGGATTTTCCACTTCATTAAGCCATTTTCGCACTTCAGGAAAATGAGCAATTCTAGATTTAAGTCGATTGTGCCGATTTAATGCTTCTATGTAACTATGTCCCGGATTAGTAATAGTATGCCCGGGATTAGTAGAATCTGTCTTCCATTCCTGAGTTGCACCCTTTGCTAAGGTAGCAAAAATCATTGCTTTTAATAAACACTCAATGGTTACACCTCCAAAGTGCATAGCGGCTACTCTTCTTTCCGATTCTTTTCTACATAATATTTCAGTATCACAGTGACGCTGCATAAAAGCGGCTTGGTAATCTTCCATTTTGTTATTTTCTCGTTTGAAACACCTGAATCTTGACACAAAAAAACAGCCGCCTCCACAAGGGAAGCAGCTGTTTTACAAATTATGTAACTACAAAGTATTAGTAATCGAAGTCGCCGCCACCAGCACCAGCGCCAGCAGGAGCGCTATCCTTAGGCTCAGGCTTGTCAACTATGATACATTCGGTTGTCAACACCATACCCGCGATTGAAGCAGCGTTTTGCAGAGCAGAACGAGTCACTTTAGCAGGGTCAACAATACCAGCAGCTAACAAATCGACGAATTCGTTTGTCGCAGCGTTGTAGCCAACGTTGAAGTCTTTCTCTTTCACGCGTTCAGCGATCACAGCACCATTCTGACCGGCGTTTTCAGCAATCCGCTTCAGAGGTGCAGGTAAGGCGCGAACGACAATCAAAGCACCAATCAACTCTTCATCCTTAAGATTGCTCTTTGCCCAAACTTCCAATTCAGGAGCAAGGTGAGCCAAAGTTGTACCACCACCAGGAACGATACCTTCTTCCACAGCAGCTTTGGTCGCGTTGATAGCGTCTTCTAGGCGCAACTTCTTGTCTTTCATTTCGGTTTCGGTCGCTGCACCAACTTTCACTACAGCAACACCACCAGAGAGTTTAGCAAGACGCTCTTGTAATTTCTCTTTGTCGTAAGAAGATTCGGTTTCATCGATTTGACGACGAATCTGTTCGACACGAGCCTTAACAGCAGCTTCGTTACCTTCGGCAACAATTGTGGTGCTGTCCTTGGTGATGGTGATCCGGCGAGCTTTACCCAGGCTATCTAGCTTGGTATTATCCAGCTTCAGACCCGCATCTTCGGTAATTAGTTGACCACCAGTTAAAACAGCGATATCTTCTAGTAGTGCTTTGCGGCGATCGCCAAAGCCAGGAGCCTTAACAGCGGCCACGTTTAGCACACCGCGTAAACGGTTTACTACCAAGGTTGCCAAAGCTTCTTTTTCAATATCTTCGGCGATAATCACCAAAGGACGACCAGCACGAGCTACTTGCTCTAACACTGGTACGAGGTCTTGTACCAAAGCGATTTTCTTATCGGTCAGCAGTATGAAAGGCTCATCAAAAACCGCTTCCATCCGCTCAGGGTCGGTAGCGAAATAAGGAGAGATGTAGCCTTTGTCAAAGCGCATCCCTTCAGTGATTTCCAATTCGGTGAACATAGATTTCCCTTCTTCTAGGGAAATTACGCCTTCCTTGCCCACCTTGTCCATTGCTTGGGCAATCATCTGACCGACTTCTTCGTCATTACCAGCCGAGATTGCACCAACTTGGGCAATGGCTTTGGAATCTTCCACTGGACGGGCGTGTTCTTTGATTTTGTCTACCAAAAAGGCAGTAGCTTTATCAATACCACGCTTCAGGGAAATTGCGTTAGCACCAGCTGCAACGTTCCGCAAGCCTTCTTTGACGATCGCATGAGCTAAAACGGTGGCAGTTGTGGTGCCATCACCCGCAGCATCGTTTGTCTTAGAAGCAGCTTGACGAATCAAAGCTACGCCAGTATTTTCAATATGGTCTTCTAATTCGATTTCTTTGGCGATCGTTACACCGTCATTGACAATTTGTGGTGCGCCAAATTTCTTTTCTAGGACTACGTTACGACCTTTGGGACCAAGGGTAACAGCTACAGCCTCAGCCAGGATGTCAATGCCTCGTTCTAAGGCGCGACGGGCGTTTTCGTTGTAGATAATGCGCTTTGCCATAGGTGTCTAAATTCCGGGATTAGGTCAATTTTTTCTTGAATTGGGCATGGGGTATCGGGAAAACTCTTCCCTATTCCTCATTGCCCACTAAATAACGACTGCTAAAATATCTTTTTCAGAAAGCAGTACATATTCTTCGGTACCGAGCTTGATGTCAGTGCCAGCGTACTTAGAGTACAGCACCTTATCGCCGACTTTAATTTCCAATTCTTGACGGCTACCGTCATCGTTACGCTTACCAGGGCCAAGGGCAACTACTTCCCCTACTTGTGGCTTTTCCTTGGCGGTATCGGGCAAATACAGACCACCTGCGGTCTTTTCCTCAGAGGCGTTCACTTTTACGAAAACGCGATCGCTCAAAGGTTTAACTGTAGAAACGCTTAAAGATAAAGCTGCCATATTATTTCTTTCCCTTAGAGTTTAGCACTCTCGACTCCTGAGTGCTAATCTACCGAAAAGTAGCGTCCGATGGCAAGAATTCTTTGAGTACGGGTTCCCGAACTAGAGGCTCATAGATGTACTTAAGTATAAATGCTTAATTATTTCTATCTTTCAGGGTCTGTTCCGTAAGTTCCGAATATTTTTTTATGGTCAACTTTATTTGCAAAGCTTGGAAATTGTTATAGAACTGTAATCAGGGAGCCGCTCGATAAGTAACAATACAGTGATCCAGTCCAGCCATCAAATCCCCAAAGCCACTAAATCTCTAGAACATAAAGCCCTGAGTAATTGCGTAGAAATTTTAGGACTTGCAAAAATTCAGCGACACATTTTTATTTGCGCTGACCAGACAATTGCTAACTGCTGCTCAAAACGAGCTAGTCTGGAATCCTGGGAATACTTAAAAAAGCAGCTTAAAGAGTTAAAACTTGATGAGCCGCAACAGAGTCATCCCATTTGCGTCTATAGAACTAAAGCCAAGTGCTTGCGCGTTTGTTGTTCTAGACCCATAATGGTGGTTTACCCTGATGGTGTCTGGTATCGCCAAGCAAGCCCGGAAGTTATTGAGCGGATCATCCAAGAACACTTAATAGGCAATAAGGTGGTAGAAGAATATGCATTTTTAACCCATCCTTTGCCAGAAACTTCCCTAGTTTCTTGTGAACACCTCATAGAGGCTTAACAACCGAAGGATATGGTACAGCAGTAAGCTTTAAGAAAGTGCGGGTTGGTTTTGAGGTAGGGTCATCTTTAAGCCAATACTTACTTGTGAGTCAGAAGGATTATTATTTAATCAGTGTTTTTTCGCCCGCCACTTTCAATGCGATATATAATAGCGCATTATAGATACTACTGCTATACGTATCCTTGCTGGACTTTTGCTATCGAGCTACCAGTCTCTTGAAAGTGCTCGGCATTTTTGAGACTTCGAGACAGCAAAGGCAAGTTAAGTAGGAAAAAGGACAACATCTCCAAATAACCCACCATAGAGGATAAATATTCAAGACTTTGATGGACCGAAGCGCGACAAGTGCCACTGCTATGAAAGAGCCCAGCATGAAAGATCACAAACGACTTCTATTGATTGATGATGACCCTAACCTCATCTTGCTGGTGAAGGATTACTTAGAATTCCGGGGATACGAAGTCATCACCGCCGAAAATGGACGTGAAGCTCTGGAAATTTTAGAGCAAGATGTTCCAGACATGATTATCTGCGACGTGATGATGCCGGAAATGGACGGATATACTTTTGTGGAACAAGTCCGGCAAAACGAACGCACCAGTTGGATTCCGGTTCTTTTCCTTTCAGCTAAGGGACAAAGTGCAGACCGAGTTAAGGGTCTGAATAAAGGTGCTGATGTTTATATGGTCAAACCCTTTGAACCAGAAGAACTCGTAGCGCAAGTTGAATCCTCGCTGAAACAAACTATCCGTTGGAAAGAACACCAAGCAAAAGGAGGCGAAAACGGTTCCCGTATCCAAGTTCCCTTCGATGTGCAATTAACCCCAACTGAACTGAAGGTAGTCCAGTTTGTCGCTAGGGGTTTAGCTAACCGGGAAATTGCTGAAGAACTAAATGTTAGTCAGCGCACAGTTGAAAGCCATGTGTCCAATATGTTGGGCAAAACCAATCTCCACAACCGCACTGAACTAGCGCGGTGGGCGATTGAAAATCAAATGGCTTAAACAAAGTTAATAGTTAACAGTTAGGAGTTATGAATTATGAATTTTTTAACTCCTAACTCCTAACTAAATCTACCAACCATCTTCTTCAGGGCTGGATTGGTGCAAAACTTCTAAATCCAGTTCATCTAGGTAAGTTAGGGCGCTTTCAATCTGGGAAACAGTACCTCGCAGTTCCAGATCGAAGCAGCTATATTGTGGCACGTTTGCGCTTACCTGAGCATCAGCAATAATGACTATGACCCCATAGTGAGAAACCAGTCGTGAAATGACTGGTTCCTCATGCAAGTCTTTAGGAATGCGAACTTGGATGCGAGTTTGGGTGCGTCTATTATCTAAAATATCAGTATTAGATTTTACTTGTTTATTTGGAATTGCCATTCTAGCTTCCTACTCGACTTCTGGGATGGGGTTTTACTTTGCACAATTCTTTTAACACTAGCGTCACTTATCCCACGTAGGCAAGCAAGAAAGTATTTACCTTTGCAAACCATTAAACTAGATGTAGTAAATGTGAAGAATTGCTCATAATTCGGTATTTATGAGGTTAATTGTTATTCTATAAGCGCTTTCGAGCACATTGAATATAGCGAATTTTTAGGGTTATAACAATTGTTGTAACCCTAATTTATTGTGTATGAAATTTAATACTGAAGTGAGAACTGCTATATATGTTACTTTGTCTAAATTTTAGGGAACTCTCTTAATAGAACCTTATAGGTTTAACCCTCTGTTTAGATATCAATAAAAATCGATTCTTTAGGATATTTACTTCTGTGTAATGACCTATTGTATAAATCCCCATTGTCCAAAGCCTGTTGACCCAGCAAATGTAAATAACCCTATTTGCCGTAACTGTGGGTCAGAAATACTGTTGCAAGGCCGCTATCGGGTAATCAAACAACTAGGACAAGGTGGCTTTGGTAACACTTTTGAAGTTGACGAGTGCGGGAAAACTAAAGTTTTAAAAGTGCTGACTGAGAAGAACCCCAAAGCCATTGAACTGTTTCAGCAGGAAGCAAAGGTTTTAAGTCAGCTAAACAGTGTGGGTATTCCTAAGGTGGAACCAGATGGTTATTTTACTGTTTTACCTAAAAATAGCTCTGTACCATTGCACTGTTTAGCAATGGAGAAAATTGAAGGCGTAAATAAGGCGTAAATTTAGAGCAGTGGATGGAATTTCGTAATTATCAACGTATTTCTGAAACTCAAGCTCTCAATTGGCTAAAACAACTTGTAGAAATTCTTGCTTTAGTACACGCTCATCAATATTTTCACCGTGACATTAAGCCTCAGAATATCATGCTGCGACCAGCTGGGCAGCTTGTCTTAATTGATTTTGGCGCAGTTCGACAAATCACGACAACCATTTTGGCGGGAAATTCTCATACCAGAATTTTTTCACAAGGCTATTCACCGCCAGAGCAACAAAACGGTTATTCGGTACAGCAGTCAGACTTTTTTGCATTGGGACGGACTTTTATTTTTCTGCTCACAGGTAAGGAACCCCAGGATAAAGAAATTTATGACCCTCTGACTAATGAGTTGCACTGGCGAAAATCTGCACTCAATCTTTCTCCACTTTTGGCAGATTTAATCGACCATTTGATGGCTCCTACTGCAAATCAGCGTCCTCAAAATACGCAAGTGATTTTGCAGAAGTTGAAGGGAATTGAAAAAGAATTACAAATACCTAAACTTTTATCGCAAAAAACGGCAATTCAATCAACCAACAGGTCTAAATCAGTCAATTCGTCTTCTAGCCAGACTCAGAAAAGCCAAAAACTTTGGCAAGTTCTCATTGGCTTAGGAGTGGGATGTTTTGCTGTTGTGATTGCGGCTATTAATCAACCAAACACCAAAAATCCGGTTTCTGTTTCTCCTATAGAAAATGTTCCGGTAGCTATTCCTAGTCCAGTTAGCCAAATTCCTGAAGTCCCATTAACTGCTAAATCTCAACCGACAATAAGTCCTTCAACTTTGCCTACATCTGACAAAAGCTTGGCAGAAAGAAGAGAGCAGTTAAATGCTGATATAAAGGAGAGAGAACGTCAAAATACTTTGGCTTTAAAATTGTTACGAATTGGAATGAGTTTAGATCAAATTGCTCAAGTTACTAAATTCTCTATTGAGCACATTCAAGTTTTACAAAAAGAAGAAGCCGAGATGAGGGAAAGAAGAGAGCAGTTAAATGCTGATACAAGGGAAAGGGCACGTCAAAATACTTTATTAACACAAAAAATGCAACAAGCCGATAAAGACCGACAAACAAAAATTGAACTTGAAAAGACTCAACCTTTGACTGTAGTAACATCAGAGTTTGATAACCAAGCTTCATTATATATGGGGCAAAATCTGCCAATTTCGGCTCAAGCAACTTTTCCTAAAGGTAGAAAAATAAAGCTAGAAGTTGCACGAACGCAAGAACAGCAGATGATGGGCTTGATGTATCGACCTGCTTTACCAGATAACCAGGGTATGGTGTTTGTATTTCCCTCAGCCCAAACAGTCAGCTTATCGATGAAAAATGTCCCTGTATCTGTGGATATGGTTTTTCTTCAAAATGGGATAATCAACTATATTGAGACTGCTGCACTTCCCTGTAATAGTGAGCCTTGTCCCACCTACGGTACTTACGTGTTAATAGACCAAGTAATTCAACTGAGGTCTGGACGAGCACAAGAATTAGGTTTACAGGTAGGTGATAATGTCAAAATTGAGATTAACTAATTACGCTTTATGTGAATTAAAAACTCTCAAGCAATATTAAAGGTTTCAGCTTTAGCTTAAATTTTAAACTCTAGCCTTATGAATGAGACTACATTGTTTCAGCCTTCAACTCACATAAGCCATTAATTATATAATTCTACGCACACAACTATCTTAGATATCATAGTTTATAGGTTAGGTTGACGTAAGGAAACCCAACATCAACAAACTTAATTTTTATCAACAATACCTGATACCCTTCCTTTAGGGCTGCCATGTATGACAATATCTGTAAATTCATTGCCGAAAACTTCAAAGATGATTTAGCAACATGGTTACTAGGTTCACCGATTAAATTAACAGAACTTAGCCCTACTGAATTATCAAGCGAACCAATTCGCGCCGATTCATTAATCTTATTGCAATCTGATGATTTAGTTCTACATACCGAGTTTCAAACTGACCCTGATGAAGATATCCCCTTTCGGATGTTAGATTATCGGGTTAGGGTTTATCGCCGCTTTCCTAACAAAGAAATGCGCCAAATAGTAATCTATTTGAGAAAAACAAGTTCAGAATTAGTCCATGAAAACAGTTTTAGATTAAACAACACTTACCATCAGTTTGAGGTAATACGCCTGTGGGAACAACCGACAGACAGGTTTATGAGTATTCCAGGTCTATTACCCTTTGCCGTGCTAAGTCAGACAAACGATCCTACAATGGTATTAACCCAAGTAGCCAAAGCAGTTGAAGCAATTAGCGATCGCCAGCTACAAAGAAATATAGCTGCTGCCAGTGGCATCTTAGCAGGTTTGGTATTAAAGAAAGATGTAATTAGCAAGATTTTAAGGAGTGAGATTATGCGCGAATCAGTCATTTATCAACAAATCCTAGAAGAAGGCGAAGCTAAAGGTGAAGCCAAAGGCAAAGCAGAAACAACAAGAAAATTGGCTTTAAATTTGTTGCGAATTGGAATGAGTTTAGAACAAATTGCTCAAGTTACTGAATTATCTATTGAGCAAATTCAAGTTTTACAAGAGGAGATTCAAAATTCTTAATTTTAATTAATCGCTTTAGAAAATAGGTGCTTATACAAGCAAAACCCGCATTCGCGGGTTTTGGAGTTTTTATGAGTCAGCGCAGACAGACTTGGTTTTTGTAGACGCGATTAAAAATCGCCTTACCTTATTTAATTAAACTAAAACTCAGCACTTTGGGGTGTACGCGGAAAGGGAATCACATCACGAATATTTCCCATACCCGTCATAAATTGCACGAGTCTTTCAAAACCTAGTCCAAAACCAGCGTGGGGGACAGTACCATAACGACGCAAATCAAGATACCACCACAAGTCTTCTGGTTTTAATCCTTGCGCTAACACACGGTGTTCTAGAACTTCCAAACGTTCTTCGCGCTGAGAGCCGCCGACAATTTCGCCAATTTTGGGTGCGAGAATATCCATTGCGCGGACGGTTTTTTCATCGTCGTTCAAGCGCATATAAAAAGCTTTAATTTGCGCTGGATAATCTGTAACGATCGCAGGCTTTTTAAATAATTGTTCAGCGAGGTAACGTTCGTGTTCTGATTGTAAATCTAAACCCCAACTCACTGGATATTCAAATTTAACATCAGCTTTTTCTAAGAGTTTGATGGCTTCTGTGTAAGTTAACCGTTCAAACTGATTATTAATAATATTTTCGGCTGTTGTCAACACAGATTTTTCAATGCGTTCATTGAAAAATTCCATATCTTCTGGGCAAGTTTCTAACACATATTTAAAAATGTGTTTGAGAAACGCCTCAGCTAAATCCATATCGCCTTCTAAGTCACAAAAAGCCATTTCTGGCTCAACCATCCAAAATTCTGCTAGGTGACGGGAGGTATTGGAATTTTCTGCACGGAAGGTAGGACCAAAGGTGTAGACGTTGCTAAACGCCATCGCCATCACTTCCGCTTCCAACTGGCCGCTAACTGTTAAATATGTGGGTTTAGCAAAAAAGTCTTGGCTGTAATCTACTGCTTGGTTTTCTGTGCGGGGGATATTCTTTAAATCTAAACTGGTAACGCTAAACAGTTCACCCGCACCTTCGCAATCGCTAGCGGTGATGATCGGTGTGTGTACCCACAAAAAGCCTCTTTGTTGGAAAAATTGGTGAATTGCTGTCGAACAAGCATTTCTGACGCGGAAAACTGCACCAAAGGAATTAGTACGCGATCGCAAATGTCCAATGGTTCGCAGAAACTCAAAGGAATGACGTTTCTTTTGCAGGGGATATGTATCGGGATCAGCTTCTCCATAAACTTTCACGGACTCGGCTTTCAACTCAATCCGTTGTCCTTTACCCAGAGAAGCCACTAATACCCCTGTCACCTCAACAGCAGCACCTGTATTCAGTTTTTTCAATATAGCTTCGTAATCTGGCAAATCTTGATTAATGACGACTTGCAAATTAGCTAGTGATGAGCCGTCATTGACTTCAATAAAAGCAAACCCTTTAGACTCGCGCTTCGTTCGCACCCAGCCTTGAACTTGGAGGGACTCGTCAGGTTGACCACTTCGCAATATTTCTGCAATCCGTCGATTTACCATATTTATCCAGCACAAGACTTTAATATCCAGCCTATGATAACGCCCATTCCACCAAAGCGGACGACTTGCCAGAAAGGTTTTTTGAGGCTACGCCAAGAAAATAACTGACTTTCTAAGTTTACTTCTAGCATTTCCAACTGCTGTTGAATTTGCCGTAACTCTGCTTTGATTTCTGGTGTGTGAGATTTATTGTGCTTTAGTTGATCGCGGCGCTGTTGCCATTGTGCCTGTTGTTGGCAATCGCGTTGCACTTGATCGTAACGTTCTTTTAAGGATAGGAGCGATCGCTCTACTTCCTCTAATTCTTGTTCAAAATCTGGTTCTTGATTTTCTGCTGACGGCTGTGATTGTTTTGGCGGCTTCATTTACAAGTAGTAAAGTAGAAGTAAATGCAAATGTGCCAATAGTTATGTCCCAATCTACCCAGCTGCCGAAAACCAGTCAACTGAATGAACTTAGTACTCTAGAACTTGCTCAAGCCCTCATGGAAAGACTGAGCATTTCCCCTAACGATTGGCATCGCCTCAAGTCTAACCGCAATTCTCGCGCTAATGAACAAGTGGCAGCAGCTATTGTGTATCTTTTAAAGAATCAGCCACAAGAAGCTCAAGCTAGATTAGAACAGGCAATTGGTTGGTTAGATCGCTCCATTTCTGCCCCTCCCTGTCCAACTCACGGAAAAAGTTAAAAGTTAGGAGTGAGGAGTTAAAAGTTTTAAATTATTAACTCCTAACTCCTTATTAAGTTACAGTCGCAGAGATAAACGGGGACGATTTTCCATTTGTTTACAAAGCCTCAATTCTGTACCTTTGCGGTTCCACTCCACCTGATCAAAAATTTGGTGGAGAAGACATAAACCACGACCACTTTCTGATTCATCTGGTGGTAAATAGTCTGTTGGTTCTTCATCACTAGTAGATGAAGGAGTAAAGCCGCTACCCTGGTCTGATATTATCCACCAATATTGATTATCTATTAAGGAAAAACGAACTACAACTGTTTTACTTGGATCAAGATTATTGCCATGTTTAGCTGCGTTTACTAGGGCTTCTTGAAGTCCTAGCCGCAGTTCGGATTGTAATTTTGCTGGAATTTCTGCCAACAATAAATCTAGTATTGGACAAAGGTAGAGGGTTGAGGCAAAACTAATAGTGCCCCAATAACGTCCAACTGGACGGAGTGAAATAGTAATCACAAGAGAAACCCCATAGCTTTCAGTTAGCTAGACATCAGTTTGCTATTACAGGCACCCTGATAAAACTTGAGGTGGTCATGCTGCCTTCAAACTTGCGTCTTTAAAACTAAATTTTGAAAATGCTAGGGAGCATTAGTTCTACAGTATGAATTGGGATTGCTTAGATAATACAACGGCTAGAATAGTTTTGATAATGGATTCAGCAACTTATAAAGATGCTAGTAATTTGACAGAGTATTGGCATACTCTAGTTAATTGCCGATTAGTCATTTACACAATCCAATTCATGTTTCTAAGAACCTATGCAACTTGAATTTATTTAAACAAAATGAATTTTTATTTTCAGCTTAATTCAATTTTAGCATCTTTAGTATGCACTAGACTAAAAATTTCAAATTTCAGTTTTTGTAAAGGAATTACTATCCTTGTGCAAATGTGATAGCACAAGAAAGGCGGCAGCTTCAACATGAGCCGTTTGAGGAAAAAAATCAGCAGGTTGCACCCGTGTGATAGTATATTGCCCATCTTGACAAAGTAATTTCAGGTCACGAGCAAGGGTGGCTACTTTACAGCTGACGTAAACAATCCGAGATGGTTTCAATTGCCGTAAAGTGTCTATGACAGCGCGATCGCACCCCTTGCGTGGCGGATCGAGTATTACTACTTCTGGTATTGTGCCCATTTTTGGAAGCAATTTCTCTACTGCCCCAACTTGGAATGTCACATTCTCAATTCCGTTGCGGTGGGCATTCAAAATAGCTTGTTCCACTGCTGCTGGTTGCACCTCTAATCCTGTAGCTTGACGGACTTTTTTGGCGAGGGGTAAAGTTAAAGTCCCGATACCACAGTAGGCATCAACTAGCAACTCATGCCCTTGAAGATTGAGTTCTGATTGAATGACCTGCAATAGTGCTTCTGCGGTTTCTGTATACACTTGGAAAAATGTATCTGGGCGCACTTGAAATTCCAGTCCAGCAAAATATTCACGCAGGTGAGGGACTCCAACGATGCAACGGGTTTCTAATCCAAAGATAGCATTTGTGCGATCGCTATTGCGGTTGAGCGACACTCCCACTAACTGCGGATAACGCTTTAACCATTCCTGGGCTTGGGTTTCAATTCCTGATAAATTCCAGTCTTTCACCACCAAAGTCAGCAACATTTCTCCAGTGTGTCGGCCAATGCGTAAACCAAGATGGCGAATTTGTCCTTGATGACGCTGTTCGTCATAAATTTGCCAACCCCGTTGTTGGATATCCTGCTTAACTTCGGCAAGTAAGGGATTTAATCGCACGTCTTGGACTGGACATTGATTTAAATTAATTAATTGGTGACTACCTTTTTGGTAGTAACCAGCTTGTACTTGTCCCGTTGCCGATATGCCCAGAGGATATGTAGATTTATTACGGTAGCCCAAAGCAGAAGGGGCGGTGATTACCGGATCTACCGGTGGTTGGACAAAACCGCCAATGCGCTCCATTGCTTGGATAACTTGATTTTGCTTGGCTACTAGCTGGTAGTCATAATTAACATGCTGCCACTGGCAACCACCGCACTTATCCGCCACAATACAATTGGGTCGGATACGGTGGGAGGATGGCTCTAATAGCTGCTGGAGCTTCCCGTGGGCGTATTTAGGTTTAACATGTACCAAGCGGACAATGGCGCGATCGCCTGGGACAGTATCTGGGACAAACACTACACGCTCATCAGCGCGTCCCACACCATCGCCTGTATCACTCAAGTTAGCGATCGTTACTTCAATTAATTCACCCTGCTGCCAAATTATTTTAGTCATTAGTTATTAATCAAGAGTCAAAAGTCAAGAGTCAAGAGTCAAAAGTTATTAATTCTCCCTATGCTCCCTGCTCCCTCATATCCATCATCTCTCTTCACTTGTGTACCTCCGACTCGCTAAACTAACAGATAATATTTCAGGTGATTTCAATAATCATGACTGTAATTAGCCAAGTTATTCTCAAAGCCGACGACGAACTGCGTTATCCCAGCAGTGGCGAACTTAAAAATATCAAAGACTTTTTGCAAACCGGCGTACAAAGGACGAGGATTGCGGCTACCTTAGCCGAAAACGAAAAAAAGATAGTTCAGGAAGCAACCAAACAACTTTGGCAGAAGCGTCCTGACTTTATCTCCCCTGGAGGTAATGCTTACGGAGAACGCCAGCGCTCTCTATGTATCCGTGATTTTGGCTGGTACTTACGTCTAATTACTTATGGTGTGCTTGCCGGTGACAAAGAACCAATTGAAAAAATTGGTTTGATTGGTGTGCGGGAAATGTACAACTCATTGGGCGTTCCTGTGCCTGGAATGGTAGAAGCGATCAATTCCCTCAAAACAGCTTCCCTTAGCTTACTGAGTGCGGAAGACGCTGCCGAAGCAGCACCCTACTTTGATTACATCATTCAAGCGATGTCTTAATCAAAGTATGTGCTGGTTCTAGGAGTATACTTCCGGTCTACTAGAGTGAGTGCAAGATATTAGCGCTCGATAGGCATAAGATACCCAATTTGATCATACCCTCCCCACATTTGGTAGTGGCTGTGGCAAAATCTTTGTCAAGTTACCAACCAGTTGTGGGGAAATTTTATTGGCTATAGTTATAGGGCATTTCTCAAAGGATGAAGGACATATAGACATAAAAAACCGACAGTCCTTGATTAAGGCTGTCGGCAATTAAGTGTGTTCCCTATTAATGACTCGGCTAGAGTTCAGTTGTCATTAATTATGCCTAGTTAGCGATCGCAGGAAGACGATCCTAATCATAGATAAGTGTGATTCTCGTCACAGGATTGTTACAGCTAAACTGCATATACCCGAATATTCTCTGAGCTTCAGTAGTTACCTGTAAGTTTTGAGTAAGAATATATGCCGTAATAGATGCTTTTTCAGCTTAAGAGCAAAAAACACCAATTTAAATACTCAGGGGCTAAAACCCAAGCCAAGAAAGAGAAAGTAACAAACATTAACAAATTTATGCCCCGTTTGCCAAAGTGCTGTAGCAGAAAGAACTATCTGCAAAGATAAATTTCTCAAAGTCAGTTGTAGAGAAGCTAATGGTGCTCCCATTATTATTAAAACTGATGTTGGCAGAATTAAGGGTATTGCCAGAAATAACACCAGATATGATCAGTTCAGAGCGATTGAAAGCTCTAAGATCGAGGGTGTCAAAACCATCCCCGCCATCAATAGTGGCACCACCAAACCCTTTGAAGTAGTCATCTCCAGTGCCAAGATCAATACTCAACCCGCCACCGATAGTAACTTTCTGTTGAACTCCATCTAGGGTGCTGGTGGCAATAATTTTGTCATTACCATGGCCAGTCTTGATGATTCCTTGTCCATAAATGCCATAGGCAGTACCACCAATTGTTGCTGTAGCCTGTCCGGTAAGAATGTCAGAACCATTGCCTGTATCAATTACTCCGTCGTTGACGATGCCATAGGCGGTGGAGTTTGTTCCAGAACTGTTCCCATAACCCTTAATCGTGTCCTTGCCCGACCCTGTAAAGATGGTGGCGTCCTTAGTGTTTTGGATACCAGTCCCAGCACCACCGTCGCCGATGCCACCGAGAGCAATGCCGCCACTGCCGCCAATACCAGTGCCGATGATCGTGTCTTCTCCGTTTTCGGTATCCAGTTTGCCACTATTGCTGATGCCGATTCCAGTACCGCCGTCGCCGCCGACCCTCTCAGTACTGCCATCGATGCCAGCCCCGCCGTTACCACCAGTACCAGTGCTGATGATTGTGTCTTGTCCGTCCCCTAGATTCAGACTGCCACTGTTAACGATGCCTGTCCCAACTCCACCGTTGCCAATACCGAAGTCGGTACCGATGCCAATGCCGCCCTTCCCTGTACCAGAGATCGTATCTTTTCCGTCCCCTGAATTCAGACTATCACTGTTAGCGATGCCTGTCCCAGTACCACTGACGTTGGACAAAAAGTTGAAGTTGCGGATGCGGATGCCACCAATACCGATACCAGTGATTGTGTCTTCTCCGTCTCCTGCATTCAAACTGCCACTGTTAGCAATGCCGATCCCAGTACCACCGCCGTCGTTGCCGATGGCGCCTTCGCCGTCGTTGCCCCCAGTACCGATACCAGTGATTGTGTCTTCTCCGTCTCCTGCATTCAGACTGCCATTGTTAGCGATGCTTATCCCTGTCCCAGATCCACCTCTACCGTTGCCCACGCCGTCGCCACCTACGCCGCCAGTACCGATGCCTGTGATCGTGTCTTTTGCATTCCCTGTATTCAAACTGCCATTGTTGGCGATGCCTGTCCCAGTTCCACCCTCACCACCTCCCGAATTGCCAGCGGCACTGCCGCCGTTGCCCCCAGTACCAGTACCGAAGAGCGTGTCTTCTCCATCCTGAGTGTGCATTTTGCCACTGTTGCTGATGCCGATGCCATCTCCACCGACCCCGCCGATGTATCGGCTATAGCCGCCGTTGCCACCAGTACCAGTACCGACGAGCGTGTCTTCTCCGTCCTCTGTATTAAAATTTCCACTGTTGCTGATGCCTGTCCCAGTTCCGCCATAGCTGGTATTACCAAAAATATTGCCGCTATTGCCGCCCTTCCCTGTACCGACGATCCTATCTTTTCCGTCCCCTGTATTAAAATTGCCACTGTTAGTGATGCCTGTCCCAGCTCCACCGACCCCGATCAAGGCGGCATAGTTATCACTTCCACCTCCGCTACTACCGCCATTGCCGCCAGTACCGATGCCAGTGATCGTGTCTCCTCCGTCCCCTGCATTTAGAATGCTACTGTTAGCTATACCAGTTCCAGCTCCACCATCACCAGGGATCACAGATATGCTGCTGCCACCATTGCCGCCCTTCCCTGTGCCGGTGATCGTGTCTTGTCCATCCCCTGCATTTAGACTGCCACGGTTGTTAGCAATGCCTGTCCCAGTACCACCGTCGCCGCCAGGGCTAATACTATCATCGCTGGCAGCCTCGGCGTTGCCGCCAGTGCCGCCAGTACCGATGCCAATGATAGTGTCTTTTCCGTCTCCGGTATCCAGTTCCCCACTGTTAACAATGCCAGTTCCAGTACCACCGTTGGCACCAGCGTCGCCGCTGAAGATACCGTTACCGCCGTCGCCGCCAGTACCGGAGCCAGTGATCGTGTCTTTTCCACCTCCAGTATGCAGTTCCTCACTGTTACTGATACCAGTTCCAGTACCGCCACTGCTGCCGCCGTTGCCGTCAACGCCGTTGCTACCGTTACCGCCAGTACCGATGCCCTCAATAGTGTCTTTTCCTGAGAGTGTACGAATGTAACCTCCAGTTAAAATATCAATACCAATTGCCAATGATGCATTTAACTCTTGTCCGATTAAAGTGTCAGCACTGGGGGTGCCGATGAAATTGGGTGGAAAGGTAAGTCTAGGCATGATCAAAATCCTCTTAATTGGGTTTAGTACGGTCGGTTTGCTCATTTGGATAAACAGTTTCTCAAATTCCTGAAATCCTTTATCCAAAAGCGATTCAGTGATTGAGTCCGCTGTTGTAGGAGTTTTTCAGACGAATGAAGTTCCAAATAATCAGAATTTCAAAAATTAAAACTTGCTTGTGATCGCATCCTATGAGTTTTTTCTGTGTTCAATTAGTAGATCATCTGACAGGCTGATAGCCATTTCCAGATTATGGAAATGGACTATGCACTTTACAAGGAAAAAATTTTTATTACTTAATATTTATCAGTATAATTACCAGGAATCCAGCATTAAATACAATCTATCTTTAGGTGTAAAAAAATATACTTTTTTAAGTAAATTTATTTGTCTTGTTAAATCTGTAGCATCATATAGCCATAAACCATCCTATAACTGCACCTACAGGGTAAGTAAATCGATAGAATAATGCTCTGTACAATTGGTGCATTATTTCCATGACCGCCACATCTCCTGCTTTCTTTTCCCCGCAAGAAATCGCTGCTGAAGGTCTTAAACCAGAAGAATACGCAGAAATTGTCCGTCGGTTAGGGCGTCATCCCAACAAAGCTGAACTGGGAATGTTTGGGGTAATGTGGTCAGAGCATTGCTGCTACAAAAACTCTCGACCTTTACTCAAGCAGTTTCCTACCGAAGGGCCCCGCATCCTCGTGGGGCCTGGTGAAAATGCTGGTGTTGTAGATTTGGGTGACGGACTCCAACTAGCCTTTAAGATTGAATCCCACAATCACCCTTCAGCGGTCGAACCCTTTCAGGGAGCCGCAACGGGAGTAGGAGGCATTCTCAGAGATATCTTTACGATGGGTGCGCGTCCCATTGCCCTATTAAACTCACTGCGCTTTGGTTCCCTAGAAGATGCCAAAACCCAACGGCTGTTTAGCGGTGTGGTAGCCGGAATTGCCCATTATGGTAATTGTGTGGGAGTACCCACCGTTGGCGGCGAAGTTTATTTTGACTCTGCTTACTCTGGTAATCCTCTGGTGAATGTTATGGCACTAGGTTTGATGGAAACACCAGAAATCGTCAAATCTGGAGCATCTGGCTTAGGCAACCCCGTGCTGTATGTTGGTTCCACCACTGGGCGCGACGGCATGGGAGGGGCTAGTTTTGCCAGCGCAGAATTGAGCGATCAGTCAATAGACGATCGCCCTGCTGTGCAAGTGGGTGACCCATTTTTGGAAAAGTCGTTAATTGAAGCTTGTTTGGAAGCTTTTAAGACAGGTGCAGTTGTCGCCGCCCAAGATATGGGAGCAGCCGGTATCACCTGTTCTACTTCAGAGATGGCAGCAAAAGGCGGTGTGGGAATTGAACTAGATTTAGATAAAATTCCCGCAAGAGAAAGGGGGATGGTTCCTTATGAATATCTACTTTCGGAATCTCAAGAACGAATGCTGTTCGTTGCCCATAAGGGGCGTGAGCAAGAATTAATCGACATTTTTCACCGTTGGGGACTTCAAGCCGTTGTTGCTGGTACTGTCATCGCTGAACCCATCGTGCGGATTCTCTTTCAAGGTGCAGTAGCAGCAGAAATTCCTGCTGAGGCTTTGGCTGAGAATACCCCACTATATGAACGAGAATTGTTAGCAGAACCGCCAGAATATGCCCGTCAAGCTTGGGAATGGACTCCTGATTCCTTACCTGCTTGCACAACTGCTGGAATAGAACTCCAAAGAGGTGTGCAAAGTTGGAATGATATTTTGTTAACTTTGCTCGATACACCCACGATCGCATCTAAAAGTTGGGTATATCGTCAGTATGACCATCAAGTACAGAACAATACTGTGATACTGCCCGGTGGTGCAGATGCGGCTGTGGTGCGCTTGCGTCCCCTTGAAGAAATCCCCAATCTAAAATCCCAAATCCAAAATTTAAAATTAGGGGTGGCGGCAACGGTAGATTGCAATCCTCGTTATGTTTATCTTGACCCCTATGAAGGAGCTAAGGCAGTGGTGGCAGAAGCTGCACGCAATCTTAGCTGTGTGGGTGCAGAACCTCTGGCAGTGACAGATAACCTGAATTTTGGCTCTCCAGAAAAACCGATTGGTTACTGGCAATTGGCAGAAGCTTGTCGCGGTTTGGCAGAAGGTTGTCGAGAATTGGCAACTCCCGTCACAGGGGGTAATGTCTCTTTGTACAATGAAACTCTTGATTCTCAAGGCATCCCACAACCAATTTATCCCACCCCAGTAGTGGGTATGGTAGGCTTGATTCCCGATATCACCAAAATTTGTGGTCAAGGTTGGCAAGCATCCGGCGATGTGATTTATCTTCTCGGATTGCCTCTAGCATCCAAAATCAGTCTAGGAGCATCGGAATATTTAGCCACTATCCATAATACTGTTGCCGGAAAACCGCCACGGGTAGATTTTGACTTAGAACGCCGCGTCCAAAAAGTTTGCCGTGAAGGAATTCGTAATGGTTGGGTACGTTCAGCCCATGATTGTGCTGAGGGGGGAGTGGCGATCGCACTAGCAGAATGTTGTATTGCTGGCAACCTCGGTGCTGAAATCAATTTAGACATCCCACCAACCCAGCTAATATCTCGCTTTGATGAGTTGCTGTTTGCCGAAGGTGGTGCCAGGATTTTAGTTTCTGTAGCATCAGCACAACAAGAAATTTGGGAATCATACTTACAGGAACATCTGGGTCAAGAGTGGCAAAAAGTAGGTATGGTTCGTAATTATGAGATGGGTTTGGGGGTTTTCACTACTGATAACCAAGCCTTAATCAAAGTTAGGATCGAAGATATGAACGATCGCTATTCCCACGCGATCGCTAGGCGTCTCGCCATCCATACCACTACCTAAGCCCTGAGTGATGAGTCCTGGGTATTTAGCCTTCACTCAGAACTCAGCACTAATCACTCAGAACTATTAACGTCCCTGATCATAATTAGGGTACTGTTTTAATAGATGGTTAAAGATTTATTAAGAAAGCTACAACTATCTATAGACATAATCCCAGTGACTTGACCCCCCCACCAGGAGCAAAGCTAGCATGATTTCTATTCATTCTGTCACTTCGGATGAATACCCCGACCAAACCAACAACCCAATTAATAGTCATGAAAATCAGCCTGACAAGCCAGAAGAAGCTTGTGGTGTTTTTGGCATCTACGCACCAGGAGAAAACGTTGCTAAACTGACCTACTTTGGATTGTATGCCCTCCAGCATCGGGGTCAAGAATCAGCTGGTATTGCCACCTTTGAGGGTACACAAGTACACCTCCACAAAGATATGGGCTTAGTGTCTCAAGTCTTTAATGAATCCATCTTGGATCATTTGCCTGGTAGCCTTGCTGTTGGTCATACTCGTTATTCCACCACAGGTTCTAGCCGCAAAGTTAATGCCCAACCCGCAGTGCTGGAAACCCGTCTAGGTTCATTAGCATTAGCACATAATGGCAATTTAGTCAATACAGCGCAATTACGTCAAGAGTTGCTTGAGAAAAAATGCAACTTAGTCACGACAACAGACTCAGAAATGATCGCTTTTGCGATCGCAGAAGCGATCAACGCTGGCGCAGATTGGCTAGAGGGATCAATTCAGGCATTTCATCGTTGCCAAGGAGCCTTTAGTTTAGTGATTGGCACTCCTAATGGCGTTATGGGTGTCCGGGACACCAATGGCATTCGCCCCCTAGTCATTGGCACTTTGGCTGGTAATCCAGTCCGTTACGTTTTGGCTTCGGAGACTTGTGGTTTAGACATTATTGGAGCCGAATACCTACGAGATGTAGAACCAGGCGAATTAGTTTGGATTACTGAAGAAGGTTTGGCTTCCTATCATTGGAGTCAACAGCCCCAGCGGAAATTGTGTATCTTTGAGATGATTTACTTTGCTCGCCCTGATAGCGTCATGCATAACGAGAGTTTGTACAGCTATCGGATGCGCTTAGGACATCAACTAGCTAAAGAATCCTTTGTAGATGCCGATATTGTCTTTGGTGTTCCTGATTCAGGTATCCCTGCTGCGATCGGATTTTCCCAAGCTTCTGGTGTAGCTTATGGCGAAGGACTAATTAAAAATCGCTATGTTGGACGAACCTTTATTCAGCCAACACAAACCATGCGCGAATCAGGTATTCGCATGAAGCTCAACCCGCTCAAAGATGTGCTGGCGGGTAAACGAGTAATTATTGTTGATGACTCGATTGTGCGGGGTACTACCAGCCGTAAATTGGTAAAAACCTTGCGTGAAGCTGGTGCAGTAGAAGTACACATGCGAATCTCCTCCCCACCAGTAACTCATCCCTGCTTCTATGGTATTGACACCGATTCTCAAGATCAGCTGATTGCTGCTACCAAGTCAGTAGCGGAAATTGCCAAACAACTGGAAGTAGACAGCCTCGCCTATCTCAGTTGGGAGGGAATGTTAGAAGCGACAGGAGAAGACACTAATAGTTTTTGTTCTGCCTGCTTTACTGGAGATTATCCCGTAGCGATTCCTGAGCAAGTGAAGCGTTCTAAGTTGAGTTTAGAAAAGGTAGTGGTGTAGAAGATTGGGGTAGAGACGCGATTAATCGCGTCTCTAGGGATATGAGGGAGCAAGGAAAGAAGCAAGGGAGCAGATTTATTTTCCCCCTCTGCCCCCCGCACCCCGCCCCTCTGCCTCTTTCCCATGCCCAATCCGTCTAAAATAGGTAAATCCCCTAACAGAAGATGGTCTATGAACCAGCCGATATCTGAGAGAGTGCGCTGGACTACCGCCGATTTAGAGTTGTTTCCAGATAACGGGAACCGCTATGAAATTATTGACGGAGAATTGTTTGTGACCAGAGCGCCTCACTGGAACCATCAAAAAACTTGTGTCAGAATTAGCACTTCTTTGGATAATTGGTCACAGACTAGTGGTTTGGGAGAAGTTGTGACTGCTCCAGGAATAATTTTTGGCGAGAATGATAATGTCATTCCTGATGTTGTCTGGGCTAGTAATGAGAGATTACCCCTGCTTTTGGACGAGGCGGGGCATTTGACGGGTGCGCCAGAACTGGTAGTAGAGGTTCTATCTGCTGGTATTGAAAACGAAAAACGGGACAGGGAACTTAAATTAAAGCTTTACTCAGCAAGAGGTGTCAGAGAATATTGGATTGTAGATTGGCGTAAGCAACAGGTGGAAGTTTATCGACGTGAACAAGCGAGTTTAAAGTTAGTTGGTACGTTGTTCAATGGTGATGAGTTGAACTCACCCATATTGCCTAATTTTACTTGTGCGATCGCATCCTTATTTACTTAATACAAGTTTACATACAGCCTATTTCAAGTAAATGAAGTACACAGGTAGGGGCACAACATGTTGCAATCTGCTGTAATTAGCTTAACTGTGCTGCAAAAACTCAACTTTGGGCAATAACGGATCAGTCACAATACCCACACCGCTAAAACCCCAACGTTTGAGCAAGTTTCCCAACTGTGTACCTGGAATAGATTCCACAGTAAAGCGGTTTGCCACTTCTGACGCGTGGGTGTTCAGATAACTTAAGGCATCAAAGTTTTCTCGAAACAGCAATAAATAACCTGATGCTTCGGCGTTAGGACGAGCTATGAGATAATTACCGTCAGTTTTTGAGCGCACCAAGTAATAGACTTCGGACAGCATGGGGATAGGAATGGGGAGAGTAGGGGAGCAGGGGGAGCAAAGGACAGTAACTAACGACTAATGACCAATGACTAATGACTAATTGAGATTTTCTAGGCGAATGCGTGGATCGGCGGCTTTTAACATTAAATCGGCGATTAAATTACCAGCAATCAGCAAGACTGCGCCCATTACCAAGCTTGCCATTAACAAATATAAATCTTGAGCCTGTAAAGCCTGTAGAGTCAACCTCCCTAAACCAGGCCAGTTGAAGAAAAACTCGGCAATAAAGGCACCATTTAATAAACCAGCTAATTCAAAACCTAATAAGGTAATTAAGGGATTTATCGCATTGCGGAGAGCATGAACGTAGATAACGCGGTTTTCTGGCAATCCTTTGGCACGAGCCGTTTGGATGTAATCTTGACGCAGAACATCCAATAATTCGCCGCGAGTGATGCGTTGTAAACCAGCAAAACTAGTAATTGAGAGGGCGATGGTGGGTAAAATCATGTGCCAGCCGATATCTAAGATTCTGCCGAACCACGACAATTCCGAGTGATTGATGCTAGTCATACTACCCACTGGGAATAAGGGCGAGGTGATTTGGGCTAAAACCAATAACGCTAAGGCAGTTATGAAACTGGGAAAGCCTTGTCCGGCATAACTAATCACCTGTAAAATCCGGTCTGCTAGCTTATTTTGATTAACAGCAGCAAATATCCCTAGAGGGATAGCGATTGCCCATGTGACAATTAAAGATGCGATCGCTAATAGCAAAGTCGCTGGTACCCGTTCCCACAACAGCGACGATACTGAACGTTGATAAATAAAACTCGTACCAAAATCTCCCTTTGTCAAGATTCGCCATAGCCACAGCCAAAATTGTTCTAGCCAAGACTTATCCAAGCCAAACTGCCGTTTGATTTCTTCAATTCTTTCTGGCGATATCTTCGGGTTTTGCCGCAGCGTATCTACATAATCACCTGGAGCGAGCTGAATAATGAAAAACGACAACGCTGACGCTAGCAACAAAGTCAGTAGTGCCTGCAATATCCGCTTTACCACATAAACAAAAGTTTCACTCGTGACTAGCGTTATTAGCCAATCTCGACCTGTCTCCAAGGAAATTTTTGTAGATGTCATTTGTCTTTTGTCCTTTTTCCTACCCTACGGGAAGCCGCCCTTTGAGCGTCTATGTCAGTTGTCTTTTGCCACTTGTCCTTTGTCTGGCGACTAATAACCAATGACTAATGACCCATGACTAATATTCAATTAGGGAGATAATTGGCACGTCCGGCAAATATGTCCGTCCTTGTAAATCCCGTAGCTCGATAATAAACCCAAACCCTACTAGTTCGCAGCCAATCTTTTGCACCAACTTTGCTGTCGCACTCGCAGTTCCGCCCGTGGCAATCAAATCGTCCACAATCAAAACTCGGCTACCTTGGTGTAAAGCGTCTTGGTGTACTTCCAGGCAGTCTGTACCATACTCTAGTTCATATTCAATTGAGTGAACAGCTGCTGGTAACTTACCTTTTTTGCGAACGGGAATAAAACCAGCTCCTAATTGATAAGCCAAAGGTGAGCCAAAAATAAATCCCCTCGACTCCATCCCAATGACATAATCTGCCCTTATTTCAGCTTCATTGCATTTTTGTGTTAAAAAGTCAATAGTGTAGCGCAGTCCCTCTGGATCGCGCAGCAGCGTAGTAATATCCCGAAATAAAATTCCGGGTTTGGGGAAATCTGGAATGTCACGAACGAGAGACTTCAAATCCATAAAACAGGGGATGGGGAGTAGGGAGTGGGGAGTAGGGAAAGCTAGGAGTGAAGAGTGAGGAATTATTAATTTAAATTCATAACTATCTTAGTACCGAGTCATCAGTACTGAGTCTCTAGTTCCCAGCCTTTATTCCTTAGTCTCCAATTTTCAGATACCTGAAAAATCGTACACTATAATGTCATACGCTGGGGATCGAGGCTGAAGCTTCGTCCTTTATTGACGATAATTAGAATCTAAACCAAGCTAGAAAAGGTATTGCACTAAATAAATGGGGTGAATTAACTTATGTTTTAAAACTTTGATTTCAATATAGGGAAAACTTTGAGTAGAAAGAGTTAAGTAATGTATATATCAGGTAGTTATGCTACTACTACAAGTCTAATGTTCTTGTTTGGCTACCGAATCTTAAATTTGTTTTACCTAGTCTGTTGGAACCGCACAAGGTATTTATAGAATGAATGTCTCAGCAAGTTTAACGCCGTTCAACAGTGCAGCCCAAGAGTCACTGCCGATGATTCTGGACACTTTACCAGATCCTGCGATCGCTTCCAAGACGTGTCCTCGGAGAACCAGGCTGCAAATTGACTTAATTTTATTGGCAATTGAAGCTTTAGAGCTTGGTGGTTCGGAAGCAATCCTGTCTTTTGCTCAAGAGTTGGATCTAAAAGGAATTGTTAAAGACAGGGTGAATTTATGGCGGATGCGTAGCTCTAATCCACTACGGAGAGCGCACATGCGCCGTCCCTTAACTATTATGGAAGCAAAAGCTCTGGTAGTCATTGCTTGCTACATAGCGCGGCGTTTAACTGTTGTGATTCGCCAGTTACTAATGATATGTCAACAAATGGAAGAAAAGCAGATTCCATTGGAACAGAATTTGCGCCTATCTAATTACTTAGAGCGGTTTAGAGCGCATTTTAAGAGCCGGATGAATGCTCGACGTTCTGGTGTACTCGCATTAAGTTCTGATGAAAAATTAGATGAGCTAGCTATAAATTTGTTAGGACAATTACTATTTTGTACTGGTACAGCTGGAATGCAGCGATTCTGGATAAGTCTTTTTGACGGTGAAGTGGAATGAATATTCAACGTAAGTACAGTTTGCCTAATTGTACACTGCTTTTAGAAGGGTTAAGTGATGTCACTAGGGCTGCACACTTCCAGGAAATGCGTCCGGAATTATCAATATTGGTAAATGCAGAATGTTATTTATCTGGTTACAATCAGCCGCTAACGGGAGGGCGGGAATTTTTTGAAAGTTTGGTGAGGGCTGTTAGTGGCTATGCCCAAGAATTTTTAAGTAGTGTACCCAATCCGCAAGCACACAACCAGGAATCGGAGCTAGTAGAGTTTCAGAAAATTGACAGCAACCGACACAGGTTGATTATACATTCAGAAGGCTCTCCAGAAGGGTTTGATCACTCTAACAATTCCAAACGGCCGCCTATTGAAATAGATTTGAATACGGTACAGTTGTTTGATTTAGTGGAAGCAGTGGATCAGTTTTTTGCCGATAGCCAAACTTTACCTGAGCTTTCTCTAGAACTACAACCAGTTACCAGACGCTATGGCGGTGCTAGTCAGGCTTTAATCAGGCAGGCTGTACCTGCTGCTGTGGGTGTGTCAAGTTTAGCAGTAGCAGCGATCGCCTTTAACTTGATTCCACCTCCCCAAATGCGTCCACCGCAGCCTAAACCAGATGAGCAAACTAGCTCTACAACAAACAATATCACTCCTCCAGCATCAGCTGCTGCAACTCCCTTCGCAGCTGTAACCCCGACACCAACGCCCACAGCTAATACAAAGCCGACAGTTAAAGATTTAGAAGCACTTTTAAATACAGTTCCAGAAATTACTGATCCATCCCAGTTACGTGCATTGAATCGTCAAGTTTACAACCAGGTTCATCCAGCTTGGACTAATCGCTCAGGATTGCAACAGGATTTGATCTATCGTCTGGGTGTAGCTGCGGATGGAGCGATCGTTGGTTATAAAGCGTTGAATAAAGAAGCAAATCTAGGAGTGGGACAAACTCCTCTGCCTAACGTACTTTACAATCCAGCTAACCGCGCTCCCATTTCCAATGAACCGATCGCCCAATTTCGAGTAGTGTTTACTACAAAAGGTGTGTTAGAAGTTAGCCCTTGGCGGGGATATGCTAGAACACCAGAGGTTGTCGGCACAAAAATTACTGACTCTAATATAGTCAAAGGTTTAAACCAAAAGCTTTATAGTACAGTTCGCCAAACCTGGAGTGGTACTCCCACTTTTACGCGAGATTTGAAATATCGGGTGGCAGTCAACAAAGAAGGAGTAATTGCTGACTATGAACCACTCAACCAAGTCGCCTTTGACTATTTCCGAGAAACACCCCTTCCTAAAATGTTCAACGCTATATACGGTTCCAACGTCGCAGCTCCCAACGATAAAGAACCTCTTGCCCACTTCCAAGTGATATTTAAGCCTAGCGGTACGCTGGAAGTTATTCCTTGGCGGGGATATCAATAGTAATTGGGGACTGGAGACTAGGGATTGGGGATTGGTGGAAATTGGGAAGAGATAAGTTAGCAAACGTGAATTCTGCCCACCCTGTAACCTTTTGCCTTTTCCTAGTCCCCAGTCCCCAGTCCCCAATTTACCTTGTAATTCTCCGCATATAATTTCCCCACAACTGAGCTGCTTGAGCGCTGCTACCAGATGTAGGGGAATTATTGTCGTTTCCCAGCCAAACACCAGTCACAAGCCGCCGACCGGGGATAAAACCTATGAACCATAAGTCAACGTTTTTATCAGTCGTGCCTGTTTTTCCAGCTTCCCCCAGTCCAATTGCAGCACTACGACCAGTACCTCTTGTGACTACGCCACGCATCAAACTAGTCATCTCATCGGCTACACCATTTGCCAGCACTCGTTTGTTGGCATCTGGATCTTGGTCGAAGGAGTAGATTACACGGCAGGTTTTGATATCATTGCGATCGCGGCAATCACCACTGTCTAAAATTCGGTTAATCGCATGGGGAGGATTCCACACACCACGATTGCCAATAGCGCCAAAAGCACCAGTCATTTCCAAAACATTGACCACACTTTGACCTAATACTAAGCCAGGAACTGGATCAAGGGTTGATTTTATTCCCAAACGCTGTGCCATTGCCACGACTCTATTCAGCCCGACTTCTCTGGCAACTCGCAGGGCGATGGGATTTTCTGAAAGAGCCAGCCCGGTGGCAATATCTAAACTAGCGCCAGCACCAGCACGACAGGGTTTATAAGTAAAGCCTTGCCAAGGTAAAGCGGCGCAAGAATAACTTTTTGATTCTGAAATTCCCTGTTGAATAGCGGCGGTGTAAGCAAAAATTTTGAAGGTGGAACCTGGTTGTCTTTTGGCTTGAACAGCACGATTGAACTGACTTTTCCTGTAATCAGTCCCGCCCACCATTGCCAGGATACTGCCTGTACTAGAGTCAAGTGTGACCACCGCCCCTTGAGAAAAATTAAAATTTCTACCGGCGTTGTTCACTGAATTATTCAATGCTGCTTCTGCTTGGCTCTGTATCGCTGGATCAAGCTTTGTTTCAATGATATAATTTCCTTCTCTTGCGGCTCCCTCCCCCAAGATTGATTCAAGCTCAGAGAAGACGTAACTGTAAAAATAAGGAGCGATCGTCTTAGCTTGCTGTTCACAGACTTTAGGACTAACTTGAACAGTGGAGCGTCTAGCTCGGTTCGCATCTTCAGGTTTAATTTTGCCCATCTCCAGCAACCGCTTAATCACGCGATTCCGGTATTCAGCTGCTTCTAGCTTATTTGGCCCATCCCCACAGAAATCGAAAGCGTTGGGAGCAGGTAAAATTCCTACCAAAGTTGCTGCTTCTGCCAAAGTTAATTCTTTAGCCGACTTCTCAAAGTAGTACCGGGCTGCATCCTCAAAGCCAGAGGTATCTCCCCCCAAAAAAACCCGATTTAAGTACATCAGCAAAATTTCATCTTTGCTGTAAAAGGTTTCGAGCTTCAAAGCGACAATTGCCTCTCGCAATTTGCGTCCAAGGGTATCCTGTCTTCCTACATACTCGCGGAACAAACTGCGGGCAACTTGCTGGGTAACAGTGCTGGCTCCTTGTTGCACATCTCCGCTGCGGCTATTGATCAACACGGCTCGTAAAATTCCCAGAGGGTCAACCCCAAAGTGCCAGTAGTAACGACTATCTTCTGAAGCCACTACCGCAGCAGGTAAATAAGGGCCAAATTCCTCTAATCGCTTCATGTCTACATGAGAGGTAGTCCGAGGCTCTCTTAGGGGAGTGGCTCCATCACGGGCGTAAACAACTACTGGAGCGCGTGTAGCTGTAGGTAGGGGTTTAACTTGAAATTTTAGCCATTCTACGCCAATCACTAACGCTAACAGGGCACTCACACCGCCAACACCATAAGCTGTCCAACTGGCAGCTTTGACATACCAAGCTGGTGGATCGACGTATTGCAACCGCACAGAAGCGGCGAGTTCTGGTGGGCCCAGAGTAAGAATATCGCCGTGACGCAGTTCCAGGGAATTAACACGACGCTTGCCCCGATAAATGCCATTGGTCGAGTTTTCGTCTTTGATGACGAAAACTGGTGTGCGCTGAGTAGAATTCCGCGATAGCGATAGGTGAATTTGGCTGACAACAGGGTTACGGATGACGATATCGCTGGATTTGGAGCTACGACCTAGAATATAGCGATCGCCCAACAGTGGATATACCTCTGCCTTATCCGCCCCCGCATCCTGCACCCAGAGTTCCGGTACTTTGGCATTAGGCTTGAGCGCCAATTTAGAAAAATCGACCCTAGCTTGAATAGTATGTACTGCTTGAGTCAGTTGACCAAGTAACGTTTGTGGCTTTTGAGGGGGTTGGGGAAAACTCATCGGCTATTCACATCACAGTTTTTAGTGAAGAATCGGGCGAATTACAATTTTAGATGTTAGTCTTTCATCATTTTACTCATAAGCCAAAGCATAAATTTTTTATACGGTACTTTTTGAGCTAATTTATACTTGTAACCAGCTTAAGGCCAGAATTAGTTTGTTATTTTTGTAACTTATTTACAAAGGCACATTTTTTTCTCTATTCTCAAAGGCTTATTTTATATAATATTACTAGTTATATAACTACAGTTATTACATTTATTGTTGTATTTATAAACACTAGTTATCAGGAGACAGCAGATTTAATTTTTACCAATTTTACATATCCATATATTTTGAAACAAACCTAAATATATTCATTTAGGAAGATTTTCTAAATCTTATTGTCTGTTTTAATGGGCCGAGTGTTCCGTTTAGGTTAATTACAGAATGATGGGAAAATCTCTGACTCTGATTGGTGCGGCTTTATCTTTGGCATTCACCACTAATATTGCCGTAGCCGAATCCAGTAAATCCCCCATAGCCCAATCCAGTAGCGACTCTACTAGTGCACCAACGGAAATCAAGATGTCGCCGGAAGGAATGAAAATTCTGTGCGAGTATTTTCCACTCAATTCCCGTTGTTCCGGTGGCACAGCAGTCACCCCTAGCGCTCCTGGTAGCACTACAGTTCCGGCAGAAACCACGCCTGATAGCACCACCACGCCCGATAGCACAACTCCTGATAGCACCACCACTCCTGATAGCACAACTGCACCAGGAACCATCACCCCAACTGAACCTGGCACTCCTAGCAATTTAACTCCAGCACCAGGAACCGTCACCCCAACTGAACCTGGCACTCCTGGTAGCACAACTGCACCAGGAACCATCAGCCCAACTGAACCTGGCACTCCTAGCAATTTAACTCCAGCACCAGGAACCGTCACCCCAAATGAACCTGGTACTCCTGGTAGCACTACCGAACCAGGAAGCTCAACTTCACCTGAGTCTGGTACTCCTGGCAGCACTACCGAACCAGGTATGAGTTCTCCGAGTACAATTCCAGGCTCTAGTTCGCCAAACACTCCTACCCCAGGTAATTAAATTAAAAGCTGGGGCATAATCTGAATACTAGTTTGTCTTCAGCGATTGTCAGTGCATCTTGACTTCTTACACCAGTTATGTGAACTGGTATAAGATGAAAAGTCAAAATCGCTAAAACCAATAAATTAAGTCCTCGCATATAAGACTGAGCAAGGATTTCAAAAATCGATAGCCTGGGATGATTAATCCCAGGCTTAATAGTTTAATGCGACCTGCCAGTTGAAGTTGGTGTTTTTTGCAAGGAAGCAATTAACAGGCAAACAATACCGATACTGATAAATGAGTCAGCCACATTAAATACAGCAAAGTTAATCAGGCGAAAATCAAGAAAATCAACGACGTAGCCTAAAACAAAGCGATCAATACCGTTGCCCATAGCTCCACCTAAAATCAAGCCATAGCCCAACTGATCCCATAAGTTTAACGTTGGGCCAAACAAGGCCAACGCTATCAATACTAAACTCACTCCTAAAGATAGCCATCGCAACCACTCTACTTTCCCACTTAACAGACTAAAAGCGGCACCAGTGTTAGTGACATAGGTGAAGTGAAATATCCCAGGTAAGAGTGGTAGTGTCTGCCCTAAGCTAAAGGTTTGCACCACCCAGTATTTTGTTATTTGGTCTAAGAAAAAAGCTATGAAGGCAGCGATCCAGAAAAGGCGATTTTTTAAACGCATGGTGAATTAGTCATTGGTCATTGGTCATTATTGAGGCAGCACAGTTGCTATTCCTCCCTTTGGGAGAAGGCGAGCCACTGCATTAGGAAGTCTCCTAAAGTTGTAGCAAGTTGTGTGGAAACCACGTCAGTTCCTTCTCCCAAGGGGAGATGTTGCGCGTAGCTTGCCTTCCAGAAGGGATACAAGTTGGGCATTGCCTACCCAACACAGCCGCTCATAGGAGCTACTGGTGATAACGTAGCGTTAGCAATTCCTTTCCCAAGGAGAGACACCGAAGGCAAACGAGCGTCACGCGTAAGGGTCATTCATTGGTCATGAGCTTTTGACAAATGACAAAGGACAATAAATTAATAAAACATTAAATGACGCAATACATATGCTATTACAGTAATGGCACAGACCACAGTTAGTTGCCCTGGTAGTGCAAACCAGGAATATCTGAGGATTGCTTGCATCAAGGGTAGATTTTCTGTGCCTTTCCACTGAAAAATATAGCTAATAATCAAATAAGTAATACCGCATAGATGGAGAGTTAACAAGCCACAGATGCAACTAAAGGCTAGAGTTTCCAGTCGAGGTCTAGCTTTAAAAGCGAACAAGCCACAAATCCAAGCTCCAGGAATAAAGCCTAGCAAATAGCCAAATTGAGATAACTTGATATAACCGATACCGCCGCCATCGGCAAATACTGGTAATAACGTTAAACCCATCACTAAATAAGCAATTTGCGACAGGGCACCGGCATTTTTGCCCCCTAAGCAACCTACCAGTAGCACTGCACCAATTTGAAAAGTGACACCTAAAGAAAAAGTCTGAATTCCGTGCCTACTCCAACTCCAAGGTAAGGTGATGCCATAAGCTTCTAGGAAAGTACCACCCATTGTCAGGAGTAAGCCAATCATAGACCATAGTAATTGATTGGAAGCAGCAAACATTTATCAGACAACCAGGGAAAGGCAAAAGAAAAAACCAACAGGAACCAGTATAAACATTAATCTATGAACTCTCCCACCTTAGCTTTGCTTATACTGCTAGCTTCCTTCCCCGTAGGGGTATGCAGAACCCAAATGGCAAGGAGGGGTTTCAATCTTACTGCGGAATACCTTACCTTAAAGCTGCTTGTTAATTGATAATTAATAGCAGTAAATTTATTTTAAAATGTGCAATCTCAAAAAAATATTTAAAACGTACCCAAATTATTATTTGTATTTTACTTTGTGCAACACTAATTAATGGTATAATTTGTATCATGACTTCAAGGCTTTATCCGTCTTAATATGTGCCTTTGCTAACTTTAATTTTAGGAATTATAAGTATGTATTAGCATTTACTTAACCGTTTGTTAACCTTTGTCTTACTTTTGGGTGCTAATGTTCATACTGTTAATCCATAGCATCATTTATAAAGATCCTTATGTTCTCTTCAAAGGTGCAGTTGGTTGCTCCCCTGGTTGCTCTAGCAATTGGTATTGGCTCTTGCGGCGATAATAATCAAGCTTCTAACAACTCTAGCCCAGCAGCTGATGGCGGCGCTACCCCAGCCACCAACACAGCAACCGGATCAAATTTATCTGGAAAAGTCCAGATTGATGGTTCTAGTACCGTCTATCCTATTTCTGAGGCGATGGCAGAAGAGTTTCAAAAGGCTAATCCTGGGGTGCAAGTTACTGTGGCTTCCTCTGGTACAGGTGGCGGCTTCAAGAAATTCTGTGCGGGTGAAACTGATATTTCTAATGCTTCCCGCCCCATTAAGCCGGAAGAAGTGGAACTATGTAAAAAAGGTAATATCGAGTACATTGAATTGCCAATTGCTTACGATGGTCTATCTGTAGTGGTTAACCCCCAAAACAACTTTGCAGCTTGCCTCAAAGTTGATGAACTAAAGAAAATGTGGGAACCTGCGGCTCAAGGCAAAATTACCCAATGGAACCAAATTAACCCGAAATTTCCTGCACAGAAAATAGGTTTGTATGGCCCTGGTACTGACTCTGGTACTTACGACTATTTCACTCAAGCCGTTGTCGGTAAAGAAGGGCAAAGCCGAGGGGATTTCACTGCTAGTGAAGATGACAACACCTTGGTACAGGGAGTGAGCGCTGATCAAGGTGGTATAGCCTTCTTTGGCTATGCCTATTATGAGAACAACAAAGAGAAGTTAAAGCTGGTTGGCATTGATGGTGGTAAGGGCTGTGTTCAGCCAAGTCCACAAACCATCGGCGATGGTACTTATCAGCCGCTTTCGCGCCCAGAGTTTATCTACGTTAAGAAAACTGCGGCGACTCGTCCTGAAGTCAAGGCTTTTGTTGATTTCAATTATGCTCCAGCAAACCAAAAGCTAGTTACAGAAGTGGGCTATGTACCTTTACCTAGCGATCTACTGACTGAAGTTCAGGGACGCTTTAATAGTGGAAAAGTAGGTTCGATTTTTGAGGGTAAGGGTTCTCAAGTGGGTGTTACTTTAAAAGACCTTCTCAAGCAAGAAAAGTAAGAATTATCCACTAATTACTTTTTTGAAAATGCGAGTTTATCTGCACAATTTGCACTAAGCCCTAGTAGCTGGAAGTAGGAGCTTGTCAAAAAAAGTCTGCTTATACTGGCTTTATTTAAGGCTTATGGTCTTGAAAGTAAGCTTTATTTCCAGCCTAAGGCCAGTTCTCATAGAATGGTAGTGTGTCCATACATACAAAGAGAGTTTGAATTTATGAGGTTGTCCGCAAATGACTTACAACCCGTTATCTAATCAACCAGGTAATTCCAACTTATGGCAGCCTAATCGGACTTTGAGTAAACGAGTAGAAACTGGCGTCAAAGTCCTGTTCGCCTTGTTTGCTTTGATCTCGGTTGTAACCACGATTGGCATTGTCTTAACACTGATTTTTGAGACTGTTGAATTTTTTCAAGAAGTTTCGATCTGGCAGTTTTTAACAGATACACAATGGACACCGCTGTTTACTAATAAGCAGTTCGGAATCATGGTGCTAATTAGCGCCACATTGCTCATATCTGTAATTGCGATCGCAGTAGCTTTACCACTGGGATTGTTAGCCGCCATCTGCTTAAGTGAGTATGCTCCAGCTAAACTTCGCAAATGGCTAAAGCCAGCCTTAGAAGTATTGGCAGGGGTACCCACTGTTGTGTTTGGTTACTTTGCATTGTTCACAGTTACACCCTTTCTTCAAACATTCATCCCAGGGATGCAGGGATTCAATGCTTTGAGTGCAGGTATAGTATTGGGAATTTCAATTATCCCTCTGGTAGCTTCTTTGAGTGAAGACGCTCTTTATTCAGTTCCGCGTAGTTTGCGGGAAGGTGCCTATGCATTGGGATCAACTAAGCGGGAAACAATTATTTCAGTAGTTTTACCAGCGGCTTTATCTGGGATAGTAGCTTCTTTTATCTTGGCTATTTCCCGCGCGATTGGTGAAACAATGATTGTTACTATCGCGGCTGGTCAAAATCCTCAGTTGGGCTTAAATCCGCTAGTGCCCATTCAGACAATGACAGCATACATTGTCCAAGTAAGTAAAGGAGACACACCAGCAGGCTCACTGGCCTATAAAACTATTTTTGCGGTGGGTATGACTTTATTTCTCATAACCTTAGCCCTAAATATTTTTAGTTACTGGTTTGTTCGTCGCTTCCGGGAGAAATACGAATGACAAAGGGCAATATTGACTCTACAAATCTGTCTGACTCTGGGACAAATCCGAACTTTAACCTATCGATCAATAAACGCTACAACCTTGACAAAGTTTTTGCGATCGCTACTTGGGTTGCAACTTTATTTGCGTTGTTGATATTAGCTATTTTGCTCATTGATGTCTTAACTGACGGTGTTGGACGGTTGAATTGGTCTTTTCTTACCAGTTTTTCCTCGCGTCGTGCCTCTTCTTCTGGAGTATTAGCTCCCTTAGTTGGTACTATTTGGCTCTTGGTAATAACGGCTTTAATTTCATTTCCTTTAGGAGTAGGCGCAGGAATTTTCTTAGAAGAGTATGCCCAGGACAACTGGTTTACTCGGTTAATTGAAATCAATATTGCAAATTTAGCCGCAGTGCCATCAATTATTTATGGCTTGCTGGGCTTACAAATTTTTGTGCGGGTAATGGAACCAATAACTAAGGGACGCACAGTACTAGCTGGTGCTTTAACTTTAAGTTTATTGATTCTACCAATTATCATCATTACTACTCGTGAAGCGCTACGTGCGGTTCCCGATAGTTTGCGACAAGCAGGTTTTGCCCTTGGTGCTAACAGGTGGCAAATCATCCGAGAACAAATTTTCCCCATTGCTTTACCGGGTATACTTACCGGTACTATTCTGGCACTTTCACGAGCGATCGGTGAAACGGCTCCATTGATTGTAATTGGGGCTGTTGGGTTTATTACTTTCTTGCCTCAGCTTTCTCCACAAGGTTTGCAAAGTTCTTTTACAGCACTGCCAATTCAAATTTTTGACTGGGTTTCTCGCCCTCAAGTAGAGTTTCACCAGAATGCTGCTGCTGGTATTGTTGTTTTGATGATTGTGCTGCTGTTAATGAATTCAACAGCAATATTTTTACGCAATAAATTCCAGCAGTCACGCTAAATAAATCGACCTCATTTAAATGTAGATTTTCAGGATTTACCTGAAATTTTTGTATGGTATCAAGCTCAAAAACCGCTACTTCCGAGAATATTTTACAAGCTGAACAATTATCTGTTTTCTATGGTAATTTCAAAGCAGTTCGTGATGTTAACCTAAACATTGGCAAAAATAAAATTACTGCTCTTATTGGTCCTTCTGGATGCGGTAAAAGCACTGTACTAAGATGTTTTAACCGTTTAAATGACTTGATTCCTGGTGCACGGATTGAAGGAAGAATTACCTTTGGTGAAACCGATATTTATGACAAAAGAATTGACACAGTAGAATTACGCCGTCGGGTTGGTATGGTTTTTCAAAAGCCTAACCCCTTTCCAAAGTCAATTTATGAAAATATCGCCTTTGGAGCACGGATTAATGGTTATCGCGGTGATATGGATGAATTGGTAGAGCGGAGTTTACGGCAAGCTGCTTTATGGGATGAAGTTAAGCACAAACTCAAACAAAGTGGTTTATCTATATCTGGTGGTCAACAGCAACGCTTGTGCATTGCTCGTGCGCTCGCAATTCAACCAGAGGTTTTGCTAATGGATGAACCCTGCTCTGCTCTTGACCCAATTTCAACTTTGCGGGTTGAAGAATTACTCCAAGAACTGAAGTCCCAATATACCATTATTATCGTCACCCATAATATGCAACAAGCCGCACGGGTGTCTGATATGACAGCCTTTTTCAATGCACAGGCGACAGAAACGGGCAGCAAAATGGGATATCTGGTCGAATACAACTTTACAGAGAATATTTTTAACAATCCTCAACAGGAAGATACCCGAGATTACGTCAGTGGCAAATTTGGATAAATAAATATTTCACATTGTTGATGTTAGAACAATGAGGGATACTCGAAAATAAAAGCTGTGCGATATTCCTCTAGTTTTTTATTTCTTTGCCAAGGTTGGCGATCGCTTGATCAATTATGACTGTTACTTAGTCAAGAAAAGCAATAATTAAACTGTTAACATAAGACTTGCGTCAGCTGGTTACGGAAAGACAACATACCCACTCCAATATAGACCGACTAACGTAGTATTAGCATTAGATCGACTTGCTATTTGCTATTTATTATCTACTTGTAGATATTGTAATAACTAAATAAGTGGCGTGAATAATTAAAGGCTTGTAGTAAGCGGCTAGAGCCGCTTACTACAAGCCAATTTATATAATTAATTTTACATTATGTAACATGGGTGAATTTATTCTTGCCCACTTACTTACATAGTAGGTATTGGATAATTGAAATAGTTATTTATCTAACTGGTTATTTTACCAAGCCGAGACTTACTTGTTGTAATAGTATAATTTGCTAAAACTTTACCTAATTTAACAAGGGAATTTTGCCCTAAGTCTTTTTAATTCAGATACCGTTTCAGTTCACGCTCTATTCACTATTGCGTTTTAGAGCTTTTTCTAAGCGGGCGGCGGGAATCGAACCCGCATTAATAGCTTGGAAGGCTATAGTTTTACCACTAAACTACGCCCGCAGTTTTCCAACTTTATAAGGATAACACAGATTTTGTAAAAATTCAAGTCAAGTATTTAGTTGGAATTGGCAGCTTGGATTGTGATCCGTACAAAAAGATTGCTCAAATCTGGTTTTGTGCCATCGTTGTTGTGAGCAGCAACAAAGTTTTCTGTTTTGAAAACCTCGTTGAGAACTCGCTCATATGTGATTTTTTCACTTTGCTGTGTTGCTGGTTCTATTTCTAGAACTAGAGCCTGTTGAAAGTTGCCATTGTGATCAATTACTAAGCTAGCAAGGATCTGTGCAGGCTTAACTTCAGAATCGCTTGGTAGAAAACTTGAATCCAACTGTTTTGTGGTGCTTCCGCTGTATCTAGCTATAACGTCAGGTAAAGCATCTTGTCGAAATCCTCTTGTTTCTATCAAGTTACTCATTTCATCTCTAGGTAAAGGATCTACTATTACTAGCGATGCTCCCTCTGTCGGAGTTGGTGGAGTTTCTCTAGTTCGAGTTGGTGAAGTTTCTCTAGTCGGGGTTGGTGGAGTTTCCTTAGTCGGAGTTGCTGGAGTTTCCCTAGTGGGAGTTGGCGGAGTATCCTTAGTCGGGGGTGGCGGAGTTTCCCTAGTCGGAGTTGCTGGAGTTTCTCTGTTTTCAGGTTCCGAAACTGGTGGATTTGATGGAATACCTGTTGGTAGTAGCGTTCCCTTTCCCAGTTTGATTTCTTGACGGCGGTTCCAAGGTAGATTACCGACTGGAACTGTAGGTGTCGGTGTAGATTTCGGTATTGGGGTCGGTGTCGGTGTCGGTGTAAATGTAGGTGTCGGCGTTGGCGTCGGCGTAGGAACTCTCCATTGGCTAAAGGGTTGCTTATGAGGTTGAGAGGCGTAAGTTCGGCTCTTTTGCTGGAGATTATTATCAGCAGAATTTCTTGCGCCAAAATCTTGATTTCTGGGCATGGTTCGTGCTGTTTGTGGTGAACGCGCTGGTACAGACTTTTGATTTGCGGATGCTGGCTTTGGCGAAACTGTTTTAGCTGTTGTTTTTGTTTTGGGAGCAATGTCTATTAATTCAATGGGAACAGCAGATTCACTTTGCTGGGGAAACCACAGACTAAATGCATTAGATGAGCGCATCAGCCAGAACGCCAGTAAGTGCAGAGAGACTGAACCTATAACGACAGAAATCCACAAAGCGGGTGAATCGGTGTGTCGCCTCCAGACCTTGGCTGGAATTGGAGTTTTGTCTGCAACTGATGGTGTCATACTATAGAAACTGGATATGATTAGGCACTCTTACTCATTGGTAATGCTTTAAAATACCAGTCTAAATTTTAGCGATTAACAATTAGCTCTGGTTTAACAGCGAAGGTCAAAACTGTTTCATCTACTCCTTTAAGTTCTAGCGGACTACCTTTAGTAATTTCTTCTTCTTGCAAATAATCTGCCACAGCTGCAGAAACCAGGATAGTACCGGGAACAGCCGCAGCTTGCAACCTTGCAGCAATATTCACACTTGGACCAATGGCAGTATAATCGGCACGTTCAGCGCTACCAAACATCCCCACAACAGCAGTACCTTGGTGGATACCGCACCGGAACTGTACGCTAGTAAGTTTGTCACCATCGAATACACCTTGGTCTCGCCAGCGCTGGTTCAAGTCAGCTAGTGAGCGGTGCATTGCTCTTGCTGTGTTGATAGCACGACGCACCTGTTCATTAGGGGTTAGTTCTTCCGGCGCTCCGTATAAAGCTAAGATAGCATCTCCCATAAATTTATCTACAGTGCCGCCATTGCCAAATACAACCTTGGTCATGGCTTCTAAATATTCATTTAGTAACTCTGCTACTCGCCGGGATCTGAGAGTATTTGCTAGCTGTGTAAAACCCACAATGTCACTAAACAAAACTGTAATTAAGCGTGGTTCTGGGCGCAAATCTAAAGTTAAATCTCCAGTTGCGGCTTTTTGTACCAATACAGCTGGTAAAAAGCGTTTTAACACCGATTCTGTTAGATAAGTATTTAATTCCACGATTCGGCGTTCATTTTCCTTCAATGCTAAAAGATTCCGAACTTCCGCCAAAAGTTCCCGATCATTGAATGGTTTTGCTAAATAAGCATCCGCGCCATGTTCTGTACCTTCGATGCGGGTTTCCTCGTCTACTTTTGCTGTCAACAGAATGATTGGTATTCCTTTCAACTTCTCCTCATTGCGGATCATCTGAATCATCTCAAGTCCGCTCACCAAGGGCATCATTAAATCAGTCACAATCAAGCTGGGTATAATTTCCTTAGCTATACCGTGCCCTTCATAACCGTTACGAGCTGTGCGTACATGATAGCCGTTGCGGCGAAAAATATCAGATACATAGGTTCGCAAATCCGGGTTGTCATCTACAACTAAAATTGAGTGCTGAGTCTTAAGTGCTGAGTCTTGAGTATCAACATTGGGGGAGAAATTTAGTGTAATATCTTCAATATTGTCTGTTGTTGCCTCTAACAGTTCTAAATCAGCCAATTCTACACTAGCTCGGCTTGTATTCAGTTCAGTAGGCGTTTCTAGTACTTGTTGTGCTGGTAAATGAGCATTTCCACTAACAAGCCATAAACTAAAGGTAGTACCTTCGCCGTAAACTGATTCCAATGTGACTTGACCACCATGTAGTTCTACCAATTCTTTAACTAAAGCTAAACCCAAACCACTGCCTTCATACGAGCGGTTTGCGGAACCTTCAGCTTGGCGGAAGCGCTCAAATAGGTGGGGAATTTGTTCTTTAATAATGCCAATTCCAGTATCTTGTACTTGTAATATGCAACGATCATGTTCAGATTTTAGTCTGACACTGATTGTGCCACCTTCGGGAGTGAACTTCATGGCATTTGACAGGAGGTTATAAACCACCTTGTCAAATTTTTCCATATCCAAGTACACCGTAGAACATTCATCTAACTGGGTGGCGAGATGCAGTCCTTTTTTCTCACAGTAGGGACGAAAAGATTCAACAATTTGGCTGACAAATTCGACTAGATCGCAAGGGCGGAAACTAGGCTGCATTCTCCCCGCATCCAGGCGTTGTAAATCCAATAGTTGATTTACCAGTCGCAGCAGGCGGCGGGAGTTACGTAGAGCGATCGCACTTTGGGAGTAAGATAATCCTTCACCAGCCGCCACCGCCGACTCTAAGGGCCCTTGAATCAAGGTGATGGGTGTGCGAAACTCATGGGAGATATTTTGGAAAAATTCGGTTTTTTGTTTGTCTAATTCCAGTAAGCGTTCAGCTTGTTGGCGAGTTTTTTGATACAGATGTGACTGCTGCACAGCGATCGCTGCTTGAGATGCTACTGCTTTAGCCAAATCGATATCAGATGACAGCCATCGGCGTACTTTTTTACCCTCATGTAAAGTAATACTACCGATACATTTCCCATCAGCCAATAATGGCACAAACATTAGCGATCGTGCTGGCATTTTTAAAGGCAAATCAAAACCCTGCACATCTGAGGGAGAATGGCTCACATTACCAATTACCACAGGTTCATGTGTCTGTAGCATTTGTTGCAGGATTGGATTCTCCTGTATAGATGATTGAGAATAAGGTAATCTCTGAGTTGATAAGTGATTATTACTACTAAGATTATTATCTAGAACTGGCAACTGCGGCGAGCTGTGCCTACGCAAATTTTCCGAATGTTGAAAACTTTCATACAAGCCCACACACTCGACAAACTCATCTTCCTCTGTCCACAAAGACAGGACGCAGCCATCGACTTGTAAAGCTTGTCCCAATTGCTGGGTGATAGCGGCAAAAATATCTTGGGGGTCTAAGCTAGAGCGAATCGCGCTAGTAATTGTATTAATTAAGCTCTCTCGCTTGGCAAGGGCACGTACTTGTTCGTAAGCATAAGCTTGAGACAAAGCTAAAGCTGCCTGATCTGCCACCATCAATACTAGCTGCACTTCATCATCTCCCCAGAAGCGAGGCAAAGAACACTGATGTAGTGCCAGCACTGCCATCAGTTCTTGTTGGCAGATCAATGGCACAACTAAACTAGAGCAAATGTTAGCGGCAATAAAAGCTGCCTCACGTTGGCGCAGTTCGGGAGTATTACCGTGAATACGCTCATCATCAGTTACATCGTGAATCACCTGGACTTCGCGGGTTTCCCACACAGTCTGAGCCAAAAGAGGCAGAGGGGCAGAGGTTGAGAAGGACGCAGCAGAAGAATTATTTGCCTGCACCTCTGCTTGTGTGTGCTCCCCTGCCTCTTCAGAAAGAGCCTTCTGATAAATGAATCCTTTATCCGCTAACTGCTCATCTTGGAAGGGACGCAACAGGCAAACATCCACCTCCAACATATGACCCACTGTATCTACAATCGCCTGCAAAATTTGGCGATAGTCTAAAGCACTGCGAATCGTATTTGTAACGGTATTCAGCAGCGATTCTTGTCGGAGTGTGCGAGTAAGTTCGCGGGTGCGGGCTTTGAGGATATTATGAGTATCCAAAGCTTGGCGTACCACTGCTTTGAGTTCCTCAGCTTCCCACGGTTTGGTGACATATTTAAATACCTTACCAGCGTTAATTGCTTCCACCAGGTCTTCGACATCGGTGTAGCCAGTTAAAATAATCCGGATAATATCTGGATATTGAGTTGCTGTCAGGCTCAAAAATTCTGTACCGCTCATCATCGGCATCCGCTGATCGGAGATGATCACTGCGACCTCCCCCTCTTGAGCCAGCAGATCGAGTGCCGCAGGGCCAGAGTTTGCCCTTAGCACCTTATAGTCGCGATAGAAAGTGCGGTAAAGCAAGTCAAGGTTGTCTGGTTCATCATCGACAACCAAAATTTTAGGCTTACTGTTTGCTTGGGATTTCATGCACCGCTTTCCTGCTGCAACGGCAGTCGGATAAAGAATAATCTGATCAGGTAAGTATTTTTCTGAGTCAGGTAAGAGCAGAGCATTTCGACCAATAAGGCTGTTTGGCTACATGACTGCTGAGTGTAGGAGCGTTTACTCACAGTAATTCGTCTCAATGGCGTATGCCGATTACCGTTTGCTTTGGTGCAGTGTAATTGCTTTCATAGTCAGTTTTAGTGTTATGGAGTCGATGCTTGCTTGCAAAATCTTGCTTCACCTCCTGTGAGCAACGCCTGATACTACATACAGCACTCATAGCTGGCTGAAAAATCCAGATGAAGCTGCATATTAAGTTTTCCCTCCGCAGCAGTTGTACTAACACTTGCAGGTAAATTTTATTTATGGTAGTCATGGTAGAGTCAGAAAAATTAAAACAATAAGATTTAAAGCCAAAGTATACTATTAGACAAATGCCTCTTTCTAATTTAGCAATCAGAACTATCATTAAGACAAGTGGTAGTGGTTAAGAAGTTAGGGATAATCCTGTAGATTCTTCCCCACTAACTGTACAGCCCGTTCCTATGACTTAGTATCAAAGTCCCGTTAGTGTAGCGGCAATTGCATAAAAAAATTCAGTCCTGCAACCAAAGTTTGTCGGTAGTGTACTTACTTAACAATTTTTTAGGTAATGCCTATGGGCAGGTTATGCTATTTGTCTACCCATTTACATAAACCTGTACGAATTTACAGATACTTTTGTGGTAAACAGACTGATCTTCTTCCTACCTAAAGTAAAATATGCACCTGAACCTACTGAACTTAAGATTGTAGATGTATGAAGCTGTAACTTCTAAGACTTTTTCAAACTTACAGGCTATAAAGCCCCAAACTAAATTGTAAAACTTTGTATGATCCACAAGCAAAAGTGAATTAGCAATCTTAGTTAGGTTAGTTCAAGCTCCTGGGTAGATATATAGTTTTTCTTCAGTTTAAATGGTGTTTGAGGATATTTGAAAAAATTTTCGTCGAATCAAATCAATACTAAACTAGCCTTGAAATATCGGTTTTTTCATCCATACCAGCAACAGCCAATCGATCCAGCTTGCTGTCAATTTCAAATTCGTACAGCTACACCTGCTGATTTGATAGGTGTTTCCCAAATTATTGCTGAAAGCTTTCACTCTCAACAGGGTATGTGGGGATGGGCTTTTCCATTACTACGTCTGGGTATTTACGAAGACTTAAGGCATCGCATGGCATCACCCCCGCCGCGTCATATTTGTTTAGTCGCCTTTGAAGCTACTACTGGTGCGGCTAATAATTTAGTGGGAAGTGTGGAACTGGGTGTACGTTACAGTGATTCGTGGAGCCAGGTTGGCACGGGTTTTCCTTACTTATCCAATTTAGCAGTTCACCCACAATACCGGAGACATGGTGTGGCTTCAGGCTTACTGGCTAGCTGTGAAAAAGTTTCTCGTGAGTGGGGATTTCAAGACTTATATCTCCACGTTTTGGAAAATAACCATCAAGCAAGGCAACTTTATTTTAAGCTGGGATATCGGGTGCATAAAGTCGAATCTAATTGGAATACATTTTTCATAAGGCGCTCAAGCCAAATGTTATTGCACAAGCATCTGAGGGCTGATTCCATTATTTAAATTTTATTTTGGCAATTATAAATTTTGATATTGTGAGTACAGTAGTTTGGAAAAAATAAATCACCAATATCGACAATCAAAGCACAAACTTACCTAATTAAAAACTCAGTCAGCCAAGATTAGCTAAATATCTAGATGTATATAGCTTCAGATAATTATTTTAATGATATTTAATGTGAAGATTTTACGGTTATTACTCTTCTTCACATTAATGAAAATATAAGTTTTTAAGATTTACTTAGAACGATTAAATATTAAATTTTGTCTTTTTTTATTGGTCATGAAATAACAAATATTTTAAAGTTTTTTATATAGATAAATAAATTAATTATAATGACAATAGCTGTACAATTACCTTTAGGAAATTAGCAATAGCTCATAATAACTTTGTAATTAAGTTATTCATCTTTATAAAAACTTTAAGAAAACCCTCTCCGAATTTAAAGACAAATCGAGTTATATCTCATAAAATATGATCACTAAATTATTAAACAATGCCTATTTGTTACTATTTTAGTCAAATTGATGAAAAGACTCTTGATAATATAAAGAATTCAAAAACCTAATTTTACATAACAGCTAGTTCCCTTTTGAAGTGCATACTACTACCAAATTCGTTGAAAGTTTAAAAAACATGGATAGCGAACAGCATCGGCGCTATCAGACATCTATGGTATCAACTTATTACCCTGAAACTAGTTTCCTTGACTCTCTTGTCATGCCAGATGGAACTGAGCAGTCGCAAGGCTCGGATATCCTTACACGTTTACACAGTGGAGAAGTTTTCATTGTCAATAGTCGTAGACGAAATGGATTAATCCTCTTTAAACGCTACCATGCAGAGTTTGCTGGACCTGGGGCTGCTGTGGGTGGGGATTACGATTGTGATTGCCAAAGAGCACTGCCCATAGGTAATCTGTCTTTATTAACTCCCGAATCTAATGAAGAACGCCAGAAGGCTTACTTGATTAGGCGACAGTGGATTCGATTGATCAAACAAATTACAGAAAACCCTGTAGCTGGGCAGCGCGTCCAAAAGATTCTCGATCAATTTGAACAATACTTTCCGCCAGAAATAGTTGCTCTTTTGCCGGATGTTGCCTTTGCTCTTTTAGTCGGTGTGCTGCCACAAACAGTGGGAATAGTACGCCGTTTGGGCAGTGAGGTGGACAACCGATTTAATTATTGAGTGAATTGCTAAAATTCCAAATTTGCCAAAGCAGCTTGTACTCGATTAACGGTGCGGGTGTTTTCCTCTATTGTTCCTACAGTAATTCGCAATCCTCCGCTAATGTGTCGCACAAGAGTGCCGAGTGTCCTAAGTTTCTGGTGGAAAGTTTTTAACGCAACATCTTGTGAATTAAAGCCATTTGGTTTAAGACGCAGGTAAATAAAGTTAGCAGCGCTTGCGGTAATTCGTAGTTCTGGTTGCTGGGATAAAACTTCGATTAGTTTGGCTCGTTCACTTAGGGTTTGGGGAATTGACCCCAGCAAGAGTGTGCGGTTTTGTAAAGCAACTAATGCTGCTGCTATGGAAAAGCTGGGGAGATTGTAAGGTAAGCGGACTTTTTCTAAAATGGCGATCGCTTCGGGATGAGCGACACAATAACCAACACGGAGAGATGCCAATCGGAAGGCTTTAGAAAAAGTGCGTAATATAACCCAATTGGAGCGCTGTGCTAATTCACCTACTAAGGTAGTTTGACTGAATTCAAAGTAAGCTTCATCAATTACTACCAAAATATGCTCACTCAGATTTTTTAACCATGCCAACTCTGCCGCAGTTAGACTATTGGCAGTAGGCGAATTGGGATGCACTACGAAAACTACGCGAATGGGGGGATTTTGAGTTTGTTCGATGGCAGACTGTGCGGCTTCTAAGTCAATTTCAAAATTTGTTTCATTTCTACCCACCGCCACTATAGGAATACCCAAAGTTTGTGCCAAAATTCCGTACATAGAGAAAGTGGGATTGGCAACTAGAATTGAACCTTCTCCTCCTAGACAGGTAGCGATTAATAAAGAACGGATTAGTTCATCTGAACCATTGCCCACAGAGATATTGGCGGCAGTATTGGATATTGAGAGACCGGCTGATTCATTGACGTATTCGGCGATCGCATCCTTAAGTGTTTCATGTCCGCCATCGGGATAACGATTTGTTTCAATTACTTGCTGATACGTCCAGACCAGCTTTTCTTTTAACTCAGGTGGTAAATCATAGGGGCTTTCATTTGTATCTAGCCGATCAAATTGCGTGGGGACAGCTCCGGCTGTATCGCTGCTGGGGTGAGGTTTGTACGCGGTAAATTGGGCTAAATCTGACCGGATAAAGGGAAGCATAATTTTAGTAAGTCATTGGTCATTGGTCATTAGTCATTAGTAAGTAAAGAAAGGACAAATGACTAAGGACAATTAGTTATGTGAGAGTCTAATATTTTACAGCTTCAAGGTAATTGGCAAAAGAGGCGAATTGCCTGCCAAATTTCTTCCATAACATTACCTAAGGCGTGGTCACTGTCGAGTTCGACTAACTTCACCCAAGGACGCGAACGCCCAAAGTTACGACTGGCTTCAATGGGAATGACTTCATCCTTTTTTCCATGCAAAATCAGGGTGGGGATAGGACGTTGCAAAAACTCCTCTTGGTATTGGGCAGCATCTGTAACGAAATCGTAACTCAAGGGAAGCTTTCGCTCCTCTCCATAGTGGTAGACCATGATATATTTTTCTTGCTGCCAACGCTGTACTTCTTCATCGCCTAGCTTGGGTAACCAATGGGATAAAAACTCAAAAGCTGGTGCTAGAAGCACGAGACGTTGCACTTGTAAATATTGCTGTCCCAAGTGGGCAGTGGTCAAGCCGCCTAAACTTGAGCCAATAAGCGTTACTGGCGTAGAATTATTACTGAATTCTGCGGCAACTTGAGTCATCTGACGAGTGATTGTCAACTGCGAAAAATTGCCAGCATTTAGATCGGGAATTTTTAGCTTTGTGTGAATTTTGGCAAAGCGATCGCCTATATCCCGCGCTTTAGCAGAATTAGGACTGGAAGCGAAGCCGTGCAAGTAGATATACTGGGTGAGCATTAAAGTTTTCCCGTTAGGGTCGTCCTTAGTCATTTGTCAATTGTGATTTCAAAGGACAAATGACAAATGACCTAGTTATCGCATTGTGACAAATTCTTCGGCTGCGGAGGGATGGATACCAACGGTGGCGTCAAAATCTTTTTTAGTTGCGCCCATCTTGACGGCGATCGCTATACCTTGAATTATCTCAGCGGCATTTTCACCTACCATGTGAGCGCCTAGCACTTTGTCAGTGTTGCTATCAACCACCAACTTCATCATTATCTTCTCTTGCTTACCAGTCAAACTATGGTACATGGGGCGAAAGCGAGTGCGAAAAATTTTTACGGCATCACCGAGTTTTTCCCGTGCTTCGGCTTCTGTCCAGCCTACTGTCGCGGCTTCTGGAGTAGAAAATATAGCTGTGGGAACAGTTTCGTGACTGAATTCGCGGCGGTTATTGCCGAATTCGCTATCAGCAAAGGCGCGACCTTCGCCAATAGCTACGGGAGTTAAATTGATTCGGTCTGTGACATCGCCAACAGCAAAGATATTGGCTTGACTAGTTTGACTATATTCATTGACTGCGATCGCACTTGTGGTATCGTATCCAGGACCTTCGATAGAACTAGCGACAACATCAATCCCAGCGTTTTCTAAACCAAGTCCATCTACATTGGGAGTTCGACCAGTCGCCACTAAAAACACATCGGCAATTACTGGTTCTTGGTCTTCCCCTGATAAAGTCAGTTTAAATCCTTCCGGCACGCGTTCAACTGTTTTTACCACATTATTCTTAATCAATCGAATTCCGTGGTTCGTCATCCCTTCTTCAATTTCTGTAGTGATGTCCTCATCAAACCCCTTCAAAATCTTTTCACCTCTGGTAATTTGTGTGACATCAGAACCCAAACCACGCATGATACAGGCAAATTCTGTGCCAATATAACCAGCGCCAAGAATGATGATGTGTTTTGGTTGTTCTTTTAGATGAAAGATTTCGTTAGAGGTAATGCCATATTCCATCCCTGGTAAATCTGGTTTGATGGGACGCCCGCCAACAGCAATTAAAATTTTGTCTGCTGTAACTTTGCGTCCATCAACTTCTACTGTATGGGAGTCTAGTAATGTGGCACGGCTAGGAATTAATTCAACTCCGGCTTTTTCTAAAAAGCTGATATGTAGTTGGGACAGTCGCCGAACTTCCTTATCTATAGATGTAATGAAATGTTCCCAGTCCAACTCGGCATTACCTACTTTCCAGCCATAGCCTGAAGCTTCACTGAAGAGTGCGGGAAAGTGAGAGCCATAGACCATAAGTTTTTTGGGAACGCAACCACGAATCACACAAGTACCACCAACTAAATCATCTTCAGCGATCGCCACTTTTGCTCCATAGCTAGCCGCCCGTTTGGAAGCCGCCAAACCTCCAGAACCCGCACCAATTACAAACAGGTCGTAATCAAAAGTCATAGATTTATATATCTCTTTAGCAACAAGTTAGTTCTTGGGAGCTTACACAGAAAATGTGATTGCACTATATAAGGATATCTGGTGAACTCTGTGTAAGTCCTGTCCTTGATTTAATCTAGCGCTAGCAGATGTTCTCTAGTCGTAGGGAATATCACTTTTTGCTGTGGTTGCTGTAAAGGCAGTAACTACAATTCATTTGTCATGGTTCTGCATCTGGTATCGGGCATAAGTCTGTGCTACTGCGATGGAGCAGCTAAGTCCCCAGAACTTACGCAAAATTATGACAAAACGAACCGCGTTCGGCATTCGCAGAATATCTTGTACCCTCATTAGCAGTTTTATATGCTTGGAGAGTCAGTCGGGGTTACGGGTGTTGTCTCAGTTGGGGTTACGGGTGTTGTCTCAGTTGGGGTTACGGGTGTTGTCTCAGTTGGGGTTACGGGTGTTGTCTCAGTTGGGGTTACGGGTGTTGTCTCAGTTGGGGTTACGGGTGTTGTCTCAGTCGGGGTTACGG
>NZ_JBIQNW010000010.1:0-69449 GCF_047228265.1 Nostoc sp. UIC 10607 | reverse complement strand
TCAGTTGGGGTTACGGGTGTTGTCTCAGTCGGGGTTACGGGTGTTGTCTCAGTCGGGGTTACGGGTGTTGTCTCAGTCGGGGTTACGGGTGTTGTCTCAGTCGGGGTTACGGGTAATTCTTCAATTGGGGTGTTGGGTAATTCTTCAATTGGGGTGTTGGGTAATTTTTCAATTGGCGTTACGGGTATTGTCTTAGTTGAAGTGTCAGGTTTTATCTCAGTTGAGGTTACAGGTGTTGTCTTAGCTGGGGTATCTGGTGTTGTCTCAGTCGGGGTGTCAGGTTTTTTCTCAGTTGAGGTTACGGGTGTTGTCTTAGTTGGGGTGTCAGGTTTTTTCTCAGTTGAGGTTACGGGTGTTGTCTCAGTTGAGGTGTCGGGTTTTGTCTCAGTTGGGGTGTCGGGTGTAGGAGTTAGCTGCACAAAAGAGGGGTTTTCAATTACTCCCTCGCCTTTTATCGGTGGCTGTGCTTCTAAAGCCGCAGCAGTCTCAGCTTGAACACTAGTGATTGCAGGATCAGGTGTAGGCACAGGACTTTGCCTGTTCAAATCAAGTTCCCGAACCAGTTGGCTAGTTTCATAAAAATTTCTCAGATCAAAATCATATAATCTCTCAAATTTCCCTTTAACTATAATCACCATTTGCCCTGCTTCCAACACCTGAGTTTCAGAAGCTTCCTTGTTAGAAACTTCAATGCCACTATTTGTCAGCGCACCCACAATCGTAGTGTCTGTTTGTTGGTCGTAGCGTACAAATAATGCTGAACCACGAATTGCTGCTGCTGCATTTGGTGTTTGTATGCGTGTTTGCCCTTTTCCTGGTGGGATGAGTAGTAACACAGTCCCATTTGACAGTTTAAAGTCACGAGTCTTCGGCAAAAATTGAAATAACGCCTGTTCTCCAATTCGTGCCAAAGAGCCATCATTAAAACGCAAATCTGCTAGAGAAGCTCGACCAGTTGACAGCCCGTCCCCAGGAATCATTGCATCTAATTTGCGCGCGGGACGTTTCTTGAGTTTATCTTTGGGTATCAGTTGTACCATATTGCGGAGGTTCTGAATCTCCGCTCGCGTTAGAGGAGTTATGGCACTTACCCTATTTGGCAAAGGCAGTACTATAACTCCCCATAAACCAATCAGTAATAGTGGAAACGATTTATGAAACATAGTTTGAGAATTTGTGAATTTCAACTAATACCAAAAAAGTTAAAGGTTTAAGCTGCTGATAATTGTTATAGAAAGTTTATTTAGTAAAATTATTTGTAATTTTGTCTACATTTAATAGATAAAATAGACAAAAAATGAATCATATTCATATATAGTTTATTTAAACTTTTATTCTTAAACTTACATTATATGCAATAAAATCTCTGACAAATTTAAAAGTTAGTAATTGATATCAACAATTAAATGAAAAGTACCTTACATATAATTGATTCTAATAAGATCAGCAGATCAGATACAGTGAGAAGAAGTTCTTAGGGATGTGTTGTGAAGTGACTTACTCGCTGTATTTAACTAAATCTGAACATAATAATCTTTATCGCATCATCTCAGTTTTGCAAAAATCTGGAGAACAATCCGAAAAGCAGCAATTTTAGTTTGTAGTTTCAGTATATACCTACAAGGTTAAGATATATGCACTCAATTGTATTTTCTAAATCGGAACTTCTGATACAGCTTGTGGGTCTACATTTGCCAAATGCGATCAACGCAATCTAACAGATGCGACTCAAAAACTGGAAGAATTTGTTTTTTTGTATTTTTTTAGCGTCCAGTGGTGGGAGCTGGTGTTGCATTAGAGTAGATGCGGCAGAATCTGCAAATACAGATATTTGGCATCCTAAAAATTTAGCAAACACACAGGTAACTTATCAGCTATGTCAGAATTTGGAGCAAGAGGTAATTAACTCTTTGTGCAAGCAGTCGGGTGAGTTGCCAACTTTAGATTCCCATACGCCGTTAAATCTGGCACAGGAAACAACCGAAATTTCACCGGCCGATCCAGATCCAACCGGAGAATTTGGAGAGACTCAAAAGCAAAATGACCCGCCACAGCTAGAATCGCAGCCAAGTGTTGTGCCTGCATCTCCTCCAGACTCAAAAGAGGAAGTGTTGAATCCACCTCAAATAAATCAGTCCCAAAGGCTAGAGAGGCTAATACAGCTACTACGATCGCCAAAACAACCACCTGAGTCTGATAGCGATCGCGAATTGGGATTGCGTGTACGGGTACGACCCCTAGAACAACAGCTACCAAAACCGATAGAACAACCCCAATTCTTACCTCAGTTTAAACCTATCGGCTATCTACAGGGCCGTGTAGGTTACTTCCAGACGACTAATATTTTTTCCTCAAATGATAGTCCCATAGAAGATGGTTTAATTATTTCTGGACTGACGCTAACCTCTGCATATTTCCCTTTGACATCTAAGACTTTTTTAAACGCCTCAATTGATGGCAATCTCATTCGTTATATAAATCAGTCACAATATCATTACAACCAGATAAGATTTAATCTCAGTCTTTACCAGCATATATCGCAGCGAATGTACGGAGAAATCAGTTGGAGCAATCAACAGTTATTTTATGCTAACAACAGCGATCGCTTGGATAGCTTTAAAGCAGGCGATCGCTTTTTAAATGAGAATTCTCTGCAACTGTCTTTGGGACGGCGAGATCCCTTAACTCCAAAATTAACGCTAGATAGCTTCTACGAATTGAGTGTGAATTTTGCTGATCCCCAAAGTCGCGATCGGATAATCAATTCCTTTTGGGTGTCTCTGAACTACTACTTGCAAAAACCTCTCCAGGTTGGTATTGATTACCAGGTGAACTTCTCAGACTTTACACAGCGCGATCGAGAAGACCAATTTCATCGGCTATTCGGGCACTTAAATTACCGAATATCCGATACCAGTAATTTGAATGTACAGGCTGGAGCAAGTTTAGGTAGTTCAACCGTCGAAAACATTGATTTTGATGGCTGGTTCTTCAGTATTAATTACAGTTTGCAATTAGGTCGGTTTTGAAGTTCGTCCTTTGTCCTTTGTCAAAAAACTAATGACTAATGACTATAAATAAGAAATCCAATCACTCCAGCTGCCCGCATAAAGTTTACCCTTGGTAATGCCAGCTAATTCTAAAGAAAGTAAATTTACGCAAGCAGTAACCCCAGAACCGCAATATACCAAGATTTCTTCGGCTGTTTCTAGCTTCTCCCACCGACGGTATTGTTCTTCTTGAGGGAGTAGGTAGCCGGAAGAGTCTGTAACTTCTTGCCAGGGATAGTTGACTGCGCCGGGTATATGTCCAGCAATTTTATCAATTGGTTCTCGTTCACCTCGATAGCGATCGCTTTCTCTTGAATCTACCAATACTACCTCTTGGCTCTCTTTCCGGCTTTTCACCCCTGTAATATCTACCACCTTTTCGGTTTGAACTTGAGCTACAAACTTACCCATTTCTGGTTGAGGTACAACATCTGTAACAGGATACCCAGCTTTTTGCCATCCAGAAAAGCCTCCATCGAGCACTGCTACTTGCTCATGTCCTAGATAGCGCAAAAGCCACCATAAACGAGCCGCAAAGGCAAAGCGCGAATCATCATAAGCTACAACTAAAGTTTTTTGGTAATTTACCCCAATCGACTCAAATTTTTTAGCTATATCATTGGGGTTAGGTAAAGGATGTCTCCCGCCATGCTTACCTACTGGACTGGAAAGATCCTGATTCAAATCTAAGTAATATGATCCCTCTATATGGCTTGTTTGGTACTGTTGTTGTCCTAGTTGTGAATCGGCTAAAGAAAAGCGACAATCCACAATAACGACTTGCGGATCTTCTAGATGTTCAAGCAGCCAAGCTGGCGAAACAACAAATTGAGGATTGGACATTGGTCATTATTTAGTTTTTTTGTAAGATGTCAGACTTAGAGAATTTTACACCTAAGCTAACAGCAGATGGTTCCTTCACCTTTGTCTCTCAGGAGTTTGGTGAATCCTTTCACAGCCATCATGGAGCGCAGCAGGAGAGTTTTTTCAAATTTGTGGAACCGACTCAACTGGCTACAGCAGCGCATAAACCGGTCTTGCGGCTGTTGGATATTTGTTATGGTCTAGGATATAACACAGCTGCTGCTTTGCAGACAATTTGGGCAATGAATCCTAGTTGTTGTGTTGAAGTAATTGGTTTAGAACTGAATCCAGCAGTGCCACAAGCTGCGATCGCTCATCACTTATTCGACAATTGGAACTGTAACTATATTGAAAGCTTGTCCCAGCTAGCTTTTGAGCATTATGTGCAAACACCTTGTCTAAAAGCAAAGCTACTAATTGGCGATGCTAGAACTACAATCACGGTAGTACGTCAGTCCGGTTTCTGGGCAGATGCAATTTTCCTCGATCCCTTTTCACCACCACATTGTCCTCAATTATGGACTGTTGAATTTATTAAACAACTGTCATTTTGTTTACATCAAGATGGTTTATTAGCCACCTATTCTTGTTCTGCTGCTATACGCACAGCACTTTTGTCTGCTGGCTTAATCATCGGTTCTACACCACCTGTGGGAAGGCGATCGCCTGGTACCGTGGCAGCACATTCTGGTAGCACTGAGTATAAATATCACTCAGTACACAGCACTTATTACGGGCTAAACCATAGCTATCCTCTAACAGCACTCACTTCCCTCTCGCAAGCTGAAAAAGAACACTTACTAACCCGTGCTGCCATTCCCTATCGCGATCCGGAATTGAGCGATTCAACCGAAGTCATAGTAATGCGGCGACAACAAGAGCAACAAACCTCTTCGCTGGAAACTACCTCCCGTTGGCGAAAAAGGTGGCTGTCGGGAACACAAGGCAGGGATTTTATGGGAACTAGTTTGTAATTCGGTTGCAATGTCTACGACGGGCATAGCTGCGGCAACTAAAAACCTCATCCTCAGTCCTTAATTCCAGAAAAGTTAGACATTTTTTTGCCAAAAATTCTGATTTCCTTTCCAGATACTCAGGCAACGAGTTTTTACCAGCCAAATAGCTTAATTAAAGATAGTATCAAATACTATATGTAATTTGATATACTTGAGTATTGCTATAATTGTATAAATAAAAATATATATACCTAATGGTTACCATAAAGATTTAAAACTAAAAACCCGATATATCGATATAAAGCAAGCAATTCTAACGCTTTCTAGCGCTGCTAGGTTAAAAATCTCCGTAAAAAACCTGATTTAAGATTTGTGCCAATTTATCATACTGGAACTAGAAGCAAAACAAAAAATTTGACAACAGGATACCCTTTGTTCGTAACATAAAAGATACATGCTGCGAAAACCTAGATAGCAGCTTGACATCATGGATAATCCCTATGGAAACTCTGGCTCAGATACAGTCGAATATTAAATTTGTTTTTTAAATCTGACACTGTTAACTTCTGCAAAAACTTGGAGTGCCTTTGTGATTCAATGGAAATCCAACCATACAGGCTTTACAGAAGAAATTGTTAGTGGGTCAAACCCCATTAGCAGAGTAAAGAGTATCGGTTCAAATAATGCCGTAGGATCGCAAAATTCGGAGGGTTATTCTTTAGGCTTACCTCAACAAGACCTTATGCTTGAAGATAGACAAGCAGTGTCTTCTTGGATAAAAGCTGATGTTAATTGTGGTGATGATTCATTGGTCTCTAGAACACTACAAGCCAAAGGTTCTAAAGTGAATGGGTTTGATTTAGATCCGCCGAAGGTTTTAGTTGTTGACGATCATGCCGCTAGTCGGATGACTGCTGTTGCCCTGTTGGGGATGGAAGGATACGAAGTAATTGAGGCGGATAGTGGTTCCATCGTTGTCGGATTGGTAACTCAAAAACAACCAGATTTGATTTTGCTGGATGTGATGATGCCAGGGATGGATGGATTTGAAGTCTGCCAATTGCTCAAACAGGATGAGCAGACTAGGCTAATCCCAGTGATTTTTATTACAGCATTAAATGACAGGCGATCGCGCATTCGGGGAATTGAAGTTGGGGCAGATGATTTTCTCACCAAACCCTTTGATCGTGTGGAACTAGCGGCGCGTGTCAAGTCCTTGGTGCGGCAGAAACGTCTGAACGAAGATTTGGACCATGCCGAACAAGTACTATTTTCCATTGCCATGTCGATTGAAAGTCGCGATCCCAATACAGGCAACCATTGTGAACGCCTGGTAAAACTGGGACAAGTTTTTGGTGAATACCTCAACCTCTCACGCTACCAAATTCGAGATTTGAGGTGGGGTGGTTATCTCCACGATATTGGTAAGGTGGGTATTCCCGATGCAGTGCTGCTGAAAAAAGGCAAACTCACCCCCGAAGATTGGCAGATCATGCAGCAGCACGTTTTGATAGGAGAAAAAATCTGTCAGCCATTACGCAGTATGCGGGGTGTAATTCCCATTATTCGCCATCACCACGAACGCTGGGATGGCTCAGGCTACCCTGATGGACTCAAAGGGGATGATATTCCCTACCTAGCGCAAGTATTTCAGTTAATTGATATTTACGATGCTCTGACTAGCGAACGACCTTACAAAAGAGCTTTTACTTCAGCAGAAGGACTTTTAGTGATGCAAGAAGAAGCTAATTCCGGTTGGCGTAATCCCAAGTTAATGCAGCAGTTTGCCGAGTTTATTGGCTCCAGTCAGTAAAAACGCTGGCGACTAGGAGTAGGGGGTTTTGTAGCTGCCGTAATTAGCACGAATTGGTATTATCGTAACTCATTGTATATTTCACTCTTCTATGGTTAGCTGGTATGGTTTGAGCCTAAATTTTAAAGTACCAACAGCATTAATCATAATTTCACTGATAGCTGATAGCTAATTATGGTAGTTGTAGCAATTCTAGCGGCGGGACGCGGCACCAGGATGAAATCACGGTTACCCAAGGTTTTACACTCTTTGGGTGGGCGATCGCTATTAGAGAGAGTTCTCGAAAGTGTAGAACCACTTTCGCCCTCACGGCGAATCGTGATTGTGGGATATCAGTCCGAGGAAGTGCAAGCCGCCATGCATTCAATTCCCACTTTGGAGTTTGTCGAACAGACTGTGCAACTAGGGACAGGTCATGCCATCCAGCAATTACTTCCTCACTTGGAAGACTACACTGGGGATTTGCTAGTACTTAACGGCGATTTACCGTTGATACGTAGTGAAACTCTTCAGCAGATGTTACAAACTCACGCCCGAAATCAGAACGCCGCCACTATTCTCACCTCGAGCCTACCAGACCCCACAGGCTACGGACGAGTTTTTTGTAACGATGAAAATATTGTGCAGCAAATGGTCGAACACAAGGATTGTACTGCTGCTCAAAAGCAAAATCAGCGGATTAACGCTGGAGTTTACTGCTTTCGTTGGCAAGATTTGGCAAAAGTGCTCCCTCACCTACAGGCAAACAATGCCCAAAAAGAATACTATCTTACTGATGCCGTGACTCAAGTCGGACAAGTGATGGCAGTGGATGTGGAAGACTACCAAGAAATTCTCGGTATCAACGATCGCTTGCAACTCGCAACAGCATCTGAAATTTTGCAAAGGCGAGTCAAGGAAAAATGGATGTTAGCGGGTGTCACTCTCATCGATCCCACAAGCATCACCATTGATGAAACAGTGGCATTACAGCCCGATGTAATTATTGAACCCCAAACTCATCTGCGGGGAAATACAGTGATTCAAACGGGAAGTCATATTGGGCCAGGGAGTTTAATTGAAAATAGTCACTTGGCTGAAAATGTCACCGTGCAGTATTCAGTAGTAACAGATAGCACTGTGCAGGCAGGCAGCCGAATTGGCCCTTATGCTCATTTGCGTGGTCACGTACAAGTGGGTGCTAATTGCCGTGTGGGGAATTTTGTGGAATTGAAAAATACTCAATTAGGCGATCGCACGAATGCAGCACATTTGTCATATATAGGTGATACCGTTGTTGGCAATCAGGTAAATATTGGTGCCGGTACAATTACTGCCAATTATGACGGCGTGAAGAAACACCGTACAAAAATAGGCGATCGCACAAAGACTGGAGCCAATAGCGTTTTAGTAGCTCCACTCACCTTGGGAGATGATGTCTACGTGGCTGCCGGTTCTACTGTTACAGAAGATGTGCCTGATGATTCTCTAGTGATTGCCCGTAGTCGTCAGGTAGTAAAACCAGCTTGGCAAAAGAAAAGTGTTGAAAATGAAACCACAGATCAACATAAATAATTCATCACTGTTAATCGCAATTCATCTGTGGTTTTAGACTATAAACTAGGATTTTTGCAAGATGTCTAATCTAGCTAGATTAGTAGTGAAGCCAAAATCTCAAAAAATAACATGGAAGAACTGCTAGAACTTAGGCAATTTCTAGCACAAGGCAAAATCCATGAGGCGTTGCTGTTGGTAGATGAGTTAGAAGAAATGAGTCTCGGTGAGAAAATCAATAAAATTGATAGTTATGGTGTAATTCTGCTCATCCATTTAATTAAACAAAAGGCCGAAAAACGTTCTACTCGCTCTTTGGATGTTTCGATAGAAAATACAGTGGGGGAAATCAACAAAATAAACAAGCGCCGCAGATCCTGTGGTTTTTACTTGAATCAAGCAGAATTAATGGATCTTCTGCAACAAGGATATCAAGTGGCACTGAAAAGAGCGGCGCTAGAAGCTTTTGTTCGCGCAGCGTTCCGCAGGAAGGGGCGTTATGAAGCCCAAGAATTAGCTGCAATGGTTTACCAGCAAGAAACTTTAGCCGAAGCGCTGAAACTGATTCAACAATAGCCGATCAGTTCGTTGCTAGTCCATTCCAAGGTGTCACCAACATTTTCGCCGTTATGGTAGGCGGCGAGTAAGATTTCGCTAGTTTTGCCCCAAGCGATCGCTCCACTAACATCTAAAGCGATCGCTCCCAAATCCCGTTTGTTCTGGTGCGCTTCCCCAAAGGATCGCTGCATAGCCTCCCTCAAGGACATACCATCAGTCACACGTACTACAATCCGAGGAGCTAGACACTCATCGATGATATCTTCCCCAATGCCAGTACAACTAACACCAGCATTACTGGTAGCATAATTACCTGCTGGCATAGCAGAATCACTTACCCTGCCAATTCGCTCAAAGCCCTTACCACCAGTAGAAGTGCCAGCAGCTAGCCTACCATAGGCATCTAAAGCTACCACACCGATGGTACCGCGTCCGGCATTGCTGGTTTCTAGCAGTTCAGGTTCTGCTACCACACCAGCCATTGCGCTTTTAAAATTATCCTGGCGCTCTTGTATCCACTCTTGTAACCGCAAATCAGTTAAAGCGTTATAGCTGGGAATTTGCATTTCCCGCGCCAACTCAGCAGAGCCGAAATCTGATAATACTCGGTCTGGCGAGTTTTGTAAAAATTGTGCCAACTCAATGGGATTTTTCACCCGCGAAATATTAATCACACCACTAAATCGCCCTGATGCACCATCCATTAGAGAAGCGCTCATGCGGATTTGCCCATCAGATTGCAGTACTGAACCAGTACCAGCATTAAAGCGGGGGTTATCTTCTAGCATTTGGCAACCCTGCACCACCGCCTCAGAGGCACTTGCTCCGCATAATAGTAGAGAATAGACTTCTTCTATTACTTTATGGAGCGATCGGCGCACCGCCTCCAATCCGCCTTTACCGTGGAGAGAACTACCAGCCCCCCCATGAATAATTAATTTAGGTTGCACCTGTGACTCCATTAATCTCTTGCGCTATTTGCGTCTGTGTTGCGGTTAGTTTCATTTTGAGCTTCAGAACGGCGACGACGACAACGTTCTGAGCAGTATTTCACATCGTCCCAACAATCTTGCCACTTTTTACGCCATGTGAAAGGACGTTGACATACCGGACAGATTTTTGTAGGTAGGTCAGATTTAGAACGAATACGTCCCATATAAATACTGTGTATATGAGAATTTGATTTCTGAGAGAGATGGAAAATAATTATAACCAGTTTGCTACGAAGGGAGGATACTTTCGACGAACAAATGTGTGGTCAATCTCTCTATAGACTCATTCCTGAGTTCCCTGTCTGAAAAGATGAGACTTTAGGCAGTTGGAGGAGAATAATACTAAGAATCATGGCCAACTAAGGGCAACAACAAGCGGCTAACTACCCGATTATCTGGTAATTGATAAAAATTTAACTCCCCTCCCAACTCCTGCATGAGGTTTTGGCAGATCAGCAGATGTAAACCTGGCGGTTGGTCAAGGTTGGAGGGAGCAAGCACATCTTTGGGTGTATTATCATGTAGTTCTGTGAGTAACTGTGGTTCGATCGCACCGTTGTATGTAATCGACAGTTCTAGCGATGTCTGATGTTCAGACCCTCCACTTGTAAAAGAATGCTTTGTATCCGAGGGTTTTGACGCATCTAAACGGCGACACCAAATATCAATTCTGCCGCCGATTGGAGAACGGTTACAGGCAGTAACCAATAATTCATGGATAACTAATTCAATTTTGACAATATCACCAGCGATCGCCATTGAAGATTGAGCGCTGGAGGTAGGAACGCCTCTAGCAAGGGAAGAATTCTTTGGTGACTCTTGCTCGTCAATGGGTTGTCCTAAGCCATGTACGCCAATCCACAGCTTTTGTTGTTTAAGTTGATTTTCAATGCGTTCGAGCGATCGCTTCAGTAAACTGGCTATGGGCATAGTTTCCCAACTCATGTGTAGCTGCCAGTGCTCAAGTTTTAGCATTCCACTCATGGAGGTGGCTGTATGGTCTAACTGCCGCAGCAATAGCTGGTAGCGCATCTGAGCGAGTTCATTAGCAGGAATACCCAAATCATGTATTTGTTTAAGGGATAGCGCCGTTATTCTTTGGATTTCCTCTAAACGACGATGTTTGTACCAGTTGAGTTGTCGTAATTCTTCTGTTGTAGATTCTAAAAGTCGGGTGATTTGCTTTTCACGACGCCACCAAGCTAATTGAGAAATCAGAGTTGCTGTCGCACTGAGGTTTGGTTCTGACCAGCGACGCTCTTGATAGTCTGCTAACAACACTACACCCGTAGTTTCATAAACAGTATTGGTACGTAACGCCATCACCAAAATTTGACCTTTGTCTGGCACACTCAACCATTTTCGAGTTTCGGGGAGTAAATTATCTACCTTCAAAGTCAGGTAACTCTCCGTAGCAAGTGCCCACTGAATTAAGGCTTCAGCCTGGATAGGAATTGATGCATCGCAAAAAATCCCAAATTGACTATTGTCAATCACTCCAGGGATAATTTCTGCCATACTTTCGCCAGGCGACCAGGATAGCAGTACCGCTAGGGGACAGGCCAAAATTGATGCTATTTGTTCGAGTGCTGTGCGTTCTAAATGTTTTTTTTCAACCTCGATTTTACTGTTCTGGGATTGTGTCAGAATGCGTAGGCATTGCTCAAATGCTTGGGAAGATTTTTGCTGCTGGGTGGTGCGGTTATGTAATTGCCACTGACGAACAATTACACCAATCTGTTGACTAACGGCCCACAGTAATTCCTTTTCTAGAGTTGTCCATGAGCGATGGGTTTCGTGAGTGATGACCAAAATTGCTGCTGGTATATGACCGTGAGTGCATTTACAAACAAGTAGCGATCGCACACCACTTTCTAGTAAAGGGGGACGCCAGTTAAAAAAGCGCAAGTCTTCATCTAAGTTCTCAATTTCCACCGCTTGAGTTGAACGTTCCAAAAGCTGCCCATCTAATTCTTTGAGCGGATAAAGGGTAAATGTCAACGGTCGGCGATTATGAGGCTGACTTTGGTAAATAAATTGATAATTATTCTGTTCAGGGTCATACTGCAACAGCAAAAAGCGGGTGGCAGCTAATCGAGCTAAAACTCTTTTAGCACAGCTGTGTAAAGTTTCCTGAAGTTCATGTTCGCTATAGATACCTTGGGCAACTTGACCAGTCAGGTGGGCATCCTCTTGAATCTGTTTGATAGTGCTTTCCATGCTTTCGCTAGGTGCAACCAGAGAGATTAAGCCAGCAACACCTTGAACAAAATTTTTGTCTGCCTCCGTCCAAATGCGAGGTTCATTGCTTTCTACCGCCAGAAAACCTAATAGGTTCTTTTGCCAGATTATCGGAGCTGCCAAGAGCGATCGCACCTTCAGTCGTTCCAGCAATTTTGCCGTAAAATGGCTCTTTAAAGAACTGCGGGCATCACCAATCGAGACAATTTGGTTAACTGCCAAAGCATAATAAAAGTCGCTCAACTCCTGTACAGTCATTCCCGCGGCTTGCTGAGTGCTGGAATTGCGATCAATTTTCACAAGCTGATTGCTCATCCGACACCAAAAGTAGCGCCCTTCTCGCTCAAACCAGTAAACATTTGTTCGGCTAGGGGAAACAAATTTATGAGTTGCTTGCACCCCTGCTTCAAGTCTTTGATTCAGATTTCCGAGGGTGCGTAAATTTTCTAGCAATTCTAACAATGGCTCGTCGGTTCGCTTGGTTTGCTTTTGCTGCAAATGCATCTCATTTTGATAAAGCACTGCCCCTAGTTCACCTAAAACCATCATCAAACGTGCTTTTGCTTCCCCTGTCAGTAGGTAGCCCCAGCGTTCTGAACCCAGTAACAGCAAACCCAAGCAACGGTCTTTATAGCGAATTGGTAAAATAATCGTTCCTTGGATATGGAATTTTTCTGCTATCTTTCGCCATTCGGCGGCGCGGATTTCAGTTTGTAAATCAGCTATGCCCAAAGGATGCTGTTCAATCACCACTTGCTCTAATAAATCCCCAGGACTGAGAACAACCCTTTGGCGTAAAAAGCTCGTGTCATGATCAGGTGTGATGCCCCCTTTGCCGAATAATATGTGATTCAGGCGATCGTAAAGAGCAACCCAAATCAGTCTGTAGTCAAACTGTTCCTTAAGATAAGAAATAGTAGTTTCAATCAGAACGTCAACATCATCTTCTTCTCTGAGGCTCTGGAGGACACGTCCCAAGGAGAGGATCTGCTGTTCGGCGGCTATAGGTTTTTGCGGCTGCCCCATCTGATTTATTGGTTTACATAACTTGTAATATATAAGATGCCCAGAAAAGCACCTTGACTAATATCGCCACAGGTGTTTGCTGAAAGTTTTAAGTAACAGGTTGGTGGAAGTAACATTATGGAGTGCTAAGGAAATGGGTGAATCTTCGTCCGATGCTCTAGAGGAGCAGCGACAAGTCTCAGAGGAAAAGCGAGAGTCTGCTGAAAATGCCAGGCTTTCACAAGAGAAGCAGCGGGAGTCGTCTGAACATCTCAGGCTTTCACAAGAGGAGCAGCGAGAGCTTGCTGAAGAAATAAGAAATTCTGCCGAAGAAATCCGGCAGATTGCTGAAGAAATACGGCAATTTAAAGAAGAACTCCGACAAGCTAAAGAGGAAGCCCGGCAGGCTAAAGAGGAACTTCGACAAGCTAGAGAGGAACTCCAGAAAGCTAGAGAGAAAGCCTGGCAGTCTACCGAATTCGCGTAGTGTTAAGAATTGAAATGGATATTTATCAAGTCGCTATTCGTCCCCTTTTGTTCAATCTGGTAAAAGCAGATTCAGAGTGGTTACACCAGCAGACGATTCGCAGTTTTAGCTGGCTATCACAAACCCCTGCTAGTTGGGCAAACCAACGCTTAAAGCAGTCTTTATGTCTGTACGATTCACGCCTAGAACAAAACTTGTTTGGGCTAAACTTCCCAAACCCTGTAGGGTTAGCAGCTGGTTTCGACAAGGATGGAGTAGCTGCTGGCATTTGGTCTAACCTGGGTTTTGGCTTTGCGGAACTAGGAACTGTAACTTTTCACGCACAACCAGGAAATCCCCGTCCCCGTTTGTTTCGCTTGCCGTTAGATAAAGCTGCTCTCAATCGGATGGGCTTTAATAATCTCGGTGCAGCAGCAATGGCGGCACGTTTGGCACAGGAAAAGCAGAAGTTAATCCAGTCAATACCCATAGGGATAAATTTGGGTAAATCTAAAGTAACTCCCCTAGAAGCAGCTGCACAGGATTATCTCGATAGTTTTCGTTTACTCAAGGATTTGGGAGATTATTTTGTTGTTAATGTATCTTCGCCAAATACACCTGGTTTACGATCGCTCCAAGATGCTTCTATGCTCAGTACCATCTTAGATTTATTACAACAAGAAAATAATACACATAAACCACTTTTTGTCAAAATAGCCCCAGATTTAGAATGGGAAGCGATCGCTGACATTATTTCTTTGGCTAAAACCTACCAACTGGCAGGAATTATCGCCACTAATACCACCATCCGCCGTGATGGACTAAAAACCCAGGTGATTGACCAAACGGGCAAATCACCTCAGGAAGAAGCTGGCGGAATTAGCGGTGAACCATTGCGCGATCGCTCCACTGAGGTAATTCGTTTTATTTGGCAGCAAACCCAAGGACAAATGCCAATTATTGGCGTTGGTGGAATCTTTTCTGCTGAAGATGCTTGGGAGAAAATTACTGCTGGTGCTAGTCTAATCCAGGTTTATACAGGCTGGATTTACGAAGGTCCACTGATGGTACGCCGAATTCTAGCAGGTTTGCTTTCTAAGCTAGAACAAAGCGGATTAAATTCCATCAACGAAGCTGTGGGTTTAGAATTCAAAAATCAACGAAGGCAGGAGGCAGAGGGCAGGATAGCGTAGCGGTAGCGAGTCTGCGAGCGTCGGCAGGAGTAAGACTGACCGTACTCTATAACTGCTGCGACCAGAAGGAGCAAGAGTTTAAGACAACACGCTGCCAAATCATTCTCGGTCGAATAAAGGGATGATTTTCCCCTCCTGCCTCCTTTAACCTTCTTCCTCCACTGGGAAAAACTCCTTAGTTTTTTCCGAGTATGTCCAGGCAATACCATCAGGGTCTTTGCTGCGACTCCACTCAGGAAATTCTGGATCATTTCGTCGTTTATAAACCGTGCTGGAATAGACATTTAGTCGCTTGGCAAGTTCAGATTGAATCAGAGAGCCAAAAATTAACTGTTTTTCCAGCGATCGTTTAGCTTCCTCATGGGTTGGCTGTGGTGTTGATTCGGTTTCTGGTTCTTCCTCCTGTGGGGTTGGTGGTGGTGCTAGGAGCGATCGCGCAGTTTTAGTAACTGGTTGAGCAGGAAGTTCTTTAACAGGCTCACTACTATCAAGAATATTGCCGAGAATACTGGCTGTTATAAAGTAATAAGACTGCCCCGCATCTTCGGAGTTCACTATACTAGCGCCAAATTCCGAGGCTTTACTATCCAAGTAGCGTTTTGCCGTTGTTCCAGGAAAATTGCCCCTTATTGCCAAGTCCATTGGCGTAAGTCTGCCCTGATTTTCCCGAACTAACTGATGAAAAATTGGGTTAACTCGATGAGTCCACTGTTGCCATTGATATTCCTGCCAAAGCTTGAAGCCAATTACCAGCACAATCAGCGCCAGTAAAATTCTCCATGTGGCAACCAGGAAAATAATCAAAAACGAGATGGGCAAAAGTAGAACGAGAAAAGCCTTGCCGTCACCTTCTATGGGTTTCTCACTCATGCCGATTTTTGCCAAGTGAATTTTGGGAAATAATACTATCTATATTGGCAAAAATTGGGACACTTTTTTGTATCTTTTGGCAAAGTTGCGGCAAATTTTGTGGCAAAACCTTTAACTAGTAAGTGTTATAGACTTCAGTAACTGGAACTTCTCTAACATTTGTCTGCGATGCCTACGGCGGTAAACTACGGACAAATGTTTTTACGAGCGAAAAAAAGAGGTTTTTTGACTCAACCAAGAACTCTATAAATTAGCTTGCCAGCCCCTTGACAACAAATAATACATATACTACATTTATAATACAAGTCAACTTTACTTGATATGTGGTGGGTAGCTCAGTGGTTAGAGTGCCTAAACATCCTTATTCACCCCTTGCCTCAATAAGGCCGAAGAATTGAGGGTTATCGCCTGCCAAGCGGGAGGTCGCGGGTACCCTACGGGAAGCAAGCTACGATTCCCGCTCCACTACACCAATGAGTACTGAATGCTGAGTAGAAACTCAAGAGTGAGAAGTTTTAAATATTTAACTCCTAACTTTTTATGTGGCGGGTAGCTCAGAGGTAGAGCGCTAAACATCCTTGTTCACCCCTTGCCTGAAAAGGCCGACGAATTAGGGTTATCGATTAGGGTTCGAGAGGTCGCGGGTTCAAATCCCGCTCCGCCACCTTTCATTTTTGCCCGCAAGGGCCGGGAGATGAAACCATGAATTACAATTTTTTCACTAAAAAGAAGACAACTACACCACAAAATCAACCTATCCCCGGACGGGAAGCAGAGATGATTCAGGGACGTTCCGGCGGCTTTATGTTTGATGCTGGCATTTGGAAAATGCTGCGCCGTTGTCTGTTGGTTGGCACAGCAAAAAGCACTTACTACGCGGGTAAACAAGAATTAACTGAGGATTTTGTGACAGTTGTCAGACAAGCTGTTGCTGAAAATCCCAGCCGTGTAGCAGAAGAAATTTTGTATGCTAGCGATGGACGCGCCATCAATAACAGTGCGCCTATCTTGGCTTTGGTGCTGCTGTCGATGGGTGAAACAACAGAAGCAAAACAGGCGTTTGGTGAAATATTTCCGCAAGTTGTCCGTACTGGTAGCCACTTCTACGAATGGTTGAACTACACCAAATCTCTGCGGGGATTTGGCAAAGTAGTGCGGGAAGCTGGTAAAACTTGGCTATCAAGGGAAGATGTTAAGGGTTTAGCTTATCAACTGTTGAAATATCAACAGCGTCAAGGCTTTTCCCACCGAGATGCGTTGCGGTTGTTCCATGTCAAACCGCCTACAGAAAATCACCGTCAACTATTTGAGTGGGTAGTTAGAGGCTGGGAAGAATTGCCAGCAGACATCCCTTCAGAGGCATTGGCGCAGATTTGGTGGTATGAGTGGCTCAAGCGGAATCCCACCCAAACCCATGAAGCTGTTTCCCAAGGACGCTTAACCCACGAAATGGCTGCACCTGTGGGCAAAATGGATAAGCTTGCTTGGCAGCTGCTATTTCAGGAAATGCCAATAGGTGCAATGTTACGTAACCTTGGTTCTTTAACTGAACTGGGTGTGTTACGAGCCGATGAAAATGCTAATTTGCTCCAAGTGGAAGCAGTTCTTAATCGCAGAGAACATCTGCGTAAAGGTCGCATCCATCCGATTGATGTTTTGAAAGCACTCAAGACTTATGAATCTGGTGGAAGATTAGGACGCAGTAAGAAAACTTGGAATCCAGTTCCTCGGATTGTGGACATTTTAGAAAAAGCAGTTGAACTGTCTTTTGATGTTGTGCAACCCACAGGTAAAGTATTCATGCACGCCGTGGATGTTTCTGGTTCTATGGGTAGCTTGGTTGCAGATATGGGACTGACTTGCTGTGAAATTGCCACCACAATGGCACTGGTGACAGCAAAAGCAGAGAAAAACTACATGATTCGCGGCTTTGCTACAGAATTCCGGGAATTAGGTATCACTGCCAAAGATAGTTTTAGTTCTGCGGTTCGCAAAGCTAGCAACCAAAACTTCGGTGGAACGGATGCATCTGTAGCTTACGACTGGATGATTAAGAATAAGTTCAAAGCAGATGTAGTCTGCTTTTGGACTGACTCGGAAAGCTGGGCGGGAAATAAGCATCCAAGTCAAGCGTTGAAGGAGTACCGCAAAAAGGTAAATCCTAACGTCAAAGCAGTGTATGTCACCTTGACACCTTACCAAATTACTTTGGTAGATCCTGAAGATTCGCTGTCTTGGGATTTGGCAGGGTTCGACCCAGGTACACCTCGGATCATCCAGATGCTGGCTACGGGTGAATTGTAGATATTACTGAAGGGTAAAGGATGAAATATACTTTATCCTTCATACTTCATGGCGGGTTATCCTTATTCGCAACTTGCCTTTCGGGGACGGAGAATTTAGGATTATCGGTTACGTCTCCACCATTGTGGGGATTAGCGGGTTCAACCCCCGCACCCGCCTTTGTTTTTGATTTTTACCTTACGCAAGGGTGTTGGGTACGCGTCGTCAAGACGGCAAAATTGTGCTGATTGACTTTGGTGCCGTTAAAGAAATTAGTACGGAGTCGGATAGCTCTTTAGATAAACAATGCAAGCAAAAATCAGGAGGCCACCCCAATTCTTCAGGTGTTTTTACCTTCACTGGTGCCTCAATTTGATCTTTTGCTGCAAACATCTTGGGAGCGTCAACATATTACTTCCTCTGCCAAAGTATACTTACCACTTTCAATCTGAGTTTGGATGAATTGCTCTATCTCTGGATTTAAGAACACATTCATCGATTTATTTACAAGGGTGTTTTTCCATAACTATTTTAGTCTTAGGTGAGATTGTCACTGAAGATTAGGCTGTTATTTATATGCTTTGGATCAAAAGCGCGATCGCACTTATACCTCTTGTAAAATAGACAATATCCTTGTTTGGCAAGATAATGTAATATAACTTACCAATAATCTAGCGATGCCTACGGCGGGCTGCGCCTACGCTGTTCCTTTTGGAACTAATTGCTATTAATTCGGCAATCTGCTACATATCAGCCTAGTTTCATCCCCAATTGTCCATCCAAAGACAGTAGATTAAGTTTTGTCTGAATAACTATAAGGGATGAAATAGCTCTGCTTTCCAAAAACTGAAAAAGGAACAGATTTTTATGACATTTGATTACGATTTGTTTGTCATTGGTGCTGGGCCTGGGGGATTGGCAGCAGCTAAAAAAGCAGCTAGCTACGGTGTCCGTGTCGCTATTGCCGAACAAGAAGCCGTCGGTGGGACTTGTGTAAATCGCGGTTGCGTTCCGAAAAAACTGATTGTCTACGCAGCTGACTTCGCCCTCCAAAATCAAATAGCGCACAGTTATGGGTGGAGTGACTGTCAAACATACTTTGACTGGACATTATTTATTAAGTCAGTACATCAGCATATTGACAGCATTAACCAGTCGTATTTTCAGCAATTGCAAAAAGCTGGAATTGAACTAATTTCTGAACATGCCACTCTCATCGATACCCATACTATCAATATCGATGGACGCAAAGTTACAGCCGACAAAATTTTAATTGCTGTGGGAGGGCAACCCCTCAAGCCCAAAATTCCAGGGATAGAATACGCCATCACATCCCGCGAGATGTTTCAGCTACCTTATTTGCCAAAACGTTTAGCAATTATTGGCGGCGGCTACATTGGCGTAGAATTTTCTAGCATGATGCACGCTTTCGGTTGCAAGGTGACGGTAATTGAAAAAGACGAGATGATTTTATCGGGGTTTGATGATGACATTCGCTCTGCTGTACAAAAAGGTTTGAGCAAACGGGGAATTAAGTTATTCACCAACAGCACAATTCAAAAAATCAAATACTCAGATGAGAGTTTGTTGCTAACTATTAATGGTGAGAGCCGAGAAATAATTACAGCAGATACCATCTTAGTTGCCACGGGTTACGCTCCAAATACCAAGAATCTTGGTTTGGAAAATGCCCATGTTGAACTTGGCGAACATGGTGCAATCAAAGTAGACGAATACAGCTGCACCAGCCAAAAAAACATTTTTGCTGTGGGGGACTGCACCAGCCGCGTGCAATTGTCTCCAGTGGCTCAGGCAGAAGGTATTGCCTTTGCCGATAAAGTTTTTGGCAACAAGGCGCAAAAACTAAATTATGATTATGTGCCCACTGCTGTTTTTTGCCGTCCAGAAGCGGCTAGTGTGGGGATGACAGAGGCGAAAGCACGGGAAAAAGGTGAATCTGTACAATGTTACTGCACCCAGTTCCAACCACTGTTGTATCAGCTAATCGAACAGAATGAACCAATCACTATGAAGTTAGTGCTAAATAGTGATTCTGGGCTAGTTTTGGGTGCTCATATGGTGGGTGAACATGCAGCAGATATCATTCAAAGTCTGGGTGTGGCAATTCGCAAGGGCATTACTAAGGAAGATTTGGATGAAACTATAGGCATTCATCCCACCACAGGAGAAGAATTTTTGTCGTTAATTTAAAATCATGTGCAGGACTAAGTGAAAAAGACACGGAGACGGGGAGAAACTATCAAATATTCTCTCTGCATCTCCGTGTCCTCGCGTCCTTCTCAAATAGTTTCTGAGGATGCTTCTGAGTTAGATTTTGTAGGAGCGTTTAATTGGTCTAAAGTATTCATTAATGGGTCATCCTGTGGGATGGGGTATCTGCTTTGGAAATTTATAACATTGTCAAAAACTTTAAGATCCTCAAGAGCCTCTGATGCAGACTGATATCGCTGTTTGAAGTCATCCAGCACCATTTTACTGAGAATCTTAGTTAAAGAGTGGCTAAACTGGGAGCGTAGTTTACCGCCGTAGGCATCGCTCCATTTTATCTCTCCATCAGCATCTCTATCTAGCTCACGAGGTGCTATACCAGTCAAGGCTTTAATTCCAACCATGCCGACTGCATAGATATCACTACTGTAGTAGGGACGGCCAAAACATTGTTCGCTAGGTGCGTAACCCTGAGTACCAATGCCAATGGTGAAAGGGGTTTGCTCTTCATCATCAAGCTGTTTTGTACTGACTTCTTTGACGGCTCCAAAGTCAATCAGTACCAGTTTCCCGTCTGAATGTCGCCGGATGATATTGCTGGGTTTAATATCCCGGTGAATCACGTTGTTTTTATGGACAAATGTTAATGTTTGCAATAAGTCTTTGACAATTTTGATCACTGCAATTTCATCAATTGCTCTGCCTGATGGCAATTCCTGATTTAAAGGATGACCAATGATCTGCTCTTGTACTAAATAAAATTCTTCATCTTCTTCAAAATACGCCAAAAGTTGAGGGATTTGAGCGTGTGTTCCCAATTTTTCTAGTGTTTGTGCCTCTGAGTTAAATAAACGTCTGGCAAGTTGCAAGGCTTCTGGTTTGGTGCTGGCTGGTTTTAGTTGCTTGACAACACATCGCGGATTCCCTGGACGTAGGGTATCTTCGGCAATATAGGTTTCGCTAAATCCACCGGAACCGAGAACTTTGACAATTTTGTAGCGTTGAGCCAGGATTTTCCCTGATAAGGCTAAATCCCTTTGCTGGATTAGGTATTGCAAGTCATATTGTTGGCTGATAATCTCTTGGACAACGGGGGAGGTTTTATACTTCTGAAAAATATCTACTAATTGACGTTTTCTGATGCTTTCCCTCATTACTGAGGTTCCCAGATAGCAAAGTCCGGTCATTGCGATCGCAATCATTGGTACAGTAGTCGGAAAAATTAACTGACCATAGATAAATAACCCATAGCTAATTCCTACCCAAGCGCCAGATAGAGCGAGGCTATATAGAAATCTATTGATACTACGCCTGCGTCTGCTAATCATCAAGGCTGTACTGCCTACTAGAATCAGCACAAACAAACCCCGCAATGGTAGAGTGTTAATTCCTGGGGCGATCGCTTTACCTGTCATCAAAGTTGCGATCGCATTGGCGTGAATTTCCACACCCGACATGCGTTCAGTGCTATTGCTTGCAGCGACTGGATGATAATCATTATTTAACTTATCTGTTGCCCCAATCAGCACTATCTTGTCTTTGAAGAACTTTCCCTGCTGCAAATAGGTGTTCCAGTTTTCCGGGTCTAGTACATGCCAAAAGGGTATTTGCTCAAATGTACCCGCAGGCCCCCAAAAATAAATGCGATCGCCCTTTGGTCTGGGATAATTTACTTGTGCTGCCCTGAGCGCTGCTTCATCAAAAGAGGGTAGCTTCTCGATCAAATTATCTTTAGCTAACAGCTTAGAAAACTCACTCGCCAATCGATGAACTTTACCATCCACCTCTAAAGGGAAATTAACTGAGCCAATGGACACCGACCCTGTACGAAACATCTGTTGTGGGTCAATCAGTTGCATAAAAGACCCTTGGTGTGTCTGGGAATTTTCGTAGACGGCTCCTAAGGTAACTTTGCTGCCATATTTTTGCAATACTGCCTGGAATTTGCGATCGTCACTAACTCCATATCTACTTGTTGTGTCAAATATTACGTCTACTGCTACAGAGCGTGCACCTGCTTTGATTAACTTTGTGATTATCTGCGCATAAGCAGCACGTTTATAAGGATAAGATTTCAGTGTTTCTAGGTAGGCATACTGTTTCGGATCTGTTTTATAGTACTGTTCGGGAACTGATATTGAGTGATCGTCTATTGCTAAAATTACGATATCTTCTGGAGGCACAATCGGGCCACGCAGTTGAAAAAAGCCAGAAAGCGCCTTATTTTCCAGCAATTGAACCAATTCCCCACCAGAAGCACTCAGCAATGCTGCCCCCATTGTGCAACCGCCAGCGAGGAGATGGCCTAAAAGAACCATCCATCTAGACTGGAGAGCCGATGCTGTTGACGTTAATTTTGTCGGTTTACTTGACAGTCTATTGGCAGCAGAGACATAGTTTTTAGTTAAGGTAGATGTAGGTTCTTCTGCCATATCGTGTTACTGATTGATTTAAGTCCAACACTTTTATTTATTCAGACCACGTTTTAATGCAAGCACATTGAAATAAGACTTAAATGATAATCTTATACATTTGTAAAGTATCTTCTATTCATCAACAAACTTTTATTGGCAAAGGTAGCCCCCAAGAGATTCCTACTCAGGTACTGCCTAACTTATTATTTTTCTGTTGAGTTAGTTACAACTAGTGATTGTCTCACAGATCATAGCCGGATCTACGTCGTCTCTGTAGTTGGTTGCAGCAAGATTTTACCCTAACTCAACCAACAAGTACGCTCTTAACTGGGTGTTTTACTAGAAGCTGTCCCAAGGTCGTCTTCTGTATTTGGCGCAATATTGGTACTCCCCATAAAGCGTGTCCTTATACTGAAAGCTTTACCTATAGATAGGCATCAACTTATATCTTACCCTAAGCTTATGCCATACCTCTTTAGGAGTAAACTTTAGTGTTATACAGCAATGAATGCTGTTACTGGTTCAATTTTATTGGTAGATTTTGATCACAGGGTGGCTCTTGCAGTGCCGGAGGTGAATAAGGTTAGCACCCAGTATCTCAACTCCAATGTTGCATCCGTTTTTATGCCTTGAAAGAGGTAGGATAAAAGCTATAGATGAAGAGCTACTTTATAGATATTAGCAAACAAGGCATTTGAAAATTGCTATAATCTATTGTTCCATCTAAATTCATTTATATTATTAGGTGTAAATTTGTATGGGTTCTCCAATGAATCGTCTGTCTATTTTTGTAGACGGAAACAATATGTTCTATGCTCAACAAAAAAATGGGTGGTTTTTTGACCCGCGGCGAGTCTTAGAATACTTCAAACATGAGCAATCAGAAACAACATTAATTAATGCATTCTGGTACACTGGCTTAAAAGACCCACAAGATCAGCGAGGTTTTAGAGATGCTCTAATTAGTCTAGGATATACAGTCAGAACTAAAATTCTTAAAGAATACTATGATGATACTTCTGGTCGTTACTCGCAAAAAGCGAATTTAGATATTGAAATTGTTGTAGATATGTTTAATACAGTAGACCAGTATGACCGAGTAGTATTATTCAGTGGCGATGGAGATTTTGAAAGAGCAATCGAACTATTACGCTCAAAAAATACACATATTACGGTAGTTTCAACTGAAGGAATGATCGCGAGAGAGTTACGCAATGCTACTGATAGATATATAGATTTAAATGATATCAGAGATCAAATAGAAAAAACTGAAGGTTAGTAGCCTTAGCAATTATTTACAAAGGTAAGAGTAAAAGAAAAACTAAGGTTGAAGATATTTTGAGTTACAAGTAAAAACTAAACAACAAACCGCAAATGACAAACAAAACAGATCGAATTATCATTTTTGATACTACACTGCGAGATGGAGAGCAGTGTCCGGGAGCGACTCTAAATATAGATGAAAAGCTAGTTATTGCCAAGCAACTGGCGCGTCTGGGCGTAGATATAATTGAGGCAGGCTTTGCCTTTGCTAGTCCCGGAGATTTTGAAGCAGTCAGCAAGATTGCCAAGATTGTGGGGACAGAAAATGGCCCGGTAATTTGCAGTTTGGCAAGAGCAATTAAAGCAGATATTGAAGCAGCCGCAGAAGCATTAAAACCAGCAGTTAACGCTAGAATTCACACATTTATTTCGACTTCTGATATTCATTTAGAGTATCAGTTGCGGAAGTCAAGGGCAGAGGTGTTAGCGATCGCAGAAGAAATGGTAGCTTATGCCAAGTCCTTCATGAAAGATGTCGAATTTTCGCCAATGGATGCGGCTCGTTCCGATCCAGAATTTCTTTACCAAGTGTTAGAGCGAACGATCGCAGCTGGTGCAACAACAGTTAACATTCCCGATACTGTCGGTTACACCACCCCTAGCGAATTTGGAGCAATCATTAAAGGCATTATTGAAAATGTCCCCAACATCGACCAAGCGATTATTTCCGTTCACGGTCATAATGATTTAGGCTTGGCAGTTGCTAACTTCTTAGAAGCCGTGAAAAATGGTGCACGGCAACTAGAATGTACTATCAATGGCATTGGCGAACGAGCCGGAAATGCATCACTAGAAGAATTGGTGATGGCGTTACATGTGCGGCGACAATATTTTAATCCCTATCTTGGAAGACCAGAAGATTCTCAAGAATCCCTGACAAATATCGACACCCGACAAATTTACAAAACCTCACGCTTAGTTTCCAATTTGACGGGAATGTTAGTACAACCAAATAAAGCGATTGTCGGGGCAAATGCCTTTGCCCATGAGTCTGGAATTCACCAAGATGGTGTGTTAAAAAACAAACTCACCTATGAAATTATGGATGCCCAATTGATTGGCTTGACAGACAATCAAATAGTTTTGGGCAAACATTCAGGCAGAAATGCTTTCCGCACCCGATTGAAAGAATTGGGCTTTGAACTGTCAGATACTGAATTAAATAAAGCATTCGTCAGATTCAAAGAAGTAGCAGATAAAAAGAAAGATATTTCTGATTGGGATTTGGAAGCGATCGTTAACGATGAAATCCAACAAGCACCCGATTTGTTCCGAGTAGAATTGGTGCAAGTTTCCTGTGGTAGCAACGCCCGTCCCACTGCTACAGTTACCCTCCGCACCCCAGAAGGTGAAGAATTAACCGATGCTGCGATCGGTACTGGGCCAGTGGATGCAGTTTACAAAGCCATCAACCGGGTTGTGAATGTGCCCAACCAGTTGATTGAGTTTTCTGTGCAGTCTGTAACAGCCGGTATTGATGCCATTGGAGAAGTGACGATTCGTTTACGTTATGAATCTAAAGTGTTTTCTGGTCATGCAGCGAACACAGATATTATCGTGGCATCCGCGCAAGCTTATGTAAATGCATTGAATAGGTTGTATGCATCTTTGCAAACTCAAGAAAAGCCAGAGGAAGTATCAGCACAGAAAGTCTGAGATAGGATTTGTCAACCTGCGCGTTTTTGGCTGATGTAAAAAAACTCCTTCCCAACATTGGGGAGGAGTTATGTGTGAGTTCCAAAAATTCGTTGGAAATTATGCTGACAGAAAAACATATAACTATCAGAGAAGCCACTAGCAAAGAAGACTTACTGATTGCACAACACTTTTATCAAATGTGGCTAGATATTGGTGTTGATGAGAGTAATATCAACTTTGAGTGGCAGAATATTACCCTCAAATTCATAGAAGAGGCGCGTCGAGATTTGTTTTACAAGGCTTTTGTTGCAGAGGTTGATAATACCGTTGTGGGTTCTGTAAGTTGTCAACTCTTTGCAGGTTTATACCCGAATGTTTTCAAAGATGAATACCGTAAATTTGGATATATTTGGGGCGTTTATGTTGAACAGCCTTACCGCAGACAAGGAATTGCCAAATCCTTAACTAATAGAGCAATTGAATATTTAAAAGCGATCGGTTGTACGCGAGTGGTTCTTAACGCCTCGCCATTAGGTAAACCAGTTTACTCCAGCCTTGGTTTTTCTGAAGGGAATGCACTGCAATTAGATTTGATTTAAGTACAGCAATTTTTTGCCTTGTAGTTAAGTTTTTAGATCAATATGGATCTGTGGTTGCTTGTGTTCGCATTTGTGCAATATTGATTTAATTATGAATATTGTTTAATTTTTTGGATTTTTCGATTTACTTGATAAGCATAAAACTTTATTCTAAAAAACGATGTTTATAACTAGTTAGCTTGTATGAGTAGCGAGAAAACAACAGAATTGCCACTCTGGGTACAAGATAGAGATATAGTCATTGCTCATGATGAAGAAGTACAGTGGCGAGAAGGAAAACGCCCGGATTATTCATACACCAATGAATTTCTTCATCAAGAGAGTAAATTTCAGCATCCTGAAGGTTCTTTAGAAGCGATCGCACAAAACTTAGTCCGAAATTTTGAGATGGAAGCTTCTAATAAATCTAATCCTCAACAGTGGCTTTCGATTGTTACTGATAAATTTAAAATGAGTACCAATGGAGGACAACAATTCACTGCTCAGGATGTTGCAGTTGAAGGTACTTATAACCTGTTTTTGGGTGAAAGTGAGCAGTATAGCTCTGAAACAGAAACCTTTGAATCGTCATTTCAAGTTTTTCATACAGCCTTTCCTAATGGCTTCCTTTGGGAATTAACAGAAATCCTTTCGGGGCCGCCTAATGTTACCTTTAAGTGGCGGCATTGGGGAACATTTAATGGCTCCTATAAAGACTATGCACCCACAGGAGAAACAATAGAAATCGTAGGAGTTAGTATTGCTCGTGTAACTGATGACTTAAAGATTGAGTCTTTAGAGCATTATTTTGATAATAATGCTTTTCTTCAGAAATTAACGGCGGGTGGTTGTCCTTTCCATTCCCAAATTCAGTAGCTTTGGCGACTAGAAGTCACGGCTATACAGACAAAACCTGCCTCCGCAGGTTAGCAAAACTTTGATTTTGGGTAGTCTATGCAGGTGGACTACCCTGTGGTAAGCAGCAAAGCGCCTATGTTTGTGTAGTAGCGATTTCTACTCGCCTAATACTTTTAAAATATCCTCTTACTCATGATTGATAAGTATTAGGATTTAAACGCATCATGATTTTTTCCGGCTCTGTCAAATTTTTAAAACCATAACGGCGATAAAGTCCATGAGCATCTTTTGTACCTAACAACCACCTTTGCACATCTTGCAGTTCTGGATATTCCAAAATATATTCTACAAACCATTTTCCTAAACCCTGTCCTCGATAAGGCTCCAGAATAAAAACATCTTTTAATAACGCAGAAGTTGCATAATCAGTGATGACTCTCGCAAAGCCAACTTGTTGATTACCTTCATAAAGTCCAAAACAGAAAGAATTGTTTATTGATTTTTCAACAGTAGCTAATCGGATGTTTTCAGCCCAATAGGAAGTTTCTAAAAAATCATGAATCATTTGAATATTTAATTTAGATTTATCAGTGCTAATGTAAAACTTATGTTTTAATTCTTCGTTCATCCGGCTACATCTTTTATTTAATATGTCGGAAAACAATAATTAATTATAATTCATTCTTTCGGTCAGTGAGTTGCAGTGTCAGATGATGAAATTACTGAACCATTAGCTGGATAATAAAGGCTATATTTCAGTATTCAAGGATATATGTGCATCTAGCATTGATTATGAATCAGCCTACAACAAAATCTTGGCAAGAAGTTCGTGCAACTTTTCAAAAAATCTGGGGTTATGAAGATTTCCGTCCGCCACAAGGAGAAATTGTCAGCAGTTTATTGGCGAAAAAAGATGCGCTGATTATTATGCCCACAGGTGGAGGTAAGTCGATTTGTTTTCAACTTCCTGCACTCCTACAAACAGGATTAACTTTAGTAGTTTCGCCCTTGGTGGCGTTGATGGAAAATCAAGTACAGGAACTACGAGAAAGCCACCAAAAAGCAGCACTTTTGCATAGTGAATTGTCTTCATCTCAACGCCGTGTAACTCTGCAAGCTTTGGAACGTCAACAGTTAAGATTACTGTATTTGTCACCAGAAACTTTGCTAAGTACGCCTGTGTGGGAAACATTGTCTCACCCACAATTGCAAATTAATGGCTTAATTTTAGATGAAGCTCATTGTTTAGTGCAGTGGGGTGATACGTTTCGCCCAGCTTACCGCAGATTAGGGGCGGTACGTCCGGCATTGCTAAAATCAAAACCACCAGGAACAAAAATCAGTATCGCTGCTTTTACTGCTACTGCTGACCCCTCAGCCCAAAAGATTATTCAAACAGTTTTACAATTACAGCAACCAGAGATTTTTCGCTTGAATCCCTACCGTCCTAATTTGCATCCCAGCGTTCGCATTGCTTGGACACCACGAGGTAGAAAACAACAATTATTAAAGTTTATTCAAAATAGACCGCAACAATCGGGATTAGTTTATGTTCGCACTCGGCGAGATAGCGAAGATTTAGCTGAATGGTTAGCAGAGATGGGTTATGCCACAGCTAGTTATCATGCGGGATTAGGTGCAACCGAACGCCGTGCAGTAGAAGCAAGCTGGTTAAGCGGCAAAATTCCCTTTGTTGTGTGTACCTGTGCGTTTGGTATGGGGATTAATAAAAGTGATGTTCGTTGGGTAGCCCATTTTCACGCGCCACATCTGCTATCTGAATATGTGCAAGAAATAGGCCGCGCTGGAAGAGATGGGAAACCAGCCCAAGCTTTGACATTGGTGAGTGAACCTACTGGGTGGCTAGATCCAGAGGATAAGCAAAGACAGGATTTTTTTCAAGAGCAAATGCGATCGCAACAACAAATAGCGCAGCAACTTGTGAAAAAATTACCGAAACAGGGAGAAGTGAATGCAGTAACCCGAAAATTTCCCGGAGGTGCTACAGCGCTGGCATTACTCCACAGCAGTGGTCAGCTAAACTGGCTTGACCCTTTTCATTACACCATTGCTCAAAAAGCAGGAAATCAGCCACCATCACAATTACACGCTGCTAAACAGATGCATCAATACCTGACAACTAAGCAGTGTCGCTGGCAGTTTTTGTTAAACGCCTTTGGTTTTGACAAAGAAGCCGCTAACCTGCGTTGCGGACATTGCGATAATTGCCGTCAATGAGTATCAAAGACTCGTCAGCGAGTATCAAAGACTCATTCACGAGTATCAAAGACTCGTCGCCGAGTATAAAAGGCTCGTTCACGAGTATCAAAGACTCGTCAGCGAGTATCAAAGACTCATTCACGAGTATAAAAGACTCATCAGCGAGTATCAAAGACTCGTCGCCGAGTATAAAAGGCTCGTTCACGAGTATCAAAGACTCGTCAGCGAGTATAAAAGACTCATTCACGAGTATCAAAGACTCATCGCCGAGAATAATTGATGAGTAAATTCGTCTGTAGAGACGGCGATTTATCGCCTCTCTCTAATGTGCCTGTCTTTTAGACGCAATAAATTGCGTCTCTACATGGGGGCGCTCTTTTACCTTCAGGCGTTCCCGTACTATTCTAGGTTCACCCAATAGGATGAATTGTCATTTTCTCCACCAAGTGACAATAGGGTAGTCAAGTAGAGGATGAAAAGAAAATATGTCATCTGCTCAAGCACCCTCCCTACCACCGCTGATTCCGCGCGAAATTCTGTTTGGGAATCCCGAAAAAACTAGCCCACAACTCTCGCCTGATGGTAAGTACTTGGCATATATCGCCCCTGATGAGAAAAATGTTTTGCAGGTATGGTTGCGAACTATAGGACAAGAAGACGACCAAATACTAACTGCCGACAAAAAGCGCGGTATCCGCATTTTCTTCTGGACTTATAACGCCGACCAGTTGATTTACATGCAAGACTCGGATGGCGACGAGAACTTTCACCTCCACTTGGTTAATATTCACTCCAAGATTGTGCGTGACTTAACGCCATTCCAGGGCGTGAAAGCCGAACTCGTGGAACTAGAACCGAAATTTCCAGATGAAGTGCTGGTAGCGTTGAACTTAAATAATCCCCAAAAGTTTGACGTTTACCGCATCAACCTAAAAAATGGTGCGGTTGAGTTCGACACTGACAACCCCGGTAATATTATCAGTTGGACAGCTGACGCTGATTTTCAAGTACGTGCAGCAATAGCTAGTACTCCTGATGGTGGTTACGATTTGTTATTACGGGAAACCACAGATAAAGAGTGGGATGTTCTCCGTCACTGGGGACTAGAAGAACAAGGGAATTCTGTTAGCTTCTCGGCTGATGGCAAAACACTTTATATTGAAGGCAGTCATGATGCTAACGCCCAACGTCTGCTAGCTGTTGACTTAGATACCCGTGAAGAAACAGCGATCGCCCAAGATGAGCAGTATGATGTTATGGGGATAGTCATTCAGCCTGTAACACGAGTTATCCAAGCAGTTTCTTTCTACAAAGATAAACAGGAATGGCAGGTAATTGACGAAAGTATCGCCGCTGATTTTGAAGAAATTGCCAAGGTACGTTCTGGGGAGTTTTCTTTAATTAGCCGCGATTTGGAAGATAAAAACTGGCTATTAGCTTACAACACAGACGATGGCCCAGTTTATTACTATGCCCATAACCGAGAATCAAAAACTAGCACTTTCCTTTTTAGCAACCAACCCAAGCTAGAAACGTTGCAGTTAGCTTCAATGGAACCGATTTCCTATGAAGCGCGGGATGGTTTGACTATCCACAGTTACCTAACAACCCCTGTGGGAATACCTACGCAGAATCTACCAACAGTACTGCTGGTTCATGGTGGCCCTTGGGCGCGGGATGTTTGGGGCTTCTCTCCCACAGCGCAATGGCTAGCTAACCGTGGTTACGCTGTCCTGCAAGTAAACTTTCGCGGTTCCACTGGCTACGGCAAAGCATTTTTGAATGCTGGAAATCGGGAATGGGCTGCTAAAATGCACGACGATTTGATTGATGCTGTTAACTGGCTAGTGGAACAAGGTATTTCCGATCCGCAAAAGATTGCGATTATGGGCGGTTCTTATGGCGGTTATGCCACCCTCGTGGGGTTAACTTTTACACCAGAAGTTTTTGCTGCTGGTGTGGATATTGTCGGGCCGAGTAACCTAATTACGCTGATAGAAACTATACCGCCTTATTGGGAACCATTGAGGGCAATGCTTTACCATCGTGTCGGTAACTTGGAGACAGAAGAGGAGTTTTTGAAATCGCGATCGCCTTTATTCTTTGCTGACCGGATTCAAAAACCTTTGCTCATCGGTCAAGGTGCAAATGATCCGCGAGTGAAACAATCAGAAAGTGATCAAATTGTCAACGCAATGCAGCAAGCTGGTTTACCGGTACAATATGCACTTTACACAGATGAAGGACATGGTTTTGCCAGACCAGAAAATCGGTTGCATTTCTTTGCGATCGCAGAAGAGTTTCTTGCTAAATACTTAGGCGGCAGATTTGAACCTTTAGCAGATATCCCTGGTCATTCAGGAATAGTTAAATAAAGTCTCACGCATGGTGGTTAGTGTGATTTACTGACCACCTTAATATTTTCAATTGGTCAGTAGCAGGCTGGTTTGCCATATTAGAAAATAGCTTGAGGAGGGATGCGATCGCATAAGAATTTCTCGCCAAATATTTAGGCGGTAGATTTGAACCAGTGCGATATAAGGGAAAATGAAATTCTAAGTGTCGCAAAAGCCTTGCCCAATGGATGGAAGAGAATTCTACTCAAGCTTGATTCGGCTTCACATTCTGCATCATGCAGTTCAGGAGCAAATTTTTGGGCTAGGTATTATTGAAGAACTGGCACGTCACGGCTATAAACTCAGTGCTGGAACACTCTATCCAATGCTGCATGATATGGAGCGCAAGGGATATCTATATTCTGTTGAGGAGAGATCGGGGCGGCAGAGCCGACGACTCTACCGAGCTACCGATTTAGGAAAAATGACTCTAGAAGACGCAAAAGAAAAGGTACGGGAATTATTTGGTGAATTGTTCGAGGAGTAGACGTAATTTATCGCGTCTGTACTTTTTCCGATCTCCCTAATCTCCCCCAATACGGTTCGGTTAAGGCAAGAGACGCGATAAATCGCCGTCTCTACAAGGATCAATTTTTCGTCTTGACGGTGATTTATCGCGTCTTTAATATCTAGAATTTTCATCAAAAAACTTTAACCAAACCGTATTGTCATCTCCTCTACTCACTACTACTCACGATAAGTTCTCTAAAAACTGCTTCAGGTGAGGTTGATCTGGGTTGATATCAAGTTCTTTTGCTCTTGCTAAAACCTGTTCATGGTTCAGCTTTTGTTGAGTGGCAAAGGCAATGAGCGCTAAGGCACTGGCTCGTCCACCTGCACCACAATGAAAATATACAGGAGTCGGCAATTCCTCTAGTTCTGAGAGAACTGTTGCAGTCAAGTTGTCGTTGGCTGAATTTGTCTTGAGTGGAACATTAACATATTCAAGACCTACGGTTTTTGCTTGTTGCTGTTCGTCTTTTAAGGCTCCAGTTTCATCAAGCGATCGCAGATTCACTACAGACCTATAACCTTCATCAGCAAGCTGTTTTAGTGTCTCTGGGGTTGGCTGTCCACCTGCTGAAAACTCATCGCTCACTTTCTTGACATCACTCATACATACTCCGTAATCTCGATTGTATTACCGTATTTTCAGTCAATGGCATAGTATCACAAATTAATTTCTAAGTATATAGCTTTTCGTTATCGAAATTCGATATCCTAATTTTGTCATCATAATTAATCAGGAAAACTATAGTGACGCAAGAAGCTGAGGATATCCAGAAAGAGGAAGAAGTGATTTCCTATAATGCTCTGACTCCCAAACAACAGAAGCAGCGATTAACAGAACTGGCGGCGGTTTTTTTGCGATTGGGGGCGATCGCTTTTGGTGGTCCTGCTGCCCACATCGCCATGATGGACAATGAAGTGGTGAATCGCCGTCAGTGGATGAGCCGGGAGAAACTGCTAGATTTACTGGGAATTACGAATTTGATTCCAGGCCCCAACTCGACGGAATTAGCCATTCACATTGGCTACGAACGAGCCGGATGGCGTGGTTTACTGGTTGCGGGTAGCTGCTTTATTCTACCTGCGATGCTAATAGTTTGGACATTAGCCGCCATTTATACCCGCTATCAAACAGTTCCCCAAGTGGAATGGCTGCTTTATGGAATTAAACCTGTAATTATTGCGATCGTGATTCAGGCTGTGTGGAATTTGGGGAAAAAGGCAGCCAAAGACATGCCGACGATCATTGCAGGGATGGCAGCGATCGCAGCATACTTAGCTGGATTGAATGAAATTTTGGTGCTGATATTACTAAGTATCGTTGTGATGCTACTCAAGAATTGGCAAGCCAGAGGACACACAAGCGGAGCATTCCTGTTACCTATTTCAGGTATTTTGGCGCAGGTTGGTAGTACAACGGCAGCAGTTACATCAGTCAGTTGGATTAACGTCTTTGTCTTTTTTCTCAAAATTGGATGTGTTCTCTATGGTAGTGGTTATGTATTGCTGGCATTTCTGCAACGGGATTTAGTCGAGCGCAACCAGTGGCTCACATCACAACAGCTTTTAGATGCTGTAGCGATCGGGCAGTTTACACCGGGTCCTGTTTTCACCACCGCAACATTTATTGGGTATTTGCTAGCAGGAAATGCAGGAGCGATCGCTGGTACAATCGGCATTTTCTTGCCAGCTTTTGTGCTGGTGTTGGTGGTTAATCCTTGGGTTCCTAAGTTGCGTCAATCTCGTTGGGCAAGTGGATTTTTGGATGGGTTGAATGCGGCTTCTTTAGGATTAATGGCAGGAGTTACCTACACATTAGGACGAGCCGCACTGGTAGATTGGTTAACAATTACTATGGCAGTTTTGAGTGTGATCGCTGTGTTTAAATTTAAAATTAATTCAGCTTGGTTAGTGCTAGCAGGAGGAGCTATTGGATTGGCTTCACACATATTATTTGGCTAAAGATAGCGATATAAAAGTGGTTATAAACCTTTTTTGATGAGTAAATCTTAACTTTTTACTTTTGCCTTGCTGGGTATATTGCTTTCTCCAGCATTGAGTACTTGCTCTGCGGTTAGGATCAAATGGATCGGCGGTTAGTAATGCTAACCGCTCTTCAATTCGCTCTTGTAATTCTGGCTGTCGTCGTACCAATCGCTTAAATGCTCGTTTAAATGATGATGCCAGAACTACAGTTATCACTTGCGTAACTCATCCATCATTTGAGTAACGGTTCCACGGAACACTTTACCCGACTGGTATTCTACTTGTGCTTGAACTATATTACGAGCAATTTCAGAACGCCGCCGTTCTGCCAGTCGATGACGTATCAGATCAATTAGTGTTTCTTGTTCATCTACTGAATAAGTCTTCGATGCTTTCTAGAACTGGATCTAACCTGGAAACTGAGGTCATTATTTATTTTTACCTTGCTTGCAGTACATAACTATTACGCATGCCTAAAATTGCTGCAAAAATCGCAAATCGCTAGCATACAAGCGACGAATATCATCGATTTGGTGTAACACCATTGCAAAGCGTTCTACACCAAAACCGGCAGCAAACCCTGTATAAACTTCTGGGTCATAACCCACAGACTTAAGTACATTTGGATCGACCATACCGCAGCCCATCACCTCCAGCCAGCGTCCATTCCACTGCAAATCCACCTCAGCTGAGGGTTCAGTAAAGGGGAAATAACTGGCGCGGAAGCGAATTGGCAAATCGCCAAATATTGCTTGTAAAAATACCTTAATTGTGCCTTTTAGGTCTGTAAAAGTTAGTCCTTCGTCAATGGCTAAAAGTTCTATTTGATGGAATACTGCTGAATGAGTCGCGTCTACATTATCTCGCCGATAAACTCGCCCTGGAGCCACAACCCGAATCGGTGGTTCTTCTCTTTCCATATAACGAATTTGTACTGACGAGGTATGAGTCCGGAGAAGATTACCATCTGGCAGGTAGAAGGTATCCTGCATATCACGGGCGGGGTGATCAGGCGGGGTATTCAAAGCCTCAAAATTATAATAATCTGTTTCCATCTCTGGTCCTTGAGCCACGGTGTAACCCATACCAACAAAGATATCCAGTGCCCGATCGATAATGCCGTTGAGGGGATGAATGCGACCTTGGGGACTGTAAATTCCTGGCATAGTTACATCCAGAGTTTCCGCCTCTAGCTGTAGCTGAATTTGTGCGGATTCCAGGGCGACGCGTTGCTGGTCTAGACTAGTTTGCAGGGACTCTTTGACTGTATTTGCGATCGCTCCAATTTTTGGTCGTTCCTCTGCACTCATCTGCCCCATACTTCGCAACAGTGCCCCCAGCTCGCCTTTTTTACCCAGATAGTTAACTCTGAGTTCTTCCAGACGTTCTAGGGTATCGGCGGCTGCGATCGCTTTTTCTCCTTCCTGCCGCAGTGCTAAAAGTTGAGCTTCTAAATTGCTAGTCATTAGTTATTAGTCATTGGTCTTTAGTCATTAGTCTATAGTCAAAAGCTGTGAACTGGTCGATAAATCAACTCAGAGCCATGCCATTAACATTAGCCAAAAGTGAGGGTCAAAACCAAACCTCTGTTTATTAGTTAGAGAAGATTGGGCTAGTACAGCGGGCGCGTCAATCCAGCTAACATCTCAATTAACAAGACTTGGGGATTGAGCAACTTGTCTTAAAGGTAGTCAAACTTTTGCCACAGTGTACTAGTGAGTATAAATATTTTTTTGCTGCTTGTGACCTCAGACATTGACAAATGGCTAATAACAAACAACTAATAACTAATAACGAATGACCAATGACTATGAAATTATTAATTAGCAACGATGACGGGATTTCTGCCTTGGGGATTCGTACCTTAGCCAACTACTTGGCAGAGGCAGGTCATGATGTGAGTGTAGTTTGCCCAGATCGAGAGCGATCAGCAACTGGACACGGGTTAACTTTACACCAACCCATTCGCGCCGAAATTGTTGAAGGGATTTTTCATCCTGCCATCAAAGCTTGGGCTTGCGATGGTACGCCTTCAGATTGCGTCAAATTGGCGCTGTGGGCTTTGCTGGAAACTCCCCCAGATTTGGTTCTCTCTGGTATTAATCAAGGTGCGAATTTGGGAACTGAAATTCTGTATTCTGGCACCGTTTCTGCGGCAATGGAAGGTCTAATTGAAGGCATTCCCAGTGTAGCGCTGAGTCTGACAAGTCACACATCTAAAGACTTTCAAGCTGCTGCTAAGTTTGCCACAGTTCTCGTAGACCAGTTAGCCCAAAAACCGCTGCCAGATTTAATGTTGCTCAACGTCAATATTCCTGCGGTCAAATGGGAAGAAATTGCCGGAGTTACTCTTACCCGTCAAGGCCTACGGCATTACATTGATGTGTTTGATAAACGAGTTGATCCTCGTGGAAAAACGTACTACTGGTTAACCGGAGAGGTAATTGAGGATGTAGAACCCCCAACCGGATCAAATCTGCCGCAAAATGTACCGTTAGATGTGCATGTTGTACGTAAAAACTACATCAGTATAACTCCGTTACAATACAATCTTACTTACGCAACTGGATTAGATAAATTATCTGAGTGGGAATTCAATTTTCAGTGAATCATTTGATTTATCAGGATAAAAGTAGAGTTATTCAAATGCATCTGAGAAAAATGTAGGCTATAACGTAGGGGCACTCTTGAAATAAGTGATACACATATACTCCAAAAGCTGGAAAATTCTACTGGATAGTATCTCATCCACATTTACACAATCAGCTAGAAACAGGGTATGCTGTTTTACCAAGAAATCCTCCCTCTAGCAAAATTGGTGAGACAGCATAAACTTAGCCAAAATAAGTAACAATTCTTCAATTATCGCCCGCTCAGTCCAGCAAGCAACACCCATGTCTAGGATAGAGAATCAATTTACCGTACAATTTTGGGGCGTTCGCGGCAGCATCCCCAGCCCAGGGCCACACACTGTTCGTTACGGCGGTAATACCCCTTGCATATCAATGCAAGCGGGCGATAAACGCTTAGTTTTCGATGCTGGCACTGGACTACATGTTTTGGGGCAATCTCTGTTGCGCCAAATGCCGTTAGAAGCTCACATATTTTTTACCCACTCTCACTGGGATCACATGCAAGGTTTTCCCTTCTTTACGCCAGGGTTTGTAAAGGGGAATGACTTTCATATTTACGGCGCGATCGCACCTGATGGTTCTACCATAGAACAGCGCCTCAATGATCAAATGTTACACCCGAACTTTCCCGTACCCTTGCAGATTATGCAAGCCAATTTAAAGTTCTACGACATTCGACCGGGGCAACCAATCCACATCGATGACGTTACTGTAGAAACAGCACCTTTAAACCATCCAGGTGAAGCCGTAGGATACCGCGTCAACTGGCTTGGTGGTGCTGCTGCTTATATCACCGATACAGAACATTTTCCTGACCGACTCGATGATAATGTGCTGTGGCTAGCTCGTAATGCTGACATTCTGATTTACGATTCCACATACACAGACGAAGAATACCATTGCTCAAAAACCCCAAAAATTGGCTGGGGACATTCTACTTGGCAAGAAGCGGTGAAAGTGGCACAAGCTGCTAACGTCAAAACTCTGGTGATTTATCACCACGACCCCGCGCACAATGACGACTTTTTGGATCGTGTCGGGAAACAAGCATCTGAGAAATTTCCAGGTGCTATTATGGCACGGGAAGGAATGGTACTTCAGGTTCCCACCTCAGTTTCCTTATCAGAATCTTTTCCTGTTAGTAAATTTTCTACTTAAAGATTGCGATCGGAGGAATTGTAGATTTTAGATTAGATTGGTGATCAGAAGCTTTCAGCGCGAGAGCGTACCTGTGGCTGCACGGTGAGACAGCGCTGCCCAGAGTTGTCAGAGCGCCACAGGATAAGGGCGACAACAGGAGGACATACTTTATAGATTCACCAACACAGCCTAGACACCCACAAATACCCTCTCTTGGGGTGATGGTCGGGTAAAACCTTCTTTGCAGCCTCAACACGAAACTAGAGCCTTTTTAGCTCTGGTATTTGCGGTTATCTGGACTAAGCAATTAGCTATCAAGCTAATTGCACAAGATCCCATCTTGGGCGACTTACCGTGAGTTAGGCTTTTGGCTGATAGCTAAAAGGTGTGACATCAACACCCTGGCTGATTGCACAAGACCTCATGGGCAGTTGGTGAATGTCCTCCTCAAGGCGGTTTACCATAAGGTAGCTTCCTGCTGATAGCTAAAATAAACCTAAAATTTCAGAATCCACGTGCTAAATTTGTCTCAAAATGGGTGTTCTGTGTGGGTTGCTTCTTCGAGCGAAGGGCTACTAACGCCGACTGCTGTTGCCCTTGGCAAGTTTGATGGTGTTCATCTTGGTCACCAAAGGGTAATTCAACCAGTCTTGCACGCTGGTGGTCAGTTCTCAGTAGCCAGTAGTCCGCAACTAACTACTAACAACGGACAACTGACAAATCAAGAATATACCTACTCAACAGTAGTTACTTTTGACCCCCATCCACAGGAATTTTTTACGGGGCAGCCCCGGACTTTGTTAACGCCACTGGATGAAAAAGTCCAACAATTGCGATCGCTTGGGGTAGAACAACTAGTACTACTACCCTTTGACAAAGAATTATCTGCTTTGACCCCCGAAGAATTCGTCGAAAAAATTCTTGTGCAACAACTGCGATGCCAGCGAATTAGCATCGGGCAGGATTTTTGTTTTGGTGAAAAGCGCAGTGGTACTGCTAAAGATTTGCAATTAATCGCCGCCAAGCACAATATCCCCGTTACCATCGTTCCCTTACAAACTTATACAGGTGACTCACCCACCCAAAGCAGTTGCGTCAGTACTACTCCGACTCAGGATGCCCGCATTAGCACTTCATTGATCCGCCAAAACCTTGAGCACGGCGACATCGAAAACGCAAATCTACTACTAGGAAGACCCTACACTCTCTTTGGTATTGTCGTTCAAGGTCAACAATTGGGCAGAACAATTGGTTTTCCCACCGCCAACCTGCAACTACCAAAAGAAAAGTTTTTGCCCCGCCAAGGAGTCTATGCTGTCCGCGTTTTCACTTTCAGTGAAACATCAGATGTCGCTCCTAGTGAAATCTTAGGCGTAATGAATATTGGTAACCGCCCAACTGTAAATGGTACCTATTCATCTGCTGAAGTACATCTGTTCGATTGGTCTGGTGATTTGTATGGCAAAAAACTGGCTGTGGAACTAGTGAAATTTTTGCGCCCTGAACAAAAATTTGCTTCTTTAGAAGTCCTGAAAACACAAATTCAACTTGACTGCATTGTTGCTAAAGAAGTTTTGAGGGCTGGAGAGCAAAGTTAAAAGTTAAGAGTTAGGAGTTAGCAGTTCTGAGTGGGAACAATGTATTTAGGGAATGGGGCATTGGGAATCATCCAATCCTCATTCCCAACTCCCCATTCCCTATTCCCCACTCCCCGCACTGCATGAGAGAAAAAATTGACGCTTTAACACAAAATCTGGCTCTTACCATCGTTGGTAAAGCTGAAGCGATACGCTTAGTGCTAGTAGCCTTGCTAGGTGGTGGTCATGCCCTGCTAGAAGATGTCCCTGGTGTTGGTAAAACCCTACTCGCTAAATCTCTAGCTCGTTCGTTGGATGGTAAGTTTCAACGGCTACAATGTACCCCAGATTTACTGCCAACTGACATTACTGGCACTAACATCTGGAACCCAAAAAGCGGCGAATTTACTTTTCTTCCTGGGCCCGTCTTTACCAATATTCTCCTAGCTGACGAAATTAACCGCGCTACACCCCGCACTCAGTCAGCTTTACTAGAAGTCATGGAAGAACATCAGGTAACAGTAGATGGTGTCTCTCGTGCAGTTCCCCAGCCCTTTTTTGTGATCGCCACTCAAAACCCTATTGAGTATCAAGGTACTTTTCCCCTGCCGGAAGCGCAAATGGATCGGTTCATGTTGTCGCTGAGTTTGGGCTATCCTTCCGAAGCAGAAGAACTCCAAATGCTGCAAAATCTCCAAAATGGTGTGAAGGTTGCTGATTTGCAGCCTTGTATTACCTTGGCAGAAGTACAGGAATTGCGTTACCTCTGCTCTCAAGTAAAAGTGGCGACCTCTTTGCAACAGTACATCCTCGAATTGGTGCGGGCAACACGCCAAGATGAGGAAATCGCCCTTGGTGTTAGTCCGCGTGGCACATTAGCATTACAACGGGCTGCCCAAGCGCTAGCTTTTCTATTAGGGCGTGATTATGCTATTCCCGACGATGTGAAATTTCTCGTCCCTCATGTTCTTTGCCATCGCCTTATCCCAAGAGGAGGACGGAATGCAAGAACTGTTATTGAGCGGTTATTGCGATCGGTTTCCATTCCTTAAATGCAAGATAAGGAATCTAAACTTTAGATTCCTTATCTTGCTTCAATTTGTGCATGTTAATGTGAGTTCGATGCCTCTCCATTTTTGTAGTTGTTCTCTTAGTCCTGTTTTACTTTATTAAGTACATTATTTGTTTGCGCCTTTACTCCGGTTCATCCTGCGTCAGTTCGGACTCTGCTATCAATTCATCCAAACTATCAGGGAAAGTTCCTCGCGCTACCATTTTAGTCAATAACTCATAACAGTTATCCCTCGCACCTTCTTTACGCGGAAAACCCAGCCACAAAATTGCGATCGCTTTCATTGCCATGTTGTTTATCGAAAATACTTACGCAAAATCTGAAACACTGCCAAGACTGCGTAAGTCCTATGATTAGCACAAGCGCCACTTCTAAATATCTGGGAATGTGAGGAATGTCAATTTTTGTTAAGCGCAAAATCCGTGATAGCGATCGCCAAGCACTACAGCAAAGCGCCGAACGCCAATTTAAACGCCAATTTTTCGGTTTACTTCTGGTAATTGTCACATGGAGCCTAGCTATGGGTTGGCTTCTTGCCTTGGCAACTAATGCCCAAAGTGCTACTCCCACCGCCGAAATTGGCACTGTTGACGTAGTGCCAACACAGTACCAATTAGGGCAAGAACTGTATTTGGAAAACTGCTCCACATGCCACATCGGCTTACCACCAGCCGTTTTACCCACCCAAACTTGGAAAAATCTCCTGCAAGACTCACAGCACTACGGCGCACAACTAAAGCCTTTAGTCGATCCGCCACGCATCTTGGTGTGGAAATATCTTTCGACTTTCTCCCGTGTCCAACGAGACGACGAAGAAACACCCTATCGCCTTAACAACTCGCGTTATTTCAAAGCTTTGCATCCAGGAGTTAAGTTACCACGTCCCGTCCAGCTTGGTAGCTGTGTCAGCTGTCATCCCAGCGCTAGTGATTTCAATTTCCGCCGCCTGACACCAGAATGGAAGTGAAGAGTGAGGAGTTATAAGTTAAAAGTTGAAGAATTTATAACTCCTAACTCCTAATTCCTAATTCCTAATTCCTAACTCTACTCCTTCTCTGGCCCCATCTGGGGGCAAAATGATACTATGAAGAAAGACTAAATATAAGATAAGAGTTAAAACCAATCATTTAGTACACTGATTGCCTAGTTTTTCTCCTGTTTTTGAGTTAATTCTCATTTGACACCCATCCACAACCAAGAAGGTTGGGTTGGGTTAAATGTTTATAATCAATGCCGATCCTTTAATTCCCATCCCCCTTGATTCAGTTCTATAATCTGCCATGTTAAAACTTTTGTTGGGCGACCCCAACGCTCGTAAGCTTAAAAAATATCAACCTTCTGTTACTGAAATTAACCTTCTAGAGGAAGAAATTAAGGTTCTTTCCGATGAGGAGTTAAAAGGTAAAACCGTCGAATTTAAACAACGGCTTGCCAAAGGCGAAGCCCTGGATGACCTATTACCAGAAGCTTACGCGGTCGTCCGGGAAGCAGGACGGCGAGTCTTAGGCTTGCGGCACTTTGATGTCCAACTCCTTGGCGGGATCATTTTGCATGTCGGGCAAATTGCCGAAATGAAAACTGGTGAGGGTAAAACGCTTGTAGCAACCTTACCGAGTTATTTAAATGGCCTTACTGGTAAAGGTGTACACGTTGTCACTGTAAACGATTACCTGGCTCGTCGGGATGCTGAATGGATGGGACAGGTGCATCGGTTCTTAGGTCTGAGTGTGGGACTAATCCAGTCAAGCATGACTCCCAGTGAACGACAGAAAAATTACGAGTGCGATATCACCTATGTCACCAACAGCGAGGTAGGGTTTGACTACCTGCGGGATAACATGGCGACATCAATGGCAGATGTGGTGCAACGCCCGTTCAATTATTGCGTGATTGACGAGGTAGACTCGATTTTAATTGATGAGGCGCGGACACCGCTAATTATTTCCGGACAGGTGGAAAGACCTACAGAAAAGTATCTGCAAGCCGCTGAAATCGCATTTACACTCAAAAAAGACGAGCATTATGATGTGGATGAAAAAGCTCGTAACGTGCTATTGACAGATGAAGGGTTTGCGGAAGCCGAAAATCTTTTGGGAGTCACAGATTTATTTGACCCAGAAGATCCTTGGGCGCACTTTGTTTTCAATGCAATTAAAGCCAAAGAACTTTTCCTCAAAGATGTAAATTACATCGTCCGCAATGATGAAGTGGTAATTGTGGATGAATTTACCGGTCGGGTGCTACCCGGACGGCGTTGGAGTGATGGACTACACCAAGCGATTGAAGCCAAAGAACACGTAGAAATTCAGCCAGAAACTCAAACTCTAGCGACAATTACTTATCAAAATCTGTTCTTGCTGTATCCGAAACTTGGTGGAATGACCGGAACAGCAAAAACAGAAGAACCGGAATTTGAAAAGATTTACAAATTGGAAGTTGCGGTAATTCCCACCAACCGTGACAGAAGACGCGAAGACTTGTCTGATATGGTCTTTAAGACAGAACCGGGTAAGTGGGGTGCGATCGCAAGGGAATGTGCCGAAATGCACGAACTCGGCAGACCTGTATTAGTAGGAACCACTAGTGTGGAAAAATCCGAACTTCTCAGCCGACTGCTGAAGCAACTAGAAATTCCCCACGAATTACTCAACGCCCGACCAGAAAACGTCGAGCGTGAGGCGGAAATCGTCGCCCAAGCTGGACGAAAAGGTGCTGTTACTATTGCTACCAACATGGCTGGTAGAGGTACAGACATCATCTTGGGTGGGAACTCCGAATATATGGCACGTCTGAAACTGCGGGAATACTTCATGCCCCGAATCGTCATGCCAGAAGATGAAGATAGCTTTGGCGTGCAAAGAGCAGCCGGATTGCCTACAGGACATGGTGGTGGTCAAGGTTTTGTCCCTGGTAAAAAAGTCAAAACTTGGCGGGCTTCGCCAGAAATTTTCCCCACCCAATTGACAAAAGAAACAGAAAAATTGCTCAAAGATGCAGTAGAAATTGCGGTGCGTGAATATGGCGATCGCAGTTTACCGGAATTGGAAGCTGAAGACAAGGTAGCTGTGGCTGCCGAAAAAGCTCCCATCGACGACCCTGTGATTCTAAAATTGCGGGAGGCTTACAACCGCGTTAAACAGGAATATGAACAATTTACTACCCGCGAACATGATGAGGTAGTGGGAATCGGTGGTTTGCACGTAATTGGTACAGAACGCCACGAATCACGGCGGATTGATAACCAGTTGCGCGGACGTGCAGGAAGACAAGGTGACCCTGGAACAACGAGATTCTTCCTCAGTTTAGAGGATAACCTACTGCGGATTTTTGGTGGCGATCGCGTTGCTGGGTTAATGAATGCTTTCCAAGTGGAAGAAGATATGCCCATCGAATCTGGGATGCTTACCCGCAGTTTGGAAGGCGCACAGAAAAAAGTTGAAACCTATTACTACGACATTCGTAAGCAGGTATTTGAGTATGACGAGGTGATGAATAATCAACGTCGTGCTATTTACGCTGAACGTCGGCGGGTGTTAGAAGGTCAAGACTTGAAAGAACAGGTGATTAAATACGCTGAAAAAACGATGGATGACATCGTTGACTACTACATCAACGTAGACTTGCCCTCGGAAGAGTGGGAGTTAGAAAAGCTGGTTGAGAAAGTCAAAGAATTTGTTTATTTGCTAGCGGATTTGCAAGCGAGTCAATTAGAAGATATGACAGTCAGCGAGATTAAAGCCTTCCTCCACGAACAGGTACGAATTGCTTACGATCTCAAAGAAGCACAGATTGACCAAGTTCAACCCGGACTCATGCGCCAAGCTGAACGCTTCTTTATCTTGCAACGCATTGATACCTTATGGCGGGAACACCTGCAACAAATGGATGCCTTACGCGAATCAGTAGGATTGCGTGGTTATGGTCAAAAAGACCCGCTGATTGAATACAAGAGTGAGGGTTACGAACTCTTCTTGGATATGATGGTTAACATCCGCCGAGATGTTGTGTACTCGTTGTTCATGTTCCAGCCGCAGCCGCAACCAATGGTGCAAGCTTCATCTGAGATGGTGTAGAAAGTTAGAGAAAATATCTTACACAAAGGCGCTAAGAGATAAAGATTTCTTAGCGCTTTTGCGTTTTGATACATCGTTTGAAAAACAGTGTTTTCAGGATTTTACTGAAAACACTGTTTTATTCTCTATCCAGAGTAATGAAAAAGGCTTAGGGTTATTGTGAGGGGTGGGATTGACATGCAGGAAATAGGAGGTAGCCACGCGCAACTCCTATTTAGGCTGTCGACGCTTTGCATCATGGAAGAGGGCGTTTCAATACAATTCTGTTGTTGGCGCAGCCTCTCGTAGATAAGGAAAGTTTCTGTTAATACTTCTTTCCTCCTGCCTTTTGCAAGAACTGCCCTCTGCCTTTCTTTGTAAAATTGCTGATTACATGATGATTACAAATTATGTATTTCGCATCTTCTGTCTAGCAAGTTGTATGCTACTATACAAATATCATAAATCACTTATCAGGTTATAAGGAGGCTGTTATATTTGATAATTAGTCTCGGCATACAGCTTTAAAACTTTTGCTAATTAGAAAAAGTCTGACTGTATAAAGACTACAGTCGGGTTTTAATCTTGTGCTAGGAAGTTGAATAGTAAGCACATCCCTAACATTGAACTAATTCCGTTTAAAAAAAACATCTTTTGGGCTTAGAGAGTACTACAAATACTGAAGAATAATGCAGCATTTTTCAGGCATTGATGTTTGATTATTTACTTACCTGTGCAAGTAAATAAATGCCTGAAGGTGATCTCATTAGTCTCAAGCGTTCGAGTTCCATTACTCATGGAATGTCAATTTCTGCTGTGCATAAGTCCAAATGTTGTGAGAAACAAATACTAATGGAGAATAAACGATGAAAACTGCAACAGCAATTGCAACTGCTTTGACACTACTTAGTCTAAGCACTGTTCCAGCCTTAGCTGCTACAGCTACTAAATACCAAATCAAGGGGCAGAATGCTTACGCCTCTTTTTACCAATCTGATGATTGTAGTTATACCTACGTATCTGTTTATGGTTTTGACAGTGCTACTAAAAGTGGGTCTGGCGCTCCTATTTCTCAAACAGGGGGTTACTTAGACTATTCAAGCTATAATTACTGTACCGGAGCGCAGTTTTATGGTAGTGGTTTTAGTGAAAACATTCCCTTCACAAGTAATAAGCTCAACTCAGCTACTTTGAATGGCACTTTCACAGTTTACGATTACTATTCGGAGACTTCCAAAACTGCAACAGTGAATTTAACGTGGACGGGTACAGGTGATACCTACCGTGGCAAATCCAATAGCCGCTATCAAGGGCCTGGCTACTCATCAATTTATCGCTCTAGTGGTTCCTCTCGTGATGCACAGGTTTCAGGCACTGTTACCTTAGATGGTACAAATTTGATTGCAAATATGACCAGCTCTGGTAGTCTCAGTACGTCAAGCAATGGTTCTCTGGAGATTATCAAGTAGTAGGCTCTAGTGTGATAGGGGAAACACTTCGTATTTGGGTTTGACTCGACAAGAAGTGTTTTCCCATATTAAAAATTAAATAATGAATATTCAAGAAGCTTTTAATTCTGCCGCAGTAGATTACGATAACCTACGTCGGATCTTAATTCCCTGTTTTGATGACTTTTACAAAACAGCCGTTGAAATCATATCAAGCGATGTCTACGACGGGCTACACCTACGCACTATACGGCTGAAGGTTCTGGATTTAGGTGCTGGTACTGGACTTTACTCAGGTATGGTGCAGTCCGTCTTTCCTAATGCAGAGTTCACCTTGCTGGACTTAGCCCCTGAGATGTTAGAGAAAGCTAAGTTGAGATTTAGCAAAATGGGTAAATCTCCCAAAATCTTAATTGGTGACTATATTGAGACTGATTTAGGTGATTCATATAATCTGATAATCTCTGCCTTATCGATTCATCATCTGTCAGATTTTGACAAAGAACTTCTTTATCAACGGATTTATGATGTCCTCAATCCTGGAGGAATGTTTGTCAACGCCGATCAAGTTATGGGTAAAACCCATGATTTAGAAAAACTTTACCGTCAACACTGGCTAGATTCTGTCCGCGCTAAGGGGATCTCAGAGGAGAATCTTAAAGCTGCACAAAAACGCATGGAATACGATCGCATGGCAACCCTTGATATTCAACTTCGCTGGCTAGAAGCGGCTGGGTTTCAAAATGTTGATTGCTGGTACAAAAATTTTAGCTTTGCTGTTTTTGGTGGTTATCGACCGACTAATTTGTAATTCGTAATTCGTAATTCGTAATTGCCCTTTACTCTGCCAATTTTGGAATTAACTTCAATGTCGCAGTAGTGTTATTTGTAACATTTTTTTGTTCCCACAGCATTGGGTGGTATTCAATTTTGCGCCAAGAGTCAACCATGTCATTGTAGTGGTTATGGAAGGCATGGCCTGACTGTCCAGGGGTGTGAATAGCGACTGAGTTATCCAAATTTCCCAAATCTACAATCATCCGCAGTGAAGGAATATCAGTTACCTCAAAGGATTTATTTGCTCTCCAGCGGTTAGCATTCACTGTTTCGCCGTTACCAGCTGTAGCAAAAGCACCACGATTAAATAAAGCTTCAATCGGTGCAACCCCAGATTTACCCAGGGTGGCATTACGAAAAGTCACAGTGTGTAGTTTGCCCCAATTCCAGTTTTTCGGGTCTTTGCTTTGAATACGTTCTAGTTCATCCACAGCCTTTGTAAAAGATTGCCGCAGGATTTGGTCGCGGTTCTCAACTTCTGGGGTGTTGCGATTATCCCACCAAGAACTATTGGGCTGTTTTACCAGATTTGCTACCACAGCATACCAGCGATCGCCTCCATTCGGAAAGTACCTTTCAGGCAACTGATCGTGAAACGTATCTGCTAGCAAGTGTTTCCAGAATACTTCAAATAGGGCAGCAACAGGCGATGTCATTCCCAACTGCAAATTCCAATCTTGTAGAAGTTTTTGGGCTGCTTGCAAGCGGGGTGTGTCAACAGTGATAGATTGCAGTAGCGGTACTAATGTTTGTGCATTGAGATTGCGATCGTCACCCTGTATCTGCTGTACATCTTCCAGGGAAATAGGTTCGGTTTGTTGTGAAATCATCTCAACGATGCGCTGTGCCCGATAGCCATAAACCCAGTCTGCGGTAATCAAGTAAGGATATTCACGCATAACTAAATTATTGGCAGTAGCAATATAACCTTGAGATGGATTGAAACTTTTGGGTAACTGCTCAAAGTCAATATAGCCTTGCCACTCATATTCATCCGTCCAACCAGGAATGGGATAACGTCCATTTCCCTTGGCTCGGATAGGGAATTTCCCAGGCATTTGGTAGCCAATATTGCCATCAACGTCAGCGTAGACTAAGTTTTGCGCGGGGACATCATAGTTACTGGCAGCAGTGCGGAATTCCTGCCAGTTTTGGGCGCGATTGATTTGGGGAATGGCATACCCTAATTTGGAAGGTTCTAGGGCTGTCCAGCGCAGTGCTACAGCGTAGTTTTGCGGTACTTCTAAGGGCTGACTTGGCTGGAATTGCTTCAGATTAGGCGAAACATCAGAGAGAATCGGGCCATGTCGGGTATAATGCACTGTTTGCACAATCGGCTGACTTCCCGCGACTTGAATCGTCTCTTGCACGAGTTTCATATCAACCCATTTGCCATTTACCTGATACTGATTGGGGTTGTTTGGATTGAGTTTCTCAATGTATAAATCCATTACATCAGATAGCACATTGGTAACACCCCAGGCAATGCGATCGCTATGACCGATAACTACCCCAATCATTCCCGCAAAGGAAAAGCCAGTAACGTTGTAAGGACATTCTGCACTCTTAGATGTACAGTGCAAACCAACCTCGTACCATATAGAGGGTATTTGTACACCTAAGTGGGGGTCATTTGCCAAAATTGGCTTACCTGTAACCGTGCGCTGACCGGATATTACCCAGTTATTAGAACCAATACCGATTCCCGTGGGGCCGATGAGTTGTTCTAAAGCCATGATCGGCTTGGTAATTGACTCTATTACCTCCTCAATACCAAAGGTGGTAAATGTTGTCTCATCAGGATTTTCATCCTCTCCTGTTTTCCTTTTTGCGAACTCAGGTAAAATCGCTGGCAAGTCTTGAGGATACGGTGGATAAAGTTCTTCTACTTGAGCAGGAGTAAGGGTTTTAAGCAGGATGGCACGTTCAATTTCGCTCTGGAAATTTGTACCCAAATCGTAAGCCATCACCTTGCCCCAAGTCAGAGAATGCAGTATTTGCCAAGGTTCTGGCTTATACCCAGGATTGAGGAATTTTAGCACAGCGTATTCTAGACTTAGGACGCTGCCTTGATGCTCTGCAAGATAAGCATTGACACCATCGGCATAAGCTTCCAGGTATGCCTTCATCTCTGCATTAATTTCTTGAATTTCTTGTTGGGCCACCCTTGCCCAACCCATTGTCCGCAGATATCTGTCAGTATCAACCTGAGAGGAACCAAACATTTCTGAGAGTCGCCCAGAGCCGATGTGTCGCCAAAAATCCATTTGCCAAAAACGGTCTTGGGCGTGGATATAACCTTGCGCCATAAATAAATCGTGAGAGTTGGCAGCATAAATGTGGGGAATTCCCCATTTATCGCGCTGGACGGTTACTTTAGCTTTGAGTTCAGGTAGTTGAATTGTGCCACTTTCTTGAGCAAAGGATTGGCGCACAGTGTAAGTGGCGAATCCCGCTAATAATAGCCCCAGCACTAACAGCACAATTAAAGTTCTTTTGATAATCCGAGGAAACCAACGTTTCCTAAAGCTTTTTATTTGGGCTGGCTGTGGCATTGTTGAGTGAAATCACGCGATGTTACAACGTTGATATTACATCAGAGCTAACACAGGCATTCACCTACACAGCTAAAATGATTTCAAGGAAACTCTTCAGCAGAACCACAACGCTGAGAATTAGCCTGTAAATATTATCTGGTGCGATCGCAGGAGGCAAAAAAATGGGCTTGGCTGGATTAAGAATTGTGTTGGTAGAACCAGCAGGGCCGATAAATATCGGCGCGATCGCCAGGGTAATGAAAAATTTCGGGCTATATAATTTAGTATTAGTGAACCCCCAATGCGATCCGCTATCGACGGAAGCTTTGATGATGGCTGTTCATGCTCAGGAAATTATAGAATCTGCGGTATTAGTGCCGACATTACCAGAAGCATTGCATGGATGTGTACGAGCGATCGCTACTACTGGTCGCGTTCGGAGTTGGGAAACACCCTTAGAAAACCCCCGCACTGCACTACCCTGGCTGCTGGAGGAACCAGAAGAACCCGCGGCACTAATTTTTGGCAGGGAAGACCGGGGATTAAGCAATGAAGAATTAAATTATGCACAGCGGTTTGTTGGCATTCCCACGAGTCCAGATTATGTAGCCCTGAATTTGGCTACCGCCGTAGCAATCTGCTGTTATGAATTGTCACAATGTGCCCAGCAACCTAAGACTCAAACCTTAACCCAAACTGAACTTGCACCCTTAGATGTTGTAGAAGGATACTATCAGCAATTAGAATCATTATTATTAAAAATTGGCTATGTATATCCCCATACGGCAGCTAGTCGCATGGAAAAATTCCGCCAACTATATAATCGCGCTCACCTGAAAACAGGGGAAGTGTACATGCTGCGAGGGATTTTACAGCAAGTAGAATGGGCCCTTAAAAACCAGAGGGATGGTGAAAAATTGTAATTATTCGTTTAATATGTACGCAATCATCCCCCAAAATATTTAATATGGCTTAAACTAAACACAAAAATGCTACTTAGTGGCAAAGTGGAATTTGAGTATTAATATTGCTTAAATAAGTTTTGGGTTAGGAGTCTGCAAGAAAACAGTCAAGTGGGTCACAAGGAGTAACTGTGTCAGAGTCAAGTGACGAACTAACAGCTTTCTCGCGGCGTCAACCCTTAAATGGCCGCCAGCGTCCACAAAAGGTTCAAAAAGTGGCGCAGAAGAAAGTGAAAGTTAAGAGCCAGCAGCAGCAAGGTGCCACTGGCAGAGAAGCGGCGTTAGCACGCCCAAAAAATCGCATCAGTCCTCCCCCAACCCCTGGCGCTACACGCAGGGTAAAATCGGGGTTAGTCATGCCAACGGCAGTAAAATCAATACCTACTGGGAAGGGAAAAATTCCTCCCTTTCGACCAGGTGCTGTGATGGTGAAAACAGTGCGGATGGAAAAGCCAAAAATAGGCAGGCGTTCATCGCGGAAGACGCGGTTAAAGCCAATGGCCAAAACTTTGTTGTATGTTGTGCGGTTGTTGATTGTGGGTGTTGGGATGGGTGCAATTGTTGGCACCGCATTGTCAGTATTAGACCCGGCTAATCGCATCAGCACAACTTCTGCGCCGCAATCTAATAGTAATGTGGCGAATGTAGCGCGATCGCAGCCGCAACCTACCCAAACTCCCCCAGTTGCAGCTTCGAGTATGTACTTATCCCAGGAAATTAGCGCTTTGAAAAATGCCGTACAAAATTTGGCGGCGACCAACCCAAATCTTACACCCGGAGTTTTCTTGGTAGATTTAGATACTGGTAATTATGTAGATGTCAATGGCTCTACCAGTTTTCCGGCGGCTAGCACAATTAAGGTGCCGATTTTAATTGCCTTTTTCCAGGATGTGGACGCAGGGAAAATTCGCCTGGATGAAATGCTGACCATGCAACAGGATATGGTTGCTGGCGGTTCTGGAAATCTGCAATACAAATCAGCCGGAACCCAGTACGCCGCTCTGGAAGTCGCCACAAAAATGGTTACAATTAGCGACAACACGGCGACAAATATGCTGATTGCCCGACTGGGAGGAATAGAGGCTTTAAACCAGCGTTTCCGAAACTGGGGATTGACAAACACAATAATTCGTAATCAACTCCCAGATTTGCAAGGGACAAATACCACTACTCCCAAAGAATTGGGGAATTTGATGGCTATTGTGAGTCAGGGAAATTTAGTGAGTATGCCATCACGCGATTTAATGCTCGATATCTTGCGTCGCACTCAGAGAAACACTCTGCTACCATCTGGTTTGGGAACAGGCGCGAGAGTATATCACAAAACGGGCGATATTGGTACTATGCTGGCAGATGCAGGTTTAGTTGTTGTTCCAACTGGCAAGCGCTACGTAGCAGCTGTCATGGTACAACGCCCCAATAATGACCCTCGTGCCGAAAAATTAATTAGCTCAATTTCTCGTGCTGCTTACGAAGAGTTTAGCCAAAATGCTGTTACACCCAACAGTATAAGCACTACACCTGCAAACGGTTATCAGCCCCAGGGTGTGAGTCCAGCTTTACCAAACAATACAACAGGCACCGTACCTATGAACGTTTATCAGCCTCCTGTTGTCAGTCCTGTACCTAACGGTATGGGAAGTACAGTACCCCCAAACGGTTATCAATCTCCAGTGATGAATCCGCAGTATTATCCCCCAAGATAAATTAGAATTTTTAAATGTAGAGTTGCCACAGCAAGTTTTACTAAGGCAGCATATAGTAAGCTAGTCAACTAATGCTTGCAAATTCATGTTTGTTTCTCCTGAAGTCCCACCAAAGTACGAGCTAGAGGAACTTGCCACACAGTTCCCTGAGTTAAACATTTCCGCAGTGGAGACTTGTTTAGCCTTTTTGAAAACTACAGCCCTTGTTTATGCCGCATTGGATGCCCATTTAGCTCGCCATCAGCTGTCTATGGGTAAATTTACAGTTGTCATGCAATTATTCCGAGCAAATGGTCAGCACTTAACACCTTCAGAATGTGCTGAACGTTCTGGTGTAACTCGTGGAACTATAACTGGATTATTAGACGGTTTGGAACGGGATGGATGGGTGAAGCGACAACCACACCCAGAAGATAGACGCCGTTTAATCGTGCAATTGACCGAGCAAGGGCAACAGAATTTGACAAATATGCTGCCAGATCATTTTTGTCGAACTACTGGACTGATAGCTCATCTAAGCCTGACTGAGCAGAAGACGCTGATACAACTCTTGTCTAAGCTACAGGCAGGAGTACCAGCGATGCGAGATTTTTAGTTTAAATAGGTAAATACCTTTGAAGTTAGGAAATTTTATCCTATTATAATAAGGAGCCATATTATATGGTAGCTAATTAACTTTGCTAAATCTGGAGACTTTATGCCCAAACTCAACGTTAAACAGAAAAACTGGTTACTCTCTGCTCATGTCGCTTCTGGTAGCATTTGGTTTGGATCTGCTCTATGTATGGTTGCGATCGCGTTAAAGAATGCCAATATTACCAATGGTGACGAACTGTATGCAATTAACACAACCTTGAAATTGCTTGATGATTTTGTAGTTATTCCCTCTGCAAACCTATCTTTATTAACAGGAGGACTCCTCTGTTGGCTCACCGTTTGGGGATTCTTCAAACATTACTGGGTAATTGTCAAATGGATTGCCACAGTTACTTTGATTGTGGTAGGAACTATATGGCTAGGCCCGTGGGTTAATGCGGTGACAGGTATTTCAGATGTGGCACGGGAGCAAGCATTGAACAATCCATTGTACATGTTTGACTTGAATGGAGTCCTGATTGGTGGTGCAATTCAAACTCTCTGTATACTTGGCATCATCGGCATTTCAGTCATCAAACCTTGGGGTAGAAGAGTGGTGAAAGCTCCAGAGACATCTACCTCATCAAGCAGCTAGAAAAATCGAAAGTGCGATCGCCACTAGCTTTTTGTTTCTAAAAGCTAAACTATACTGTTATCTTTTAATTCTTAACTTTTTTGATACCGCATTCCTGGTAACTGCGAAACTAAACCCATAAGTTCCAACTGTAACAACGCACCGGAAACTGCACCAGCAGCCATGCTGGTTTGTTGAACAATAAAATCGAAGGGTAAAGCTTCACTTGCGAGTGCATCCATAACCGTTTGCAATTCTGGCGATAAAGTTGGCATTAACTGTTCTGGTGCTGTGGAAGCCTCGACTGCATCAATTTGTGGTATTGCTCCTAGCATTGTTAACAGTTCATCTAATTCTTTAAGGATGAAAGAAGCTCCCTGATTCAGTAACTTTAAGCACCCTTGGGATGGGTGATCGTCCACTCTTCCAGGCAGTGCATAGACATCTCTGCCAAATTCATTTGCGTAGGTAGCAGTAATTAAGGCACCAGATTTTAAGGGTGCTTCCATTACAAGGATGGCGCGGCTTAAACCTGCAATAATCCAAAGCCTCTGGCTTCTATAAGGCTTCTAGGGGTGTTTATAGTCCCCAGTGTAGCCAGAGGATAGCCAGAGAGTCAACTAGTAGTCTTTATGAAGTCTAACCAAGTGTCCAGGGGTCTAAACAGATGCCTTGGTATTCCATATGATAGCTCTTGGGATTTGACTCTTAACCAGCTTGTCTCTCTGGTTAGCCTATCCGCTTCAGTTACCCTGGCTTCTCCTGTGTTGCGATCGATGGCAACTACAAAGTGAACAGGGAACCTGTAGCGCTCCCATCGGCTTGCAATACCGCCTACCAGTATGTTATGGTTTTCAAAGATGCCTGATTTGGACTTAACCTCTAAGTTGTAACCAGCCCCCTTGTGAATAACTCGGATATCTCGCTGGTACTTTGGGTATAAGTCTTGGGCTAGCTTAGACTGACTCCGCGATCGCCAGTTATCCGGGTCAGGCTTCCAACTCCCATAAACCGATCGGTATGTCATGTACTGGTCTGGCTGGTAAACCCGGTCTAACCCTTGAGTACCTAAATACTCAGTTAGGCTATTCTCCCATGAGTTACCACAGGCTAGCCTAGCCTCAAAAGAGGCTAGGTGATAACTGCTGTCTTTTCTTTCCCCATTAGGAGAAAGATGTGCTATAATGGTCATAGTATTGTTGATAAAGATTTATTGATAGCTCCCTTGGTACTGGTCATACCTTGGGAGCTTTGGCTGTTCTGGTTGGTCTTGGGCTTAAAATCGAAATATTTCCCAGGCTATCGAAACATTTCGACAAAGGTTACATCAGGCGGTCTTGGTATTGGTTTTCTATCCCTTGGGTGTCTTGGGTAGCCTGATTAGGTCTGGCGCGTCTAGGGTTGGATGATGCCTTGATAACCCTGCGTTGTCCTTGTTTACCCTCAAGGACTTTGATAAGTCTCTTTTGCTGGGCCGGGGTCAATAGGTTAAATATTTTCCTTTGGTCAGCATTCAGGTTGAACTTGGCAAATATTCGGCTTCTGTTGATAATCATTGTTGTTCCTCTGTTTGGTATTTGATATCCTGTCCGGTCATGTCCCGTTCTGGTAACCCTAGTTGTGCCTCAAGTGAACCGAGGTTGATACTGACTGAGATGTTAGTTTCTGGTAGAGTTTCCCGATCCATCCTGTCTCTTACCAGTGCCCTGGCTAACTCCCCCATTTCCTTAAGCATCCTAGCTACCCTCAGATTATTAGAGTCTCTAAACTGGGCAGCTAAGGAATCAACAGCCTCTAGAGCGATCGCCAGTAACCTCTCTTGTCTGTCATCGGTGGTCAAACCATCGGCTGAGACATTTGTGGTTAGCCTAGGGGCTACCGGGTTACTCTGGGGTACTGTGCGTTGCAGGGGCTTTGAATGCTTCTTGTGGGAATATATCTGCTGAGGGGTTACATGGATACCCTGAGTTATCAAATAATCGACTAATGCGGTTGCTGGCAGGCCTAGCCTGACTTTATCCTCAAAGCTTTGCCTAGCCTCAGCATTAAGCGAACAGATGGGACAGTTGGTCTTTCTAACCATTGGTCTTAACCTCCTTAATAGCCTCTACAAGGGCATCCAGACCAACTAAAAAATCATTAGAATCTACTGATGCCAAATAGGTTAAGCATTCCCCATAGGCGCGTCTAGTACCCTCTGTCATCTGATTATTTTCCAATATCCCCCTAACTACCTCTGACATGGGTTGTTTTGACTTATCTGCCAAGTCAGCCAAGTAGTTGTATGTGTCTTCCTCGATCCGAAATGATAATGCCTTAGTCTTCATTTTTATTGCCCCATTTAACCTTACATTGTCAATACCTCTTTCGGCGTTTCAGGGACTTTTGTACTTGACATTCTTATTAGTAGAAGACCAAATAATCTAAGGACTAATAAAATGGCTAATGACAGTTTTGTGAACCAACTAAAACAGCAAGCGAAAGAAGCTGCTGATAAAGCAATACAAGCTATGAAGGAAGCTGAGGCGGCTCAGAAAGCTATTGATGATGCTGATAACTTTAAGAAAATCTCAGCGCTTAAAACCTTACATGTATTACAGGATGCGGTTGAAAAACTAATCAAGCATGGTTTACTAAACCTTGACCGGGCTGAGGTATATCTTACTAAATACATCTTGGTTTATGGTCGGGAAAAAACCATCAATGAATACTTGAGACTCGGAGCGCTTCTGCTAACTCAGGAAAACTTCGGAGTTGAGTCTACAACAGCCCGATATGGTAATAAAGGACTTCTGTGGCATGGTAAGAGTTATGAAAGCGCTGAGGCTCTTTATGCCGCCGTGCAAGATGTTATTGGCGATGACCCATTAGAACATGTCCAATGGATTTATAGCATTCTGGATTCGGTCTTTTCAAATGATCCGAGCGCTATAGTCTATGCTTGTTCTACTCCAGAAAGATTTGAGGCTTATGCTAATCTTTACCAGAGGGAAGTTAGAGAAGCTAAGGAACCGTTGTCAGTCCCTGATTTATCTCAGATAACTACTGATGATGCCTTTCTCCTCTCATCATTTTTCGGTCAGTTCTAAGCGTTCAGTAAGTCATAGTTTAGCCCGGTAGGTCTTGGTTAACTTACCGGGCTTTTCTTATGGGGCAACTAATGAACTGAGGGATTGCCGATTATCTCCGGTTATCTCCTGTTATCTCTGATTATCTCCTGTTTGACCCAGTAATAAGCGAACTGAGAAGTGATGGTTATCTAGGGTGCTTATGTTTCTAATATAACAATAAAGATACATAGCCTTGACCCTTGATGCCCCTGAGAATAGATTAAGGAAGTAATATTAAATACATTAAATGATAGACAGATACATATATTTTATTGAGAAGCATCTTAGAGCAATAGGGGTTGTGGGGGTGCTAGTTATATCCCTTGTTGCGGTTCAAACAGGTACACATAGAACAGAACAACCCCGGATAGATGAACAAGCTCAAATCCAAACCCCGGTAGGTGATTTAGATAATGATGGGGATGATGAACCCTTTGATAGAAGCCAATGTAAGGTTTATGTGGCTGGTATTGTTGCGGGTGCTATTGTTCATCAGTTTAAGACTACCAGTAACACCCCGGCTTATGTAATGGTTACTAATCGGGATGAAGTAGTGCGAATCTTTGAGAATAAAAACATCTATCTATGGAAGACTAGGCAAGACTTCCAAAATACCGAGTATACAGAACTTGTACAAGTATTGCCCCCTGAAAGTGTACAAGAGTTAAATGAGCTGATATCTATTTACCCCTATGTGGCAATGGGGACAGAAGAGATGGCTAGGTCAGCCCAGCCTACTCTGTTTGATTCAAATAAGTGTAGTGTGGATTGATTAGTTGATTAAATACCTGTGATGTTGATTAAGTGATCGCTAGGTGGTTACTGGTTAGTGTTCAAAACTACTTATGCGTTTAGTAAGCGCTTTCATGTTGGGATGATATTCAACCAGATTAACCCAGAAGCCATAAAGAGGATGATGGTTTAGTTCTTTGAAAGACCAACCCTGTTTTTTAAGATTAGCCATGTCCTGATAGGGTGTAGACCATCTATCAGCTATAGCTTGGCAAAACTCAGGGTAGAAGAAATCAAACCAGTTATCCCCTAAATAGCCTACCAATAAATCTTGGAAATCCTCAGCAGTCATAATAATATCCCCTATGGTTATTTATTGCCCTTTGGCTTATCCGCGTTGGTATCAAAGGTAGGTATTGGATTAATACCCTCGGCGTTTTGGGCGATCGCTTGCTTGATTAGTACCCTCAGCAGTAGATTAACTGGCAGCCCTAGACTATCCGCTAGTTTCTTCAATCCCTGCTTATCCTTGTGGTTAAGTCTGAGGTTAATCGCCTCATCCTTGTGGTCATAGGAGCCATAGTTTAAAGTCTCCAGTGCAAGCGCTTGCATCTGTTTAGTATTTCCCTTTGCCATATTAGTTAGTATAAAATAGTTGATTAAGTACTTAGGCTACATCTAGGGTTACCCAGTCAGCGTCTGCTAGTATCTGGGGTTGCTTCTTAGTCTCTGGTTTAGCTGTGCGTTTAGGGTTGAAAACTTCCATCCCATTGAATACCCCTGTAGCCTTGCGGTATTTCTCTTGCTTCAGCTTGGTAGCCTCTTGACCGGAGGTAACAACTTCGGCTTGATATTCGGGCAACTCATGGCCTACAAGTGCGTCCGGTGCTTTCTGGGTAGCTATCCGGTAGAACTTACCTTTCTTGTCTTGCGCCAAATAGAGATACTTACCAGAGGTCTTACCCTTATTAGACAAACCTAATGCCGCTATTATCTCAGCGTTGTTAGCTGACTTAGGGCGCTCTCTGAGATATCGGAGTGTATATTCAAGATTGGGTTTGTCTACTGGGTTAGTCATAAATCCTCTATTTGTACCTTTAACCTTATTCTGTCAACCTAACCATATACCTTCTATAACTACCATTATACAATAGTTTGAGGCTATTGTGTGCCTTTGGGTTAACCCATAATGAACTATTTAGTTATTTGAATATCTTATAAGTTATGGATTAATACCCTGATTTACTTATAGTGTATTTATTGATGCGTTTATGGGATACCTTAAGCCCCGGTGGTTGTCTTAGGCGATACTAGAGGGGGCTAAGGGTCGGTTAGGTGATCGCTGGGTGATTTAGTCTTTAGTATTTCCCGGTTACCTCCCTAGTTACCTCTGGTTACCTCTACTAGTAACCGCTAGAACCTTTATGGAGCTTAGGTTGTAGCCTATGGGTTACCTAGTTACCTCATATTTGGCAAACAAAACCCCTATAGTATTTCTGTACACCCTATTTTAGAGAAAATAGAGGTAACCAGGTAACCGGAAGGCTGTAATGCTTACCCCCTATACATCCTAGCGGTTACCAGCAAGGTAACTTTGGAGTAACCAGAGGTAACCGGGAGGTAACTGGGAGGTCAATAGAGTAAAAGCACTCCTGTTTAAGCGCATTAAAGCGGGTAGGACAAATAAATACCCCTAATGGTAGGGGCATTGCTGGGGGTTAGTTAACTGCTAGTATTTATCTGTAACCTTTTTCAGGGGTATCTTTGTCGAGATGAGTCCAAACTCTGCGCTCTAGGTCAAACTTGCCGGGGTATGTGTCAGTGTTAGATGCACTGGTTAACTTCCAAAGCTTTTCAGCCTTGCCTAGTACCTTGATGGACTTTTGCTCATAACCAAGTTGTTTCAAGCTAGCGATAACTGCTGCCTTGTGTCTGCCATGAGCATCCCCCTGAAGCCCCATTGCATACATAATATCTACTGCTTTGAAAGCAACGGCTAACTTACCATCAAGTGTAGCCTTTTCCAAGACTGTTTCTAGTTGCTCATTCCAGCTACCCTCAACCATGTAATCCCGGTTCCTGACCTCTGATGCAACTTGGCTATCTTCTGACAAGTCGGTAGGATGCCCATTGAGTAACTTATGGTAAGCAGTAGCCCATAGTTGATCTACATTTTCATCTAACCAAGCTAGGGGTAACTTCCAATCATCCGCCAAATCAACTACCCAGAATCTTTTGTTACCAGTATCATCTACTAAGAACTGGGACTTATTAGTTGTCCCCATAAACACAGTAGTTCTAGGGTTAATAGCCATTTCATCGGCTTCCTTATACTTGGGGACATATTTATCAACTGTGGTAGACAACTGTTGCTTAAGGATGCTAGCATCTCTACCTTTGAACAGGCGATCGCATTCGGCTAGTTCCATAATCCAAGTCCTGCTACACTGGCGAACAAAGTCCATCTCAGAAGTACCAGAGGGTAACTCAGTTCCCCAGTGTTTAGCTAACTTAGAAACAAATGCTGATTTACCCGCGTCTTGGCTACCCTTAAGGATTATGGTTCTCTTGTTATAACAGCCAGGGTTAATACCCCGCTTGGCAGCCCCAACTAACCAAGTGGTAATCATCTCTTGGGTTAACAAGTCATCAGTACCAAATAGCACTTTGCCTAAGCTGTCCCATTCTGGTAGTAGGTCAACTGTAGTATTCATAAATGACCCATTTCTTTGCCCTGGGATTAATAGGGTAATACCGTTTTCTACTACCTCAAAAACCTCTTCAGTCTTGCTATATTGGCGCAAGCAACTATCTAGATATTGCTTAACTGGCTTAACCTGCCTAGTCTCTAGAAATAGGTCTAGCTGTCTATCATAGAATCCTTCGGATGTTCGGGGTCTAGCTAGTTCAAGTATTTGCTCTAACTTACCTACTAGCTTACCAACTGTAGTAGACTTACCCTCATAGTAGACAGTACCCGCCCAAGCATCCTGGGTTAACTTAAACTCTCCATTTCTGTGATAAGCCCCATAAGTAGCCGCAAACACTTCCCAGAAAGCATAAGCCTTTTCATCGGCGCTTTGAATATAAAACTTAGCTGCCTTTTTTGCATTAATCACATCACCCCGCCCCTTATAATCTGAGTGGGATGTGTCCGCCCCGCTAGATACTGGGGGTTGCAAGATATCAAAAGCCCTTACTAAATCTAAGGCTGCTTTTCTATTATCCTGGCTATTTGCATCAGCATCAAATCTTGACTGAGTATTGGAAAGTGTGTTATCATCGGTGGTATAAGACATTTTTGAATCCTTGGGCATTAGCCCTGTGTTTTGTTTACTTTGAATCTTTGGTTTCTTAGGGTAACTAGCTGGTAACTGGTTGCCCTATTTGGTTTCTATGGTTTGTTTAGCCAGATAATCTCTCAATGCTTCTCTGACTATCTGAGCGATTGAGCTTTCCCGATCGGCTGCCAGCTTCTCAATCTGTACCTTAGTCTCTTCAGTGAACCGCATTGAGAACTTAGCTGTTGTCTTAATCATTTCCCTGTCCCTATTTGTCTGCTTTCTCTTAGAATGTCAAGTCTGGTTAGTTAACAGTAGAATCAGGGTTCTAGCCTCTGGGTAATCTTGTAAACCTTAAGGAATCCTAAAGATATTTAAATCTATGTCTTTAGGAATAGGTATAAATGCTCTGCGCCTCTATTACCAAGTGCCTAGAGGATTACCACAATGCTCGGCTAATATTTTGAACTGTTTTTGTAATCTATCTACCTGTGCCTGAAGATCCGCAAGGGTAGTTGTGGCGGGTGCTGGGTACTCATAAGCTTGATCTCCTAACTGCGCGGCTATGGCATCGATAATAAACTGATGCTTACTGATACCTAGTTGTTGCGCTTGTGCCTTTACTTGGCTGTCTAGTTCTTCAGGAAGTCTTAGGTTAAATGCTTGAAAACTGCTAGCCATAATGGTTTTACCTTTGTTGCTTTGTTACTACTATCATATCATACCCTTAGATAAATGCCAAGGGGTTGTGGTATCTTATTTAACAGGGTTAACCCTTTCTTAGGTGATTTGGTATTTTAGGCTGGCTGATAATACCCTTGGAAATCTGAAATCTTCTCTGTCAGACTAATGAGAATCCTAAGACTCTAATGAGAATCCATAGGGCGTACTGGGGGGTAACATCTGTCTTAGTATCTCTATCTCTTTTAAGGAAAGTTCACAAGATACTAAGACATCAAGCTAATACCCCCACATCTCCAGCGCTAGCCAGGAATCCATATGCAACGCCGGGGCGACTAAGGGACATAAAAATACCCCCTGGAAAGGTTAACCAGAGGGCTGTGATCTATATAACCATTAGACAAAGTTCAGTTAAAAATAGGGTTTTTATAAAACTTACAGTTACCTCTACTTAGTCAGATATACCCTAAAACTCTGGTAGGACTATGGATCGACTAATGCCTGCGTAATGTTCTGTTATGACCCTTGGGCTGTTACCTACTACCCTAGCCACCTCAGCAGTAGTTAACCCGGATTCAAGCATCCTGGTAATAGCTGTATGCCGGGTATTGTAAGCAGGTCGGTAGCGCTCTACTAACCCTTGTTCAATCAGTTGGGTAATCTTAGGTCGCCAGTGGTATAAAAGGAAGTTATGGTTATTTATGACACAGCCCTCTAAGCTGGTAAATACCTGATCGGTAGGCTGCCCCCTGGTTAACTTTTGGAGTAACTGTGATAACTGATTGTTACAGGGTACTACCCTGGACTTCTTAGTTTTAGTTGGCTTCCTGGCCCTTAGCTCAAGGTAATAAGTAGCATTAATGGTAACTGAAGAGTAATCAGTAGCTACCTGTTTCCATTGGAGCGCGATCGCTTCCCCAGTTCTACAGCCAGTTAAAAACAGGAAGTGTACAAAGTTCTCATAATGGCTACCCTGAAATAACTGGAGTATCCCTAACATCTCTGCGGTGGTAAATGGGTCAATGTTGTGCCCCTTAGTTACCTTGATACCCTTTGATAATCCGGTAAACCTATGGGTATTTAGTAGTCCTTGGGACATGGCCCAATCCATACAGGCGCTTAAGTGTATTAGTACCTGCCTAGCTGTGCTGGCTGGCTTATGCTTTACTAACCAGTATTTAACCGCCTCGGCATCATCAGGGGATTGATGGGGTATTAGGGCGATTAATCTTTTCCAGGTCCCCTCATAGACCTTGTGATGGGTGGATAGGGCAACAGAGGCTTTTTTATGGTCACTGAAGCGCTGCCAGAGTTCAACTAGGGTTAACTGGGGTATTAGTTCTGACTGGTTAGTTACCTTATGTTTGGTTAGGTTGAACTTACCTCTGGCTATTTCATCCTCTATGTCCCAAGCTAGCCTCTGGGCTTGTTTGTAACCCTCCTGGCTATCAATAGATAACCCGGTGGAAATGTACCGATTAGATCCATCTGCGATCGCTCTGGGTAATCTTAGGCGATATTTACCAGAGCGCTGTTCTATACCGACTTTGCCAACTTTTTTACTATCTTTTGTCATTGTAGCCAGAGCGTAGCCAGAAGCCCTGGAAACCCTATAGAATGGTTGGCATCATCCAGATTTTAAGGGTGCTTCCATTACAAGGATGGCGCGGCTTAAACCTGCAATAATCCGATTACGACGGGGAAAATGCGTGCGATCGGGTGGGGTTTTTGTAGGGTACTCACTTACGACTAACCCAGCCGTCAAAATCTGCTTGTACAAATCCCGATTTTTATGCGGATAGATGACATCTACACCGGTTCCTAAAACTGCGATCGTGCGTCCACCTGCTTTCATGGCGGCGATGTGGCTTTCTGTGTCAATTCCCTCTGCCATACCAGAAACAACTGTAAAGCCATTTTTAGCCAAAGCTGTACTAATTTGGCGAGTCCAACGGATACCGTATTCTGAGGGTTGGCGTGTTCCGACAATCCCAACCATCGGTTTTTGTCCAAGATTTTCTTGGAGTTCGACTTCACCGCGATAGTACAAAATCGGCGGTGGACTCGGAGTTTCCAGCAGTAAGCGGGGATAATCTGCATCTGCTGGTGTCCAGAAATGGGAATTTTCCTGCTGGTGCTTGGTGAATAGTTGTTCTGGGTGCAAACGCGATCGCTGTTGTACTACTTTTTCTAGTGTCTGAAAACCAAAACCCTCCACTTCTGCTAACTCTACCTTAGTAGCGTTCCAAGCAGTTGCTAACGTGCCAAAATGCTGTTGCAGCCGCCTCAGTAACACCGGGCCAATTCCCGAAATTTGCGCCCAAGCTAGCCAATATGCGCCTTCTTCTACCACGGTTTCATCCTCACGCCTACTGGTTTGAGTATTCCCAAATTGGGCTTGGCTGTTGAGAGGGATGGGGGCAATGCTGTTCGGTTAAGGCAAGAGACGCGATGAATCGCCGTCTCTACAAAGACCTCTTTCCCAATTCCCCTTGACTTTTGACACTTGACTCTTGACTATTAACTATTGACTATCTATCTTCTTATCTTCTGTGATGAAATATTTCTATCGTTTTTTAATAAGCCTATCTGGGTGCTTAATATTTTTACTGTTGCACAGTGGCCTTGGTTTGTTGCCTAGTTTGGCCGCTGAGAAAGTTACTGTCAGATATGGATTGTTTGAGCAATCGATCCCTGTGGCAGATATACGCAACTATGACAAGACGCAAAAGGCTTCTGCCGATCTGCAATCTTTCCTAGATTACCTCAGTGCTAAAGAGAAACAGAAGTTTCAAGATGCTCTTCAGGTAAAAATGTCTCTTAATATTGTGGCTTTAGATAAGCTGCTAAATACAGGAATGGGCAAGCAAATTTTATCTTTTGCATCCCAAGCGATCGCCCGTCGCGATCAAGCCAGTATACAAGCCCTACGATCTGCTATTATCATCGGAGCAAGATCACCAGAAGGTCTAGGATTAATCAGCTTTTTAGAAGCATATCCTAGTAATCAATTAGTTGTTGATGTGTCAAAAATTTCTAAGCTAGTTGGACTGGCAAATTCTTCTTCTGGTTCTGCCGATGCACCTCCAAAGGATAATGTAAGTTCTTCACCCTTAGGAAAAATTGCACTGCAATATCAAACACTTGCTGCCCAAGATAAACAGTTTTCAGGTTGCTTATTTGGCGATTCTATTTCGGCTGGGCTTGGTAATACTCTTGGTGAGGGCACTTTCAATTTTGGATTAAATGGATTGAGTACAATCTCATTACTAGAACAACTGAAAAGTTTAATTCCTACCAAGGTAAAATGCGAAAAAGCTATTATTGCCGTAGGTGGAAATGATGCTTGGTATGGAATTAGTGATGAGTTGTTTACTAAAAATCTGCAAGAAGCGATCGCACTTATCCGTACAATGGGAAATAAAGAGATTTTTCTCATTCCGGCTTTTTATTCAACAGTTGCAGCAAGCTCAGATCCAACTGTAGCAGCCTCACTTTCTAGAGTTGAACAAATTAATGCTCTGATTAATCAAGTTGCTGAAATAGAAAAAGTACCAGTTGCAGCAGCAGGACTAGCACCATTGTATGAGAATAATGCTCTTAAAGAGAATTTAACGAGTGATGGCGACCATCTGAACGCAGAAGGACTTAAAATTTACAGACAAGCATTATTACAAATCTTGGAAAAGTAATATGATGTTTGTCTAATTGCCTATAGTAAAAGCACTTGATACCACCGAAATTACTTTATCTAGCACAATTCATAATTCGTAACTCAAAATTACGAATTACGAATTACGAATTACGAATTATCACTTCTAGGCTTTCCAATTCAAAAACCGCGCATAAATATAAGCTATGCCTTCATCAATAATTGTCCGTACACCTTGGCTATAATCCCACCATTTGTCTGGATCATAATCTTGTGTTTTGGCAGCAATCGCACCAACTTTGATGTTAGGAGTAAGGAGTTTTTTGAACAGCAACCAACTTCTACGGGTGTGAACGTCCAAGGAAAAAACATTAATTGATTGTAGATTTAAATTTGAATCAGATAGCCAGCGATTAAATTCGGCAGCAGATGCATAACTACGATCCTTAATTACCACAGGTGTTGGAACAGCTACCACCTTCTCTGATTCTAAACCGAGTTTTTTGAAGGTAGCGGCTGACACTTCTGCAAAGTTCTTGTATTCACTAAGATAATTTCCTTTTTCTATTGAGCCTCCGGTGGTAATTACTAGACGATAAGAACCGTTTTTAAATTCAGTCAAAGCTTCTTGTATGGCATAATCTGGTAGCCATCCTTCAACAACCAATACTTCTGCTGATTTAATAGGGGAAGTCACGGCGAGAAATGAGTGTACATGAGTAATAGTGAAAAAAATTAAATAAGCAATCAAAGCGATTGCAATCGCCCACCCCTGAGCCGTAAGTGTCCACATTTCTTGGCGTTTTATTAGTTTGATTTTTGGAAATTTTTGACGCCGACGTTTTTTTGTCTGCATTAACCCTTAGCTAAACGTTGTTCTTTCAAGTAGGTAAAGACAGACTTATCTCCAATATCAGCAGGAATTACTTGCACTGTCTTTCGCAGGGCAAAGACTAAAAACAACGTTGCCCAAATTCCTAATAAAATACTTTCCACCTGAGTTGGTAAAATTCCCACCAAATGTCCTAACAACAGTAGCGGTACTATTAGGGTTAATACTTTGGTTTCCAGGCGATTGAAGCAAAAAGCCTCTTTAAAATAAATACCTGTCAAAGCAACGAAGATAAAACCAACTCCAAATAAGGTAAGAGGCTGATTGTAAACAGTGAGAGCCAAAGGTTCACTACTAGAGATTGCCAAAATCACTGATGCTATACTACCGATCGCCCAAAAAATTTGCAACATTCGGTGCAGCGATGCCATGTAGATATGAATGGTAAATAAACTTACACCAAGAGCGAGACTAAAACAAGTATATAGTGGTGTAATTGCGGTAGAAACAGCTTGGTTATTGTTGAGCAAAACCAAAGCGCTGCCTATGGCAAAGCTTAGTGCTGCTACCATTAACCCAGCGCGATAGATAATTACGCCAGTGCGATCGCTTGGAGTAATTGTAAATTCCCCAAACTGGCCTTGATAAACTTCTGGTGGAGGTAGTGTTTGCGTAGTCATAGTTAAAAATATAGTTATGATTTACTAATAGAGTACAACGAGAAATTGCTGAAGAGTTACTTTTATTATTATGGGCAATCAGACGAACTTAGTGTCACAATCCCTAAACTCTTAAGCCATTTTTGTAGTATTAGTTGTCTTGAAAGACACTGTAGCTGATGAATTATCTCTATCATTTGACCGGATTTCCTTGGAGAGCGAAAGACATCACAACTAGTAAAACACGGCGTAAATCCAGCTCCCATCTCAATTAACTATACTAACAAGAGGCAAAATTTCCTTGTTAAAGGTAGATAAACTTCCGTTACAGTCTACTAGTAATTAGAAATGGTTTGTATACTCTCTAGTTTAACTGAGGACTTGATTCTAAAATTAGACTTTAGTTGTAGCCAGTAGGTATTGACAAATTTTGGTTTTGGTGTATGTCAAGCTTTAGCAATCAGATAACCCCATAGTTTAGTTGATATAAAGAAGATGAGATGAGCGATGGCGCAAGCGCCCACCGTAGGTGATCGCATTTGTCTAAATAATTACAAAAGTGTAGACGCTTCCTCGGTTTGTTGTCAGATATAGCTCTTTGTGGATGAGGATGTGCGATCGCTTAACAAAATAATTTACACTTAAGTCGATAGCGATCGCAATTAGACAAAGTGTATAATTTGCTTCAAAAATACGCCTTGTGATATCCAAGGTAGAGTGAGATGAGCGATCGCATAATTGGGCGTAAGAAATCAGCCGCATCTACTTTTACGAATCCTTCCCTTGCCTCACAAGATACTCCGACACTAGCGAATCCAATCCGCGGCTTTGGTTCACAAATCAATACTAATGTGCCCCAAACAGTAACTGAGATAGCACCAGACCTTCAAGAGGCGCAATCTGCGGATGAGCAATCCTTGGCGCTCAAAGAAAAGCCCCTTAGTCACGACATTAGTAGCATACCGTTGCGTCGTCCACAGGCAAAACTCACGGTTGGAGAACCAGGAGACCAGTATGAGCAAGAAGCTGAGATGATGGCAAATCAAGTCATGTCGATGCCTGATTCTGCTCTGCAACGGGAGATTTTACCAAAAGAACAGACTCAAAGTGATATTTACTTTGGGTCAGGTAAGTCACCAGGGAATAATGAGTTAACTCATGTAGTGCAGCAGAAGGGGTATAGTATCCAGCGCGATCAGGCCGAAGACCTGCGGGATTTCGCCGACTTTGGTGAGCAAGACCAACGTGAGCAGATGCAGCAGCAACCACCGCCAGCGATGCAGGTCAACAATATCTCAGACGGAAGCGCTGCACAAAGCAAAATGACCGAGATCGAAGGGTACCGCCAGAACATGCAGAACGGCGGGCGCACTGGTACCGTCTCCGGGGACGAAATCTCCGCCAATGAAACAGCGATCGCGGCGCTATCGGACTACCTTGTCAATATCGGTGAGCAGGGCCGGACGCTCTCAACCTTTCAGCAACAGTTGCAGCAAGTCCGATTAGACTATGGTCGCGTTGAAGGGCAGATGATTCACCTTGAAGCTATGGGGGTCGTAGATCCTAACCAGTCAGCGTCCTACCGTGCCGAGCAGATTGTCGGTGCGGCCACTGGTGCTAGAAGTGCTCAGGAGTCGGCAGGGGGAGTCAGAGGCAACGCTGAAACAATGCGTTTAGATGTACAGCAGAATCACGACACCCTGATACAGAAAGGCAACGATTTCAATGCTGCTCAGGGTAATGCTAGGCAAGCTGTACACGAGCTGAATTCTGCATTGAGTAACCTTAACTCCGGCATCATCCCACGCGAGGCGAACCCGGAATTAGCTGCCCAGCGGAGCGCCATCTCGGCCAGGGTCTCGACAATGCAGAGCCGACTGTCAACCGGACTAAAGGTGTTGTCAGCAATCGGCGGTGCAGCAGGTATGGGTACAGCAGCAACGGCGGCTGCCAGTAATACCTTGGGTCAAGGGTTGACTAGTTTGGGGCAGCAGGCACTGGGCACCATAAGCCCGGATTCTATCGCCACAGCAATCAGCCAAGAGTGGTACCGTGAGGAAACCAACCAGATTGAGTCCCAGATCGCTCAGGCAAATGCCCAGACTCGCGAGGCCGCGATCAGCGTCAATGTATCCCAGCTGCGCGGGGCGCAAACGGCGATGTTCAACGCGCTACAGATCCTTGAAGCCAAAATGAGAGAGTATCTACAGGCTCGCGACACACTACGCAACTCGCTAGACCAGTTAGGCGCTGCTGCCGACCGTCAGAGAGGCGGACAAGGTTACTCAATCATCGCAGGTTTGCTGGGCGATGTAGATGTGCTCACCGTGCAAATCGACACCACCATCGGATTGGGACGAACGGAAGAGGAGGCAGCCGGACATGCTACCCAAGCACGAGAGCGAGTCGAGGGCAGGCGCAACCAGAAGTCGGGTCAGCGTGAGGGTGGTGTCACCTACTACATCCCCTATCAGACCTTCCAGCTTGCCAACTTTGGACGCTCAGGTGGGCTTGTGTACAAAGCATCACCGAACCAAATCTACTTCATCACTGCGGGGCGGATACCTGGCAGCGCATACGGTGGGCAGGGAGCCGCGAATCCGATCGTTCACCAGACAATAGAGGAGCTACAGCAGATGCGTCAGACGGTACAGGGTATGCGCTCTGTGCTATCGAACTCGTTGGGTCTAACTATGCAGCGCTAACGCTAGTGCCTAACCGTGTAACACATCGTTGCGATCGCTCTTGATATTTTAAATAGAGAGCAATCAAGTTTTTCGGCAAAAATCGGGAGAGCAGATCGCTTTTAGAGAGAATGACGATTTCATGAGCAACTATTGTTAGTATTGGCTGATAATTTGTCATCACACTAAAGATTGCCCCTCAAAAAATTATTTAGTTACCACAGAAGAAACTGTAGTTATAAACGTTCAAGTTCTTATAAGTTACGCTTAAGTTTTTATTAATAGAGCTTAAGCTGTGGTTACAAACGTTAACTATCCCTCAAGGTTAGGCGAGATAATTTATACTTAAGTCGATAGCGATCGCAATTAGACAAATTGTATGATGTGTGTTATCAACAATGCCTTGGTTTAGCTATAAATGAAGGAAGGGTGACATGAGCAATGATGGACGACAAGCTCCTGGGCGTCTACGCATAGTTCAGCACCAGAAAGCAGGTATATCAACTTTTATAAATCCGTCCCTTGCCACCCGTGACAGGTTAAGTAAAAGTGCATTTTGTCAATCAGCTAAAATACTCAAAAGCCAGTTAGTGAAAATGATAATCGTAGTGAGAGGTTGGGAAGGAGGCGAGCGTCGCTCGCCTCCTTACCCAGTATTTGATTATCAT